>NZ_JBWKCM010000004.1:224935-246118 GCF_056436485.1 Streptomyces sp. NPDC043746 | reverse complement strand
CCCCACCGAATTGGAGGTCCCCGAAGGCCTCGGAGACAGCCGCCGGAGGGGGGGGGGGGGGGGCGGGGGGGGGGGAGGGGGGGGGTGGGGGGGGGGGGGGGGGGGGCCCCCCCCCCCCCCCCCCCGGACCGGCCGGGGCTCAGCGCCCCCGGCCACCGCCCTGCTTGGGGTCGGACGTCAGACCGGCCCGCCGCAGCGCGTCCGCCATCGCGCTGTTCGCCGGAGCCGGAGCGCCCTGTCCCTGTCGGCCGCCACCGCCGCCACCGCGCCGGTCGCGGCTGCTGCCCTGACGTCCCTGCCCGCCACCGGAACCCTGACCGCCCTGCCCCTGCCGCTGCTTCGGCGGCCGGGAGCCGCGCTCGCCGCGCCCCTGACCGCCGCCGGAGCCGCCGCCCGCGCCCGGCTCGTCGTCCAGCCGCAGCGAGAGCGAGATCCGCTTGCGCTGCACATCGACGTCCATGACCTTGACCTTCACGATGTCGCCGGGCTTCACGACGTCGCGCGGGTCCTTCACGAACGTCTTCGACAGCGCCGACACATGGACCAGGCCGTCCTGGTGGACGCCGACGTCGACGAACGCGCCGAAGGCGGCCACGTTCGTCACGACGCCCTCCAGCACCATGCCGGGCTCCAGGTCGCCGATCTTCTCGACGCCCTCCTTGAAGGTGGCCGTGCGGAAGGCGGGCCGGGGGTCGCGCCCCGGCTTCTCCAGCTCCTTGAGGATGTCCGTCACCGTCGGCAGACCGAACACCCCGTCCACGAAGTCCGCCGCCCGCAGCGACCGCAGGGTCTCCGTGTTGCCGATCAGCGCGGCGACCTCGCCGCCCGTCGTCTTCGCCATCCGCCGCACCACGGGGTAGGCCTCCGGGTGCACGCTGGAGCCGTCCAGCGGGTCGTCGCCGCCCCGGATGCGGAGGAAGCCCGCGCACTGCTCGTACGCCTTCGGGCCGAGCCGCGCCACGTCCTTGAGCGCCTTGCGGGAGCGGAAGGGGCCGTTGGCGTCACGGTGCGCGACGATGTTCTCCGCGAGCCCCGAGCTGATCCCCGAGACCCGTGAAAGCAGCGGCGCGGAGGCGGTGTTGACGTCCACGCCCACCCCGTTCACGCAGTCCTCGACGACCGCGTCCAGCGAGCGCGAGAGCTTCACCTCGGACAGGTCGTGCTGGTACTGCCCGACGCCGATCGACTTCGGGTCGATCTTCACCAGTTCGGCCAGCGGGTCCTGGAGCCGCCGCGCGATCGAGACGGCCCCGCGCAACGACACGTCCATGTCGGGCAGTTCCTGCGAGGCGAAGGCGGAGGCGGAGTACACCGAGGCGCCCGCCTCCGAGACCATCACCTTGGTGAGCTTCAACTCCGGGTGCTTGTCGATCAGTTCACCGGCGAGCTTGTCCGTCTCCCGAGACGCCGTGCCGTTGCCGATCGCGATCAGGTCGACCGCGTGCTCCTTGGCGAGGTGCGCGAGCTTCGCCAGCGCCTGGTCCCACTTGTTGGCGGGCACGTGCGGGTGGATCACATCGGTGGCCACCACCTTGCCGGTGGCGTCGACGACCGCGACCTTCACGCCCGTACGGAATCCGGGGTCCAGGCCCAGCGTGGCGCGCGTCCCGGCCGGGGCGGCGAGCAGCAGATCGCGCAGGTTCGAGGCGAAGACCCGTACGGCCTCGTCCTCCGCCGCCGTACGCAGCCGCAGCCGCAGGTCGATGCCCAGGTGCACCTGGATCCGGGTCCGCCAGGCCCAACGCACCGTGTCACCCAGCCACTTGTCGGCCGGGCGCCCCCGGTCCGCGACGCCGAAGCGGCGGGCGATCATGTTCTCGTACGCGGACGGGCCCGGCTGCTCCGCGGCCTCGGGCCCGTCCGGCTCCAGCGCCAGATCGAGCACGTTCTCCTTCTCGCCGCGCAGCATCGCGAGCACCCGGTGCGAGGGCAGTGCGGTGAACGGCTCCGCGAAGTCGAAGTAGTCCGCGAACTTGGCGCCCGCCTCCTCCTGCCCCTCGCGCACCTTCGCCGCCAGCCGGCCTCGTGTCCACATGCGCTCGCGCAGCTCACCGGTCAGGTCGGCGTCCTCGGAGAACCGCTCGGTGAGGATCGCCCGCGCGCCCTCCAGGGCCGCCGCCGCGTCCGCCACCCCCTTGTCGCCGTCCACGAACGCGGAGGCGGCGGTGAGCGGGTCGACCGAAGGGTCTGCGAGCAGGCCGTCCGCCAGCGGTGCGAGCCCGGCCTCCCGGGCGATCTGCGCCTTCGTCCGCCGCTTGGGCTTGAACGGCAGGTAGACGTCCTCCAGGCGCGCCTTCGTCTCGGCTCCCCGGATCGCGGCCTCCAGCGCGGCATCGAGCTTGCCCTGCTCGCGTACGGATTCGAGGATCGACGTACGCCGCTCCTCCAGCTCCCGCAGATAGCGCAGCCGCTCCTCCAGCGTGCGCAGCTGGGCGTCGTCGAGCGATTCGGTCGCCTCCTTGCGGTAGCGAGCGATGAACGGCACGGTGGACCCGCCGTCGAGCAGCTCGACGGCCGCCCTGACCTGTCGCTCCCGTACGCCGAGTTCCTCGGCGATCCTGCCTTCGATGGACGTCGTCACGGTTCTACCGACTCGCCTTCTCGTACTGGCTGTGCAGTGACGGGGCCCTCTCGTTCGGATCCGGACCCCGAGCTGCATTCTGCCGGGTGGCCGGGGCCCCTGTCGCGTGACCTGGTCGAACACGCCCGGAGCCCCGGCCACCCGGAGCCCGGCACGAACGGCCGGAGCCCCGGCCCACCGGGGCTCAGCGCCCGGTCGCCTCGGACGGGAACGCGCCCGCCGCCGCGGCGGTGAAGAGGAAGGCGCGCCCCAGTTCGGTGAGCCGCTCCACCCCCTCCGCGCCGAGGTGTTCGTACGGGGCCCGGTCCATCCGGTCCGTCGCCGCCTCCACCTCCGCGCGCAGCGCCGTCCCCGCGTCGGTCAGCGCCAACTCCTCGCCCGCGGCGAGCAGTCCGCGCTCCCGCAGCCGCTCGGACCCCGCCTCCCAGTCGGCGCGGCGCCAGCCCCGGGAGGAGAGGATCCAGCGGATCGCCATGCCCTTGCCCGTCGCGGTGTGGCTGACCAGCGACTCCAGCGGGTCCAGCTCGGCGGCGAGCAGCGCGGCGAGGTGGGCGTCGCCCCGGTGTTCGCGGAGCAGGGTCGCGGCGTGCCAGAACGCCAGGTGCGGCTCCTCGGGCACCGGCAGCTCGGCGTGGGCCGCGTAGAGCGGCCGGGCGTACGGGGCGCAGGCCTCGGTGGCCCGCAGGGCGAGCCGGGCCGCCTCCGCCATCTCCGCCGAGGCGATGGCCTCCTCGCCGAGCACCCGCCGCAGCGTGGCGTCCGCCGCCCGCCACCGGGCCTCGATCACCTGCTCGGGCGTGGCCACGGACCAGACGGCGGGCACATGGCGGGCCACCAGGGCGGGGCTGAAGTTGTAGAACGTGGCGGTGACGGTGCCCGCCCCCACCGCCCCGAAGGCGGCGGCACGGGTGGCGAAGTAGACGGCGCTCGGGTCGTCGAGGCCGAGCTTGCCCATCTCGGCGCCCAGGTCGGGGGAGAAGAAGAGGCACGAGTGCAGCGGGTTGACGGCGTGGTGACAGCGGCGTTCCGCGCGAGCAGGGAGGGTACTCATACCCGCACGTTACCGACTGGTCGGTACGGCATGGAACCCCGGGGGAGGCGGCAGTATCACCGGCCCCGGCGACGCGGAAGGTGGCGAACTCGTCATTGCGGTCACCACCGGCCAGCGCCCGGGGTGACAGCCGTGACCCGGCGAACCGTCCTCGTCGTCCTCCTCGACGGAGCCCAGAGCCTCGACGCCTGGCCCCGGCTCCGCTGGTGGACCGGTGGCGCGCGAAGAGCCGGCCCACCACCCGGCAGGGCTCGCCGGGAACCGGGACGGCGGGGGCCCGCCGGGAGCCGGGACACGGCCCGGCGGCGCGCCCCGCAAGACCCGACCGGCCGCGTGTCCTGGTGGGCCACTGCCTCACCCGGTGGGGCCCCCGCCCCCCGTCGTGTACGTGAACGTCGGCTCCCGCCGCCCCAGGAAGGCGGCGACGCCCTCCGCGGTGTCGCCGTTGGAGCGCGCCTCAGCGGTCCAGTACGCGTCCCGGTCCCGCCTCCCCGCCGCGAACTCCTTGGCCGAGGCCTGCGTCAGCTGGGAGCGCGAGGCCAGCACACCGGCGTATGCCGTCACCCGCCCGTCCAGGCCGGCACCGTCCGGCAGCACCTCGTCCACCAGCCCGGTGCGCAGGGCACGCTCCGTGTCGATCAGCTCACCGGAGAAGAGCAGGTGCTTCGCCGTGGCCGGGCCGACCAGGGAGACCAGCCGCCGGGTGGAGGAGGACGGGTAGACGATGCCGAGCTTGGCGGGTGTGACGCCGAAGAGCGCGCCCTTCTGCGCGAACCGCAGATCGCAGGCGGCCGCGAGCTGGCTTCCGCCGCCCACGCAGAAGCCGCGCACGGCGGCGAGCGTCGGCCGGGGGAAGGCGGCGAGCGCCTCCTCGGCCGCCACCGCGAGCGCCTGGGCCTCCCCGGAGCTCTCCCGCAGCGTGGAGATGTCGGCCCCGGCGCAGAAGGTGTCCCCGGCGCCCGTCAGCACCAGCACCCGGACGGCCGGGTCGGCGGCCAGCCGCTCCAGCAACTCCGGCAGGCTCCGCCACATCGCGGCGGTCATGGCGTTGCGCTTGGCGGGGTGGCTGATCACGACGGTGGCGACACCGCCGTCGACGGAGCAGAGCAGCTGGGAATCCGTACGGTCCATGCGCCGGATGCTATCCGTACGGTTCGAACCTATGATCAAGAAGGGGTCGCGAAGCGGACACGCACCGTGAGGAGCTGTCGATGAACGGACCGACCGCCGGAGGCGGAAAGCGCGAAGCCGCCCAGAAGGCCGGACACGGCCCCGCCGCCGAGGGCAGAAGGCTCAGCCGCAGTTTCGGCTGGCTCGCCTTCCTCGGCACCCTGCTGGTGATCGCGGGCATCGTCGGCCTGATCTACACGGGCGTCGCCACCCTCACCTCGATGCTGCTCTTCGGCTGGCTGCTGCTGATCGGCGGTCTCGTCGCCCTGGCGCACGCGATCGAGTCGCGCGGCACCAACTACTTCTGGCTCGGTGTCGTGGTCGCCGCCCTGAACCTCGCCGCGGGTGTCGTGGTCATCCGCCACCCCGAGGGCACGGCCGAGGCGCTGACCATGTTCGCCGCGCTGCTCTTCCTGACCGGCGGGCTGTTCCGGCTGGTCGGCAGCGTGGTCGTCCGGGGCCCGCAGATGGGATGGACCCTGCTGCAAGGCGCCTTCGGGCTGCTGCTGGGTCTGCTGGTGCTGTTCGACTGGCCGCAGAGCAGCCTGTACGTCCTCGGGCTCTTCTTCTCGCTGGCCCTGCTCTTCGACGGCCTCGGGCTCATCGCCATCGGGATCGGCGGCCGGCGCATCGTCGGCATGGTCTCAGGCCGACTCGACGGCCGGGGGGCCGACGGGGGAGCCCAACGGCTCGATGTGCCCGGCCCGGCTACGGACAGTCCACCCAAGGCCCCGGGAGACGGTCGGAAGTAGTCCACGGCCTGGCCATATCGCGCACCTCCGGTCAAATAGCGCCGATAGGCAGCTATTTCCGATCAGTGGCACGGTATGGACCAAGCCATTCCCAACACTCTTTACTCGACGGTCAGTGCAGTGCGAGTGAGAGCTGGTGCCGGACGATGGAGAGCCTGGAGAGTCCCCCTGCCGATCCCGTGTCGTACGAGGGGGTGTGGCGATTCACCGCCCCCGCCGCCGACGTGTCCGTGCCCCGGGCCCGGCACGCCGTGCGCGACCTCCTCGGCCGCCAGGGCGTGCCGATCGAGGACGACATCCTGCAGGGGCTGCTGCTGATCGTCTCGGAGCTGGTCACCAACGCCGTCAAGCACGCGGCGCTCCTCTCGCCGGAGCTGGCGGTCGAGGTGGCCATCGGCGCCGACTGGGTCAGGGTCTCGGTCGAGGACAGCCACCCCTACCGCCCCACCGCGCTGGAGACGGACCACGCGCAGACGGGCGGCCGGGGGCTGTTGCTGGTCAAGGAGGTCACCGCCGAGGCGGGCGGCAGCTGCGACGTGGAGCACACCGCGAGCGGCGGCAAGATCATCTGGGCGGCGCTGCCGTTGAAGACGCAGCTCTGACCGCCCCGTACGGGCACCGCCGACGGACCGCCCCGCCAGGGCACCGCCGACGCCGGGTCACCAGCCCGCGGACGGCCCCGTCAGCTCACGGATCGCCGGGCGCGCCGCGTCCAGCACCGTCATGAACCAGGCCGAGAAGGGGGCCTCGGCGTGCCGCTCCGCCAGCTCCGCCGCCGTCACGAAGGCCGTCTCCCCGACCTCCTCAGGGTCCGGTGACAGCTCCTTCTGCGCCATCCCCACGAACAGGTGGTTGAACTCCTGCTCCACCAGGCCCGAGGCCGGGTCCGGGTGGTTGTAGCGGACCGTGCCCGCCTCCGCGAGCAGCGAGGGCGCGATCCCCAGCTCCTCGTACGTACGCCGGGCGGCCGCCGCGAAGGGGGCCTCGCCCGGGTAGGGGTGCCCGCAGCAGGTGTTGGACCAGACACCGGGGGAGTGGTACTTGCCGAGCGCCCTGCGCTGGAGCAGCAGCCGTCCCTGCTCGTCGAAGAGGAAGACGGAGAACGCGCGGTGCAGCTGCCCGGGGGCCTGGTGGGCCGCCAGCTTCTCCGCGGTGCCGATGGTGGTGCCGTTCTCGTCGACCAGTTCGAGCATGATCGCTTCTGCGGTGCCGTTCGACGAGCTGTGCGTCGCGGTGGCTGGTGTGGTCGGCATACCCATCCTTCGCTTTGGTCCCCGGCCTCGTGCGCCGGACCCCTGGAGTCCGATCAAGTCTGCCGTACAAAAGCCGCTTGTCCGCACTTCGGGTCCGGGCATGTCCGTCCCGCCGCGCCGGGTGCGCGCGGCGGGACGGACGGCGTTCTTGCCCCCGAAGGCGGCCGGACAGCGGATCATGCCGGTCGGAACCGGGACGGAACCGTCCGGCACCAGCGCCGTCATCGCCTCGCCCGGCACCTCGAAACCTGGCCGGATCCCGTACGCGGAAGGGGGTGCACAACCGAAGCGCGCGTAGTCCTCGTAATGGCCGAGCACCACCACCAGCGCTTCCCTGCGCGCCCCGGCCGCATCGAGCGCCGCCCGCACCACCGCCCGTCCGGCCCCCTGCCGCTGGTAGGCGGGCGAGGTGGCCGCCGGGGCCGGGGCGTCCCCGATCCGGCACCGGGCCAGCAGCGCGTCAGCCGCCACGGACCCGGCCGGTGCCTCCGCGACGTACGACAGCTCCGACAGCCAGGCCCCGGCGTCGGCCCGAAGGGAAGCCCCGTGCGCACCGTGCAGCGACACCGCCCCAGTACCGCCGGAGCGCCCGGCTCAGTGGCAGAGACGGGCCTCGTGCTCCGCGTGACCGCTCGGCTCCAGCTGGAAGGTGCAGTGCTCCACGTCGAAGTGGTCTCCGAGGCAGCCCTGCAGCTCGTGGAGCACCTTCTCGTGCCCTATCGAGTCGAGCATCTCCTGGTGCACCACCACATGGGCCGAGAGCACCGGCATCCCCGAGGTGATCGTCCAGGCATGCAGGTCGTGGACGTCCAGGACGCCGGGCAGCTCCGTGATGTGCGCCCGGACCTCCGCCATGTCCACCCCCTTCGGTGCCGCCTCCAGCAGCACGTTCAGGGTCTCCCGCAGCAGCTTCACGGTCCGGGGGACGATCATCAGGCCGATCACCAGGGAGGCGATCGGGTCGGCGGCCTGCCAGCCGGTCGCCATGATGATGCCCGCCGAGACGATCACCGCGACCGAGCCCAGGGTGTCCGCCATCACCTCCAGATAGGCGCCGCGCACATTGAGGCTCTCCTTCTGTCCGCGCATCAGCAGGGAGAGGGAGACGATGTTGGCCACCAGACCGACGACGGCGAAGATGATCGCCAGGCCGCCCTTCGTCTCGGCCGGGGTGATGAACCGGTCGACCGCCTCGAAGATCAGGAAGGCGCCCACGCCCAGCAGCAGCAGGCAGTTGGCGAGCGCCGCCAGGATCTCGGCGCGGGCGAAGCCGAAGGTGCGGTTCGGCCCGGCCGGCCGGTTGGCGAAGTGGATGGCGAGCAGCGCCATCCCGAGCCCCAGGGCGTCGGTGGCCATGTGGGCGGCGTCCGCGATCAGGGCCAGCGAGTCGGAGAGCACCCCGCCGACGATCTCCATGACCATCACGCTCAGCGTGATCGTCAGGGCGACGCGCAGCCTGCCCCGATAGGCGGCGGCCGCCGTTCCGGTCGGGGGCGGCCCGTCGTGCGTGTGCCCGTGGTCGTGGCCAGCCCCCATGCGAAACGCCTCCAGATCCCTGCGACAGCGCCAGGGCGAAACCGCCCGGCGCGACCCAGTGAACTACGGGTGGGGGGTATCGGGCAACACGGTACTGAACACCGTTGTCATATGCTCTGACCTGCGGAAACGTTCCGCAGGTCAGAGCGATGGAGTGATCATTTACGAGCCTCGGGGCGGGCCTGGGGATGACGCAGGCACCACCCCTCCCACGCCGACTCCACCATCGAGCGGACGTCCCGCTCGGCCGCCCACCCCAGCTCCCGGACCATCAGCGCGTTCGACGCCACCGCCCTCGGCGCGTCCCCCGCCCGGCGCGGCTCCACCACCGGCTCCACCGGGTGTCCGGTCACCTCGCGGATCACGTCGATCAGCTCCCGTACCGAGACGCCCTCGCCCCGGCCGACGTTCAGCGTCAGATCGCCTCCCTCGCGTCCGGCCAGCGTGCGCGCCACGGCGAGATGGGCCTCGGCCAGGTCCGCCACATGGATGTAGTCGCGGACACAGGTGCCGTCGGGCGTCGGGTAGTCGTCGCCGAAGATCCGGGGTGCCTCACCGCGCGTCAACCGGTCGAAGACCATCGGCACGATGTTGAAGACCCCGACGTCGGCCAGCTCGGGCCCGCCCGCGCCCGCCACGTTGAAGTACCGCAGGCAGGCGGTGGAGATCCCGTGCGCCTTCCCCGTCGCCCGCACCAGCCACTCACCCGCGAGCTTGGTCTCCCCGTACGGGTTGATCGGCAGGCACGGTGTCTCCTCCGTGATCAGGTCCACATCCGGTACGCCGTAGACGGCCGCCGACGACGAGAAGAGGAAGCGCCGCACACCCGCCGCGACCACGGCCTCCAGCAGCACGCCCAGGTCGGCGACGTTCTCCCGGTAGTACAGCAGCGGCTGCTCCACCGACTCGCCGACCTGCTTCTTCGCCGCGAGGTGCACCACACCGCGCACCGCGTGCTCGGCGAGCACCCGGTCCAACAGCGCCCGGTCCGCGACCCGGCCCTCCGCCAGCGCGACGGCCTCCGGCAGTCGCTCGGCGACCCCCGAGGAGAGGTCGTCGAGCACCACGACCCGCTCTCCCGCCGCGGCCATGGCCCGTGCCACGTGTGCCCCGATGTATCCCGCCCCACCTGTGATCAGCCATGTCATACCGGCCACCCTAAGCGTCCCGCCCACCGCCCCCGCCGCGCGGTTTGTGGGGCGGGGCACCGATCGATGATGATGATCGCGGACGGAACCGGGCCGATCACGGCCACCCGAACGGCGCACAAACGGGTGGTGAACCCGGCCTTCCGTACATCCGATAACCTCAGCCGACATGCCGCCGGCCCGCCTCGTGGCCGTGCTGCCGTGTGTCGTCCACCCCGTCAGCGCCAAGGAGTGAGTTCGTCTGTCGACCGCCATCCTCACCGGTACGCCGGTACCCGGCTCGTCGCTCGCGGACGACCTGCGGTCCCTGGGCTTCGACGTGCTCACCGCCGCCGACGCCGGTGACGCGGCGGCGCTCCTCGCCGCCGTCCCGGTCGGCCGCCGGGTCGCCCTCGTGGACCCGCGCTTCGTGGGCCATGTGCACGCGCTGCGGCTGGGACTGACCGACCCGCGCTTCCCCGCCGCCACCCTGCCCGGAGCGCTCACCGCCCAGGCGGAGGCCCGGCCGGCCCTGCTGCGCGCACTGCACCGCACCACCGCGGCGGTCGGCGCCGGCGCCCCCGTCGTCGACCCGCAGGCCGACCCGGCCCCCGAGGACCGCACCGTCCCCGGCCGTATCGCCGTCGCGCTGGAGTCCGAGGGCACCCCCGTCCACCGCCCCGCGCTCGGCTCCCTGGTCGCGGCCGTCCCCACCGACGCCGAGCAGCAGGCCGCCGCCGCGGCCGGGCTCACCTCGGTCGACGACGAGGCGGTACGGCTGCGCAGCGCGGTCAAGGCCCACGACGGGTTCTTCACCACCTTCTGCATCAGCCCCTACTCCCGCTACATCGCCCGCTGGTGCGCCCGCCGGGGCCTCACCCCCAACCAGGTCACCACCGCGTCCCTGGTCACCGCGCTCGTCGCGGCGGGCGCGGCGGCCACCGGGACCCGCGGCGGCTACATCGCGGCCGGGATCCTGCTCCTGGTCTCCTTCGTGCTGGACTGCACCGACGGGCAGCTCGCCCGCTACTCGCTGCAGTACTCCACGATGGGCGCCTGGCTGGACGCCACCTTCGACCGGGCCAAGGAGTACGCGTTCTACGCGGGCCTCGCCATCGGCGCCGTGCGCGGCGGTGACGACGTCTGGACCCTGGCGCTCGGCGCGATGGTCCTCCAGTCCTGCCGCCACGTCGTGGACTTCTCGTTCAACGAGGCCAACCACGACGCGGTCGCCAACACCAGCCCCACCGCCGCCCTCTCCGACAGGCTCGACAGCGTCGGCTGGACCGTCTGGGCGCGCCGGATGATCGTGCTGCCGATCGGTGAGCGCTGGGCCATGATCGCCGTGCTCACGGCCCTGACCACCCCGCGCATCGTCTTCTACGCCCTGCTCGTCGGCTGCTCCCTCGCCGCCTGCTACACCACGGCGGGCCGCCTGCTGCGCTCGCTGACCCGCAAGGCCCGGCGCACCGACCGGGCCGCGCAGGCCCTGGCGGACCTGGCCGACTCGGGACCGCTCGCCCAGGCCGTCGCCGCCGTCGCCCCCGGCCTGCGGGGCGCGTTCACCGCCCCGGTGCTCGCCCTGCTCGGGGCGCTCGTGATGGTCGGCTCGGCGCTCTTCCTCCCGTACGGCAGCGGGGTCACCGTCGCCGCCGCCGGGGTCTACGTGGTCCTCTCCGGCCTCGCCGTCGCCCGCCCGCTCAAGGGCGCCCTGGACTGGCTGGTGCCGCCGGTCTTCCGGGCCGCCGAGTACGGCACGATCCTGGTGCTGGCCGCGCGCAGTGACGTCCCCCACGCCGTTCCCGCGGCCTTCGGGCTGGTTTCGGCCGTCGCCTACCATCACTACGACACGGTCTACCGCATCCGCGGTGGCACCGGCGCGCCGCCCCGGTGGCTGGTGCGGACGATCGGTGGACACGAGGGCCGCACCGCGCTGGTGGCCGTCCTCGCCGCCGCACTCACCCACGCCTCAGGTTTCACCACCGCGCTCACCGCCCTCGCGGTGGCCGTGGCTCTGGTGGCGCTCGTGGAGTCCATCCGCTTCTGGGTGTCCTCCTCGGCCCCCGCCGTACACGACGAAGGAGAACTCGCATGATCGGCCTCGTACTGGCAGCCGGTGCAGGACGACGTCTGCGCCCCTACACGGACACGCTCCCCAAGGCGCTCGTCCCTGTCGACGGCGACAAGACGGTCCTCGACCTCACCCTCGCCAACTTCGCGGCGGTCGGACTGACCGAGGTCGCGATCGTCGTCGGCTACCGCAAGGAAGCCGTCTACGCGCGCAAGGCCGAGCTGGAGGCCACGTACGGCCTCACCCTCACGCTCATCGACAACGACAAGGCCGAGGAGTGGAACAACGCCTACTCCCTGTGGTGCGCCCGTGACGTCATCAAGCGCGGGGTGATCCTCGCCAACGGCGACACCGTGCACCCGGTCTCCGTCGAGAAGACCCTCCTGGAGGCCCGCGGCAAGGGCCAGAAGATCATCCTCGCCCTCGACACCGAGAAGAACCTCGCGGACGAGGAGATGAAGGTCATAGTCGAGGAGGGCAAGGGCGTCCAGCGCATCACCAAGCTGATGGACCCGGCCACCGCCACCGGCGAGTACATCGGCGTCACCCTCATCGAGGGCGAGGCCGCCGAGGAGCTGGCGGACGCGCTGAAGGCCACCTTCGAGCGCGACCCCGACCTCTACTACGAGGACGGCTACCAGGAGCTGGTCAACCGCGGCTTCACCGTCGACGTGGCCCCCATCGGCACCGTGACCTGGGTCGAGATCGACAACCACGACGACCTGAAGAAGGGCCGTGAAATCGCGTGCCAGTACTGACCCGGCTCATTCCGTCCCCGGTCGTCGTCGACATCCGGCGCGGCGCCATGGACGATCTGGCGGGTCTCCTGGCCGACCAGCGGATCTCCTCCTCGGGCAGGCTGGCCGTCGCGATCAGCGACGGCTCCGGGCGCGCCCTCAGGGAGCGGCTCGCCCCGGACCTGCCGGGCGCCGACTGGTACCCCGTCTCCGACGGGACGATCGACTCCGCGGTGAAGCTCGCGGACGGCATCAAGGGCAACCGTTACGACGCCGTGGTGGGCCTGGGCGGCGGCAAGATCATCGACGTGGCGAAGTACGCCGCGGCGCGGGTCGGGCTGCCCATGGTCGCCGTCGCGACGAACCTCTCGCACGACGGCCTCTGCTCCCCGGTCGCCACGCTGGACAACGACAACGGGCGCGGCTCCTACGGGGTGCCCACCCCGATCGCCGTCGTCATCGACCTCGACGTGATCCGTGAGGCGCCCGTGCGGTTCGTCCGCTCCGGCATCGGGGACGCGATCTCCAACATCTCCTGCGTCGCCGACTGGGAGCTGGCCCACGAGGTCAACGGCGAGGAGATCGACGGCCTCGCGGCGGCGATGGCCCGCCAGGCAGGCGAGGCCGTGCTGCGCCACCCGGGCGGGGTCGGTGACGACTCCTTCCTCAAGGTGCTCGCCGAGGGGCTCGTACTGACCGGCATCTCGATGTCGGTCGCGGGCGACTCACGTCCGGCGTCCGGCGCCTGCCACGAGATCAACCACGCCTTCGACCTGCTCTACCCCCAGCGCGCGGCCAGCCACGGCGAACAGGTCGGCCTCGGCGCCTGCTTCGCCATGCACCTGCGCGGTGCCCAGCAGGAGTCCCTCCTGATGGCATCGATACTGCGCCGCCACGGCCTGCCGGTCCTGCCCGAGGAGATCGGGTTCACCGTCGACGAGTTCGTCCGGGCCGTCGACTACGCGCCGCAGACGCGCCCCGGACGCTTCACGGTCCTGGAGCACCTCAACCTGTCCACCGACCAGATCAGGGACGCGTACGCCGACTATGCCAAGACCATCAGTAGCTGAACTCCGCCCGGTCGTGCACCCGGCCGGGGTGAAGGACCGGCGCAGCGGCGAGCACTGGGCCGGGCGGCTGTACATGCGCGAGGTCTCCCTGCGGGTGGACCGCTACCTGGTGAACACCCGGGTGACGCCGAACCAGGTCACGTACGTCATGACGCTGGCCGCCGTCCTCGCCGCCCCGGCCCTGCTGGTGCCGGGCATCCCGGGCGCCCTGCTCGGTGTGCTGATGGTCCAGCTCTACCTGCTGTTCGACTGCGTGGACGGCGAGCTTGCCCGCTGGAAGAAGCAGTACTCGCTCAGCGGGATCTACCTGGACCGGGTCGCCGCCTACTTCTGCGACGCGGCGGTCCTCGTCGGCCTCGGCCTGCGCGCCGCCGACATCTGGGGCGAGGGCCGGACCGACTGGCTCTGGGCGTTCCTCGGCACTCTCGCCGCCCTCGGCGCGATCCTGATCAAGGCCGAGACGGACCTGGTCGGGGTGGCCCGGCACCAGGGTGGGCTGCCGCCGGTCAAGGAGTCGGCCTCCGAGCCGCGCTCCTCCGGCATGGCGCTGGCCCGCCGGGCAGCCGGGGCGCTCAAGTTCCACCGGCTGATCCTCGGGATCGAGGCCTCGCTGCTGATCCTGCTGGTGGCGATCGTCGACGCCATCGGCGGCGACCTCTTCTACACCCGCCTGGCGACGGCCGTCCTGGCCGGGATCGCGCTGCTCCAGACCCTGCTGCACCTGGTCTCCGTACTGGCGTCCAGCAGGCTGAAGTGACCTCTGCCATGAAACTGGGCGCGGTGATCATCACGATGGGCAACCGCCCGGACGAACTCCGCGCCCTCCTCGATTCGGTCGCCGCCCAGCACGGGGACCGGATCGAGGTCGTGGTGGTCGGCAACGGCGCCCCGGTCCCGGACCTCCCGCCCGGGGTGCGGACCGTGGAGCTGCCCGAGAACCTGGGCATCCCCGGCGGGCGGAACGTCGGCATCGAGGCGTTCGGCCCCTCCGGCGCCGAGGTGGACGCCCTGCTCTTCCTCGACGACGACGGGCTGCTCCCCGAGCGGGACACCGCCGAGCTGTGCCGACGGGCCTTCGAGGCGGACCCGCGGCTCGGCATCCTCACCTTCCGGATCACCGACCCCGACACGGGCACCACCCAGCGCCGGCACGTGCCCCGGCTCCGGGCGGCCGACCCGCTGCGCTCCTCGCGGGTGACGACCTTCCTCGGCGGCGCCAACGCCGTACGCACCGAGGTCCTCGCCGAGGTCGGCCCGCTTCCCGAGGACTTCTTCTACGCCCACGAGGAGACCGACCTCGCCTGGCGGGCGCTGGACGCGGGCTGGATGATCGACTACCGCGCGGACCTGGTGCTTCACCACCCCACCACGGCCCCCTCCCGGCACACGGTCTACCACCGCATGGTGGCCCGGAACCGGGTCTGGCTGGCCCGCCGTAATCTGCCCGCCCCGCTGGTCCCGCTCTACCTGGGGATCTGGCTGCTGCTCACCCTGGTCAGGCGCCCGTCGCCGCCCGCGCTGAAGGCCTGGTTCGGCGGTTTCCGGGAGGGCTGGTCGACGCCCTGCGGTCCCCGCCGCCCGATGAAGTGGAGGACGGTGTGGCTGCTGACGAGGCTGGGCCGACCTCCGGTCATCTGAGACTCTGTCCTCTGAGACCATGAGGCGTATTTTCTTTCCGGAACCTGTCCGCCTGAGCCGCGCCCGCGACTGGCTGCGCGTGAAGACGAGAGTTTCAACTTGTGAGTGACACGACCCACGACGGTGGGGTAGCCCTCGGGACCCCGCCGTCCGCCGACGAGGGCCTCGGCCCGGCCCAGCTGGCCGCCAAGTACGGCCTGACCGTGAGCGGTGCCCGGCCCGGGCTGCTCGCCTACATGCGACAGCTCTGGGGCCGGCGCCATTTCATCCTGGCCTTCTCCAGGGCGAAGCTGACCGCCCAGTACAGCCAGGCCAAACTGGGCCAGCTGTGGCAGGTGGTCACCCCTCTCCTGAACGCCTGTGTCTATTACCTGATCTTCGGACTGATCCTGGGGACCAGGGAGGGGATTCCCCACGACGTCTTCGTGCCCTTCCTGGTCACCGGCGTCTTCGTCTTCACCTTCACCCAGAGCTCCGTGATGGCGGGGGTCCGGTCGATCTCCGGCAACCTCGGCCTCGTCCGGGCCCTCCACTTCCCCCGGGCCTCGCTCCCCATCTCGTTCTCGCTCCAGCAGCTCCAGCAGCTGATGTTCTCGATGATCGTGCTGGTCGCGGTCGCCGTCATCTTCGGCAGCTACCCCTCGCTGTCCTGGCTCCTGGTGATCCCCGCCCTGATCCTCCAGTTCGTCTTCAACACAGGCCTGGCCCTCGTCATGGCGCGGCTCGGCTCCAAGACCCCCGACCTGGCGCAGCTGATGCCGTTCATCATGCGCACCTGGATGTACGCCTCGGGCGTCATGTTCTCCATCCCGGTGATGCTCAAGGACAAGCCGCAGTGGATCGCCGACGTGCTGCAGTACAACCCGGCGGCCGTCTACATGGACCTGGTCCGCTTCGCCCTGATCGACGGGTACGGCTCCGAGAACCTGCCGGACCACGTCTGGGCCGTCGGCCTCGGCTGGGCCCTGCTGCTGGGCGTCGTGGGATTCGTGTATTTCTGGAAGGCAGAGGAACGGTACGGCCGTGGCTGAGGACAACACGCAGGGACGGACTCCCACGGTCATCGCCGATGACGTCCACATCGTCTACCGGGTCAACGGTGGTGGCGGCGGCCGGGGCAGCGCCACCGCCGCGCTGAGCCGCATGCTGCGCCGCGGCAAGGGAGAGCAGCGCGGGGTCAGGAAGGTGCACGCCGTGCGCGGCGTCTCCTTCACCGCCTACCGGGGCGAGGCCATCGGCCTCATCGGCACCAACGGCTCCGGCAAGTCGACGCTGCTGCGCGCCATCGCCGGTCTGCTGCCGACCGAGTCCGGCCGGGTCTACACCGACGGCCAGCCCTCGCTGCTCGGCGTGAACGCGGCGCTGATGAGCGACCTGACCGGCGAGCGCAACGTGGTCCTGGGCGGCCTGGCCATGGGCATGTCCCAGGCCGAGATCCGCTCCCGCTACCAGGAGATCGTGGACTTCTCCGGCATCAACGAGAAGGGTGACTTCATCACCCTGCCGATGCGCACGTACTCGTCCGGTATGGCGGCGCGGCTGCGCTTCTCCATCGCCGCCGCCAAGAACCACGACGTCCTCATGATCGACGAGGCGCTGGCCACCGGTGACCACAAGTTCCGGATCCGCTCCGAGGAGCGGATCCGCGAACTCCGCAAGGAGGCGGGCACCGTCTTCCTGGTCAGCCACAACAACAAGTCGATCAGGGACACCTGCGACCGCGCGCTGTGGCTGGAGAAGGGCGAGCTGCTGATGGACGGCCCCACGGAGGAAGTCCTCAAGGCGTACGAGCGCGAGACGGGCAAGTAGCTTCTCCGCCACCTGTGGCCTCCGCCGGACCGGTCCGGCGGAGGCCACAGCGGTGTGCGGGACGGCGCACGGCGCGGTGGAGGCCACCCGCAGTACGCCGTGGGGGGTGATCTCCTCCCGGCGGATGACGTCAACCCGCCGACGTACGGAGAAGGTTGACGTGCGACACCATGCCACCGCCACGGGGCTCCACCCCGCCGCACCCCTGTGAGCTGCACAACGTAGGCTGTAGCGGTGCTGATTCACGGCAAGTGGGGCGATACGCCCCGGCGCTTCGCCCGCTGTGCGGCAGCGCACTCGGAAGGACGAGCGGCGTGTCCGAAAAGGGTTGTTTTGGGTCAGCAGTGTAGAACGGGAGATGTGACGGCAATGACGGAAAATCTCCAGCTCCGACGTGGTTCCGCCGTCCCCGCGCCGGGCGGTCCGCAGTGACCTCCGCCCCGCAGGCGCGCACCGGCGACGCCACCCTCGGCAAGGCCGCGGACGAGAACTTCCCCGTGGCCCCCTTCTTCCTGCCCCGCGCCTGGCGCGACGACCTGATGGCGGTCTACGGCTTCGCCCGGCTCGTCGACGACATCGGTGACGGCGACCTCGCCCCCGGCGGCGCCGACGCCCGCCACCTGGGCCTGGAGCCCGAGCAGAGTGACGACCGGCTGGCCATGCTCGACGCACTCGAAGCCGACCTGCGCCGGGTCTTCGCCACCACCGGCCAGGAGCCGCACCACCCCCTGATGCACGCCCTGCGCCCCACCGTGCGGCGCCGCGGGCTCACCCCCGAACCCTTCCTCGGGCTGATCGAGGCGAACCGGCAGGACCAGAAGGTCCGCCGCTACGCCACCTACGAGGAGCTGGCCGCCTACTGCGAGCTCTCCGCCAACCCGGTCGGCCGCCTGGTCCTCGCCCTCACCGGCACCACCAGCCCGGAGCGCGTACGCCGCTCCGACGCGGTCTGCACGGCGCTCCAGATCGTCGAGCACCTCCAAGACGTGGCCGAGGACCTCGCCCGTGACCGGATCTATCTGCCCGCCGAGGACATGGACCGCTTCCGCGTCACCGAGGCCGACCTGGCCCGGCCCACCGCCGGCGCCTCGGTCCGCGCCCTGATCGCGTACGAATCCGAACGCGCGAGCGAGCTGCTGAAGGAAGGCACCCCGCTCGTGGGTAGCGTCAGCGGCAGGCTCAGGGTCCTGCTCGCCGGCTTCGTCGGCGGCGGACGCTCCGCCCTCACCGCGATCTCGGCCGCCGGGTTCGACGTACTGCCGGGGCCGCCCAAGCCCACCAAGCCGAGCATGCTGCGCGAAGTCGCAGTCGTCCTGCGAAGAGCGCGTAGAGAGAGGTGAGCTTGACCGTGGAGGGACAGACGACGCACATGTCGCCGCCGGTCCAGGCCGCATACCGTTACTGCGAGGCCGTCACCGGGCAGCAGGCCCGCAACTTCGCCTACGGCATCAGACTGCTGCCGTACGAGAAGCGGCAGGCCATGTCGGCCCTGTACGCCTTCTCCCGTCGCGTCGACGACATCGGTGACGGTGAGCTGGACCCGGCGACGAAGCGGACGCGGCTGGAGAGCACCCGTGAACTGCTCGACCGGATCCGGCACGGCAAGGTCGAGGAGGACGACACCGACCCGGTGGCCGTCGCCCTCGCGGACGCCGCCCGCCGCTTCCCCCTGCCGCTGGAAGGCCTCGACGAGCTGATCGACGGTGTCCTGATGGACGTCCGCGGCGCCACGTACGAGACCTGGGACGACCTGAAGGCCTACTGTCGCTGCGTCGCCGGTGCCATCGGCCGCCTCAGCCTCGGCGTCTTCGGTACGGAACCGGGGGCACCCGGCGCCGAGCGGGCCTCCGAGTACGCCGACACCCTCGGCCTCGCCCTCCAGCTCACCAACATCCTGCGGGACGTCCGCGAGGACGCCGGCAACGGGCGCACCTATCTCCCCGCCGACGACCTGGCCAAGTTCGGCTGCTCCGCCGGTTTCCACCGCACCACCCCGCCGCCCGGCGCCGACTTCGCCGGCCTCGTCCACTTCGAGGTCCGCCGGGCCCGCGCCCTCTTCGCCGAGGGGTACCGCCTGCTGCCCATGCTGGACCGCCGCAGCGGCGCCTGCGTCGCCGCCATGGCCGGGATCTACCGCCGCCTGCTGGACCGGATCGAGCGCGACCCGGAGGCCGTGCTGCGCGGCCGGGTCTCGCTGCCCGGCCACGAGAAGGCGTACGTCGCGGTGCGCGGCCTCTCCGGCCTGGACGCCCGCCATGTCTCCCGGCTGGCCTCCCGGGGGCGAGCCTGATGCTTTCCGGCAGCTCCGGCGCCCGGTCAACCCCCGGGTGGCCGCACACGTCCACGACTGCGACGATCTCTACCGGGACGACCCGGCGACCGGTGACGGCCCGGCGAGAGGGGCAGGCATGAGCGACGAGACACCGCGCCCCGTCGCGGTCGTCGTCGGCGGCGGACTGGCCGGCATCACCGCGGCCCTCCGCCTGGCGGACGCCGGACTCGACGTGACCCTGCTGGAAGGGCGGCCCCGCCTCGGCGGCCTCGCCTTCTCCTTCCAGCGCGGCGACCTCACCGTCGACAACGGCCAGCACGTCTACCTGCGCTGCTGCACCGGCTACCGCTGGTTCCTCGACCGGATCGACGGCGCGCACCTCGCCCCCCTCCAGGACCGCCTGGACGTCCCCGTCCTGGATGTCGGCCGCGCCGCCGGACCCCGCCTCGGCCGGATCCGCCGCACCGGCCTGCCCGTACCACTGCACCTCGCCGGGGGTCTCGCCGCCTATCCCCACCTCTCCCTCGCGGAGAAGGCGAACGTCGGCCGCGCCGCCCTCGCGCTCGGCCGCCTCGACCCCGCCGACCCGGCGCTCGACGACGTCGACTTCGCCACCTGGCTGAAGCGGCACGGCCAGTCCGAGCGCGCCGTCGAGGCCCTCTGGGACCTCGTCGGCGTCGCCACCCTCAACGCCACCGCCCCCGACGCCTCCATGGCGCTCGCGGCCAAGGTCTTCAAGACCGGCCTGCTCTCCGAGCCCGGCGCCGCCGACATCGGCTGGGCCACCGTGCCCCTGGGCGACCTGCACGACACCCTCGCCCGCAAGGCCCTGGACACCGCGGGCGTCCGCACCGAGCTGCGTGCCAAGGCGGGGTCCCTGACCCGCACCGAGGACGGCCGCTGGAGCGTCGAGACGGCAGGGGAGCGGCTCACCGCCGACACCGTCGTCCTGGCGGTTCCCCAGCACGAGACCCACGCCCTGCTGCCCGCCGGCGCCCTGGACGAGCCGGACCTGCTGCTCGACATCGACAACGCGCCCATCCTCAACGTGCACGTGATCTACGACCG
This sequence comes from Streptomyces sp. NPDC043746, assembly GCF_056436485.1. Classification (NCBI taxonomy): domain Bacteria; kingdom Bacillati; phylum Actinomycetota; class Actinomycetes; order Kitasatosporales; family Streptomycetaceae; genus Streptomyces; species Streptomyces sp. NPDC043746. Next base: position 225,983 of record NZ_JBWKCM010000004.1, on the reverse strand, counting down.
CAAGGTGCTGCGCCGCCCCTTCTTCGCCGCGATCGGCTCCCCGGTCCAGTGGGTCTTCGACCGCACGCACTCCTCCGGGCTGAAGGGCCCCGGCCAGTACCTGGCGCTCTCCCAGTCCGCCGCCCAGGAGGAGATCGACCTGCCCGTCGCCGAGCTGCGGAAGCGCTACCTCCCCGAGCTGGAGCGGCTGCTGCCCGCCGCCCGCGGCGCGGGCATCCGCGACTTCTTCGTCACCCGCGAGCGCACCGCCACCTTCGCGCCCGCCCCGGGCGTCGGCCGACTGCGCCCCGGGCCCCGTACTCGGGCGGCCGGGCTGCACCTGTCGGGCGCCTGGACCGCCACCGGCTGGCCCGCGACGATGGAGGGCGCCGTGCGCAGCGGCTTCCAGGCCGCCGACGCGGCCCTGGGCGGCCTCGGCCGCCCCCAAGGACATCCGCTGCAGGAGGCGGCATGAGCAGTACCACCGGAACAAGAGGAGAGTCAGTGACCCCGGCGAATCCGGCTTCCGACACCGTGGACCAGACCACGGACGTCACCGTGCTTCTGGAGCGCGGACGAGCCCTGTCAGCGCCGGTGCTGCGGGCTGCCGTGGACCGGCTGGCGCCGCCCATGGACACCGTCGCGGCCTACCACTTCGGCTGGATCGACGCCGAAGGGCGGCCCGCCGACGGCGACGGCGGCAAGGCCGTGCGCCCGGCGCTCGCCCTGCTGTCGGCCGAGGCGGCCGGCGCCCCCGCCGAGGCGGGCGTCCCCGGCGCCGTCGCCGTCGAACTCGTGCACAACTTCTCGCTGCTGCACGACGACCTGATGGACGGCGACGAGCAGCGCCGCCACCGCGACACCGTATGGAAGGTGCACGGCCCAGCCCAGGCCATCCTGGTCGGTGACGCGCTCTTCGCCCTCGCCTACGACCTGCTGCTGGAACTGGGCACGGTCGAGGGGGGGGGGGGGGGGGGGGGGGGCGCCCCCCACCCCCCCCCCCCCCCCCCCCCCCCCCCCCCAACACCCCCCCCCCCCCCCCCCCCCCCCCCCCCCCTCCCCCCCCCTC
>NZ_JBWKCM010000004.1:0-224927 GCF_056436485.1 Streptomyces sp. NPDC043746 | reverse complement strand
TTCCCCTCTCGCTCCCGGCCGAGGGCGGGAACGGGGATCGGCCGGCGCGTCCCCCCCCCCCCCCCGCCTCACCCAGGCCACCCGCAAGCTCATCGACGGGCAGGCCCAGGACATCTCCTACGAGCACCGCGAGCGGGTCACCGTCGAGGAGTGCCTGGAGATGGAGGGCAACAAGACCGGCGCCCTGCTGGCCTGCGCGGTCTCCATCGGCGCGGTGCTCGGCGGCGCCGACGACCGCACCGCCGACACCCTGGAGGCGTACGGCTACCACCTGGGCCTCGCCTTCCAGGCCGTCGACGACCTGCTCGGCATCTGGGGCGACCCGGAGGCCACCGGCAAGCAGACCTGGAGCGACCTGCGCCAGCGCAAGAAGTCCCTCCCGGTCGTCGCCGCGCTCGCCGCGGGCGGCCCGGCCTCCGAGCGGCTCGGGGAGCTGCTCGCCGCCGACGCCAAGAGCAGCGACTTCGACAGCTTCTCCGAGGAGGAGTTCGCCGCCCGGGCGGCGCTCATCGAGGAGGCGGGCGGCCGCGAGTGGACCGCCCAGGAAGCCCGTCGTCAGCACGCGGTCGCCATCGAGGCGCTGCACGGTGTCGACATGCCGCACCGGGTACGGGCACAGCTCACCGCGCTCGCGGACTTCGTGGTGGTGCGGAAGAGGTGACCAGCACCCGTATATGACGCGCAGTCGCCGGCCGGCGCCCCCACCGGGGCGTCGGCCGACGGAGACCCCAGCACAGCAGAGAAGCCACTGCACGTAAGGGGAAGCTCATGACAGCGACGACCGACGGACCCACCGGGGCCGCGGAACTCTCCGCGACCACGGCAGGGCGTCCGGACCACACGACCCTCGCCCCGGGCGAGGTGCTCGCCGCCGCGCGGCGGGCCGCCGAACGCTCCGTGGAGCACCTCCTCGGCAGACAGGACGAGCAGGGCTGGTGGAAGGGGGACCTCGCCACCAACGTCACCATGGACGCCGAGGACCTGCTCCTGCGCCAGTTCCTCGGGATCCAGGACCCGGAGACCACCCGGGCCGCAGCCCTCTTCATCCGGGGCGAACAGCTCGGCGACGGCACCTGGAACACCTTCTACGGCGGACCGAGCGACCTCTCCGCCACCATCGAGGCCTATGTGGCCCTGCGGCTGGCCGGGGACACCCCCGACGAGCCGCACATGGCCCGCGCCGCCTCCTGGATCAGGGAGCAGGGCGGCATCGCCGCCGCCCGGGTCTTCACCCGGATCTGGCTGGCGCTCTTCGGCTGGTGGAAGTGGGACGACCTCCCCGAACTCCCGCCCGAGCTGATGTTCCTGCCCTCCTGGGTACCGCTCAACATCTATGACTTCGGCTGCTGGGCCCGGCAGACCATCGTTCCCCTGACCATCGTCTCCGCGAAGCGCCCCGTGCGGCCCGCGCCCTTCGCCCTGGACGAGCTGCACACCGACCCCGCCCGCCCCAATCCGCCCAGGAAGCTCGCCCCGGCGGCCAGTTGGGACGGCCTCTTCCAGCGTCTGGACAAGGGGCTGCACCTCTACCACAAGGTCGCCCCGCGCCCGCTCCGCCGCATCGCGATGAACGTGGCGGCCCGGTGGATCGTCGAACGCCAGGAGAACGACGGCTGCTGGGGCGGTATCCAGCCCCCGGCCGTCTACTCCCTCATCGCCCTGCATCTGCTCGGCTACGACCTGGACCACCCGGTGATGAAGGCGGGCCTCGCCTCGCTGGACCGGTTCGCCGTCCACCGCGAGGACGGCGCCAGGATGGTCGAGGCCTGCCAGTCGCCCGTCTGGGACACCTGCCTGGCCACCATCGCCCTGGTCGACGGCGGACTCAGACCCGACCACCCGGCGCTGGTGAAGGCCGCCGACTGGATGCTCGCCGAGGAGATCACCCGGCCCGGCGACTGGTCCGTACGCAAACCCGAACTCGCCCCCGGCGGCTGGGCGTTCGAGTTCCACAACGACAACTACCCGGACATCGACGACACCGCCGAAGTCGTCCTGGCGCTGCGCCGGGTCCGCCACCCCGACCCCGCCCGGGTGGAGGCCGCCATCGAGCGCGGGGTCCGCTGGAACCTCGGGATGCAGTCCCGCAACGGAGCCTGGGGGGCCTTCGACGCCGACAACACCAGCTCCTTCCCCAACCGCCTGCCGTTCTGCGACTTCGGCGAGGTCATCGACCCGCCGTCGGCCGACGTCACCGGACATGTGGTGGAGATGCTCGCCGTGGAGGGGCGCGCTCGACACCCCCGTACACAACGGGGGATCGAGTGGCTTCTCGCCGAACAGGAGGCGTGCGGAGCCTGGTTCGGGCGCTGGGGCGTCAACTATGTCTACGGGACAGGGTCGGTGGTCCCCGCGCTGGTCGCCGCCGGACTCCCCGCAGCCCACCCCTCGATCCGCCGGGCGGTGGAATGGCTGGAGTCCGTGCAGAACGACGACGGCGGCTGGGGCGAGGACCTGCGTTCGTACCGGGAGGAGAAGTGGATCGGGCACGGTGAGTCCACGGCCTCCCAGACCGCCTGGGCCCTGCTCGCCCTGCTGGCGGCCGGCCGCCGCGACAGCCTCGCCGTCGCCCGCGGGGTGACCTGGCTGACCGAGGCCCAGCAGGCCGACGGCTCCTGGGACGAGCCCTATTTCACCGGCACGGGCTTCCCCTGGGACTTCTCCATCAACTACCACCTCTACCGTCAGGTCTTCCCTCTCACGGCACTCGGGCGCTACGTGTACGGCGACCCGTTCGCCGACCGTCCGGGCGCCGCCCAGGGCGCCTGATGGCCGGCGCACCGGGGCCCGCGGGCCCGCAGCCGTCGCTGCTGGTCGCCTGCGCGCTGGGCATCGAGCAGGTGGCCCTGCGCAGCGGCAGGCGTCCCGCGGGCCCGGTGCGGGTCCTGCGGACCGGGATGGGCCCCCGGGCGGCGGAGGCGGCCGTGGCGGCCGCCCTCGCCCCCGGTGGCACCCCGGGGGCCGCGGTCCTGGCCTCCGGCTTCTGCGCGGGTCTCGCCCCCGGGATGCACCCCGGGGACCTGGTCGTCGCCGAGGAGACCCGGGACGCGGACGGCGTCACCCCCTGCACCGGCACCGGGCTGCTGGTCGCCGCCCTGGCCCGGGCCGCCCCCGGCGCAACCGTCCACACCGGCCCCCTGACCGGCTCCGACCACGTCGTGCGCGGCCCCGAGCGGGCCGCGCTGCGGGCCACCGGGGCCATCGCCGTGGACATGGAGTCCGCCGCCACCCTGCGGACCGCCCTGTGCCACGGGCCGCGCCCGGTTGCGGCCGTCCGGGTGGTCGTGGACGCTCCGGAGCATGAGCTCGTCCGTATCGGCACGGTGCGCGGTGGAATATCGGCCTTCCGTGTTCTCCGTGCCGTCCTTCCCGCTTTCTACGAATGGCACCGATCTTTACTGCTCCCCAGGAGGTGAGCCAGATGGCCATGCCGCTCCGCCAGTCCATCAAGGTCGCGACGTATCTGTTCGAGCAGAAGCTCCGCAGGCGTGAGAAGTTCCCGCTGATCGTCGAACTCGAGCCGTTGTTCGCCTGCAACCTCGCGTGCGAGGGGTGCGGGAAGATCCAGCACCCGGCCGGTGTCCTGAAGCAGCGCATGCCGGTCGCCCAGGCCGTGGGCGCGGTGCTCGAATCCGGTGCCCCCATGGTCTCCATCGCCGGGGGCGAGCCCCTGATGCACCCGCAGATCGACGAGATCGTGCGCCAGCTCGTCGCGCGGAAGAAATACGTCTTCCTCTGCACCAACGCGATGCTCATGCGGAAGAAGCTCGACAAGTTCACCCCCTCGCCCTACTTCGCCTTCGCCGTGCACATCGACGGACTGCGGGAGCGGCACGACGAGTCGGTCGCCAAGGAGGGCGTCTTCGACGAGGCGGTGGAGGCGATGAAGGAGGCCAAGCGGCGCGGCTTCCGGGTCACCACCAACTCCACCTTCTTCAACACCGACACCCCGCAGACCGTCATCGAAGTGCTCAACTACCTCAACGACGACCTCAAGGTCGACGAGATGATGATCTCGCCCGCCTACGCCTACGAGAAGGCGCCCGACCAGGAGCACTTCCTCGGCGTCGACCAGACCCGCGAACTCTTCAAGAAGGCCTTCGCGGGCGGCAACCGGGCCCGCTGGCGGCTCAACCACTCGCCGCTCTTCCTGGACTTCCTGGAGGGCAAGGCGGACTTCCCGTGCACCGCCTGGGCCATCCCCAACTACTCCCTCTTCGGATGGCAGCGCCCCTGCTACCTGATGAGCGACGGCTACGTGCCGACGTACCGCCAGCTCATCGAGGAGACCGACTGGGACAAGTACGGCCGGGGCAAGGACCCGCGCTGCGCCAACTGCATGGCCCACTGCGGCTACGAACCCACCGCCGTCCTCGCGACCATGGGGTCGCTCAAGGAGTCGCTGCGCGCGGCCCGGGAGAGCGTCGGCGGCAAGCGGTGACGGACGGCGGGCCGAAGGGCTTCGACCTCGGGCGGCTGCTGGCGGAGCGCGGTGGCGAGCGGTACGAGCTGCACGCACGCCACCTCAACCACCAGCTGCCGCGCATGCTGCACACCATCGGCTTCGACAAGGTCTACGAGCGGGCCGAGGGGGCGTATTTCTGGGACGCCGAGGGCCAGGACTACCTGGACATGCTGGCCGGGTTCGGCGTCATGGGGCTCGGCCGGCACCACCCGGTCGTCCGCCGGGCCCTGCACGACGTGCTCGACGCCCAGCTCGCCGACCTCACCCGCTTCGACTGCCAGCCGCTCCCCGGGCTGCTCGCGGAGAAGCTGCTCGGCCACAGCCCGCACCTGGAGCGGGTCTTCTTCGGCAACAGCGGTACGGAAGCGGTCGAGACGGCGCTGAAGTTCGCCCGGTACGCCACCGGGAAGCCCCGGGTCCTCTACTGCGACCACGCCTTCCACGGGCTGACCACCGGCTCCCTCTCGGTCAACGGGGAGCGAGGCTTCCGCGACGGCTTCGCCCCGCTGCTGCCCGACACCCCGATCGCGCTGGGCGACCTGGACGCGCTGCGCCGGGAGCTGAAGCGGGGGGACGTGGCGGCACTGGTCGTCGAGCCTGTCCAGGGCAAGGGCGTGCACGCCGCGCCCCCCGGCTTCCTGTACGAGGCCCAGGCGCTGCTCCACCGGCACAAGGCGCTCCTGATCGCCGACGAGGTGCAGACCGGTCTCGGGCGGACCGGTGCCTTCTACGCCTACCAGCACGAGGAGGGGGTCGAGCCCGACCTGGTCTGCGTGGCCAAGGCACTCTCCGGCGGCTACGTCCCGGTCGGCGCCACCCTCGGCAAGGAGTGGATCTTCCGCAAGGTCTACTCCTCGATGGACCGGGTCCTCGTCCACTCCGCGAGCTTCGGCTCGAACGCCCAGGCCATGGCGGCCGGGCTCGCGGTGCTCTCCGTCATGGAGGACGAGGAGATCGTCGCGGGCGCCCGGCGCACCGGTGATCTGCTGCGGGAGCGGTTGGCGGCGCTGGTGGACCGCTACGAGCTGCTGCACGAGGTGCGCGGGCGGGGGCTGATGATCGGCATCGAGTTCGGCCGCCCGTCGTCGCTGAAGCTCCGCAGCCGCTGGACCATGCTCCAGGCGGCCCGAAAGGGACTCTTCGCCCAGATGGTCGTGGTGCCGCTGCTCCAGAAGCACCGCATCCTCACCCAGGTCTCCGGCGACCATCTGGAGGTGATCAAGCTGATCCCGCCGCTGATCATCGGGGAGCCGGAGGTGGACCGCTTCGTGACGGCGTTCACCGAGGTCATGGACGACGCCCACGACGGGGGCGGACTGATGTGGGACTTCGGCCGGACGCTGGTCAAGCAGGCCGTGGCCAACCGCTGAGACCAGGGGATTTGCCTCCTGGGCAATTTATTTGCCCAGGAGGAAAGTTCCTGGCCCAATGGAACCATGAACCCTCCGGACGAGGGGGCGGCCGAGGAGCTTCCCGGCGTCGCCCCCCGACTGCGCGAACTGCGCCGTGGGCGCGGCCTCACTCTGGAGACCGCCGCCCAGCGGGCCGGACTCTCCCCGGCCCACCTCTCCCGGCTGGAGACCGGCCGCCGCCAGCCCTCGCTGCCGATGCTGCTGGGTCTCGCCCGCATCTACGGTACGACGGTCTCCGAGCTGCTCGGCGAGAAGCCGCCCGAGCGCGACGCGATCATCCGGGGCGGTGCTTTCGAGGGCGCCGAGGCCGACGGCTGGATGTACCGCCGGGCCGGCAGTCCGGGCCGTGCCATGCAGGCGCTGCGGGTCCGTGTCCCGTACGGCGCCCAGGGCGATCTGGTCCGGGTGCACCCCGGTGAGGAGTGGCTGTACGTCCTCGGCGGACGGCTGCGGGTCGCGCTGGGGGAGACCGTGCACGACCTGGACCCGGGCGACAGCGCCCACTTCGACTCGCTCACCCCGCACCGGATCGCGGCCCTGGACCGCGGCGGGGCGGAGCTGCTCTTCGTCCACTCCCTGCTCCAGAGCCCGGCGGCCGAGCTGTGCCTCGGCAACGCCCTCCACGCGCGCTGACCCGGCATACCACCAGGGCCCCTGCGTACCTCCATACCTCCGGACCCTTCGTACCCACCGGCCGCGAGGCCGGCAGAGAGGACCGTCATGTCCGATTCCGAACACTACGACCCGCTGAGTCCGCGGCGGCCGAGGGCCACGAAGGACGCGCAGGAGCGCCGGATGCCGCGCGGTCTGGTGATCCGCCTCGTCGCCTACCTGGTGGTCGGCCACGTGATCGCGGCCTTCCTCTACCTGCTCTTCGTGGTGGCGGGCGCGGAGTAGTCGCTCAGCCCTGGTCGAGCAGGCGCTCGCGCAGCCGCTCCCGGGTCCGGGGGGAGATGTTCAGCCCCTCCGACAGGTAGCGGTCGGTCGAGCCCCACGTCTCGTCGATGGCCGTGAACGCCGCCGCGAGGTAGGAGGCCTGGGCCCCGAAGAGCGGGTTGAGGAGCTCCATCACCTCGGGGGACATCCCGGTCTCGGACATGTCCGAGCGCTTCACCTTGTACCGGCGGTGCGGGTCGTTGGACTTCAGGTAGTCCGCCTCGATCGCCTCGCGCTCGACGCCGACCGCGAGCAGGGAGACCGCGATCGACAGCCCCGCCCGGTCCTTGCCCGCCGCACAGTGCATCAGGGCCGGAACGCTGTCCTCCGCCAGTGCGTGGAGCACGCGGCTGTGCTCGGCGGTGCGGTCCACGATGGTCGCGCGGTACATGCGCAGCATCCGCTCGGCGCCCTTGCCGTTCGCCAGGATCGAGCGCAGCTGCTCGATGTTCCCGTCGCGCACCAGCCGCCAGAACTCGGCTCCGTCGGCCGGGTCGGAGAGCGGAATGCTGACATTACGGACACCGGTCAACTCGATGTCGTACCCGTCGAGCTGGTGGTCGGCGGAGTTCCGGAAGTCGAAGACGGTGTGCAGCCCGAGCCCGGAGAGGAAGAGCGCGTCCTCGGCGGTGGCGTGCGCCAGGTGGCCGCTGCGGTAGAGCCGGCCGAAGGCGGTGCGCCGCCCGTCCGTGGTGGGGAGCCCGCCCACGTCGCGGAAGTTGCGGACTCCGGTCAGTGCGGTCTCGGTCGGCGGGACCTGCGGCACCTGCTGCGTCACGGTGGCTCCTGAAGTCTTCGGCGTCGGCGCGGCTCTCCGGCGAGGGCGCTCCTGTGACGATACGACATCGATTCGGCCGGAAATCAGGGGCCGGATGACGTGGAGTCAGGAATGACGCCACCGCCATGTCCGTATTGGTGTATTTCGCAGAACATGCCCCGCTAATGGGGGAGATGGGATTCCGCAGGTGAGCGGGATCATATCCGTGACGGACCGTGGCTGCGGCGCCCCGGCGTTTCCCCGGGATCCGTACGGAAAGCCAAGATCCGTAATCCACGGAGGGTGACGGGAAATCCGGAACGGAATCGAATCGATGATTCCGGGAGGCAACCGACGGCTTGTTCCCGTCGTCCTGACTCGTTTACGGTCACCGTCAATCCGGACGGACCGCCTAATCCTGCCGCCGCCCGGAATTCGCACCCACCCACTCACGTGTGGCAGGAGCGGGGGAACCAGGTAAGCCGCCGGCCCGGAGCGATCCGGACCGGCTAGGGGTGAAGTCGCCGTCCGGCGGCCGGGCATCTCCAGCCCGAACCCGACAGCTCACCTCGCAGGCGACGGAGAGGAACTCCCCCATGCCCGCACAGGGTAAGCACCGCCGTCCCAAGTCCGGCCCGATCCACCGCGGCGTCCTCGCCGCGGGCACCGGCGGCGCCGTACTGGCCCTCCCGCTGATCGGAGCCACCGGCGCCCACGCCGCGGAGAAGGCCGCCCCCGCCACCAAGCCCGCCGCCGCCACGGCCGCCGCCGCGCAGACCGCCCCGCAGGCCGCGCCCGCCCAGGCGAAGACCGCCTCGAAGACGTACTCCGTCGTCTCCGGCGACTACCTCGCGAAGATCGCCGCCGAGCACCGGGTCAAGGGCGGCTGGCAGAAGCTGTACCAGGACAACCGCTCCACCGTCGGCGAGAACCCCAGCCTGATCTTCCCGGGCATGAAGCTCACCCTCGGCGCCAAGGCCACCGGCTCCGCCGCGCCGTCCGAGGCCAAGAAGGCCGCCCCGGCGCCCAGGTCCGCGCCGAAGGCCGAGAAGAAGGCGGCCCCCCAGGCCGCGCCGAAGAAGGCCGAGCAGGCCCCCAAGGGCGACACCATCTCGGCCGACGAGTCGGACGCGCAGTCCGGCGCCGCCATCCGGGCCGGGTCCTCGCAGCCCACCGGCTCCTCGCAGGCCGCCGGCTCCGGCTGGACCGCGCCCCTGGACAGCGCCCAGGTCACCACCCCGTACCGCGCCTCCGGCTCCAGCTGGTCCAGCGGCTACCACACCGGCGCCGACTTCCGTGCCGCCTCCGGCACCCCCGTCCGCGCCATCGGCCCGGGCACCGTGGTCTCGGCCGGATGGGGCGGTTCGTACGGCAACGAGGTCGTCATCCGCCACGCGGACGGCATGTACTCCCAGTACGCCCATCAGTCCTCGCTCAGCGTCTCCACTGGCCAGACCGTCACCGGCGGCCAGCAGATCGGCCTCTCCGGCTCCACCGGCAACTCCACCGGCCCGCACCTCCACTTCGAGGTCCGCACCGGCCCGAGCTACGGCTCGGACATCGACCCTGTCGCCTACCTGCGCCAGCACGGCGTCTCCCTCTGACCCGAGGGCTGCCCGCGCGGGGCGTGAAGTGATCGAGGGCGGTGTGCTGCTGTGGCATACCGCCCTCTACTTATTCCAGCTTTACCCACATCTGACCGGGTGGTCTATGTCACCACCCGTCAACCCTGTATTACGGTCGCGTAGGTCACATTGAACGGTGCAGGATATGTGCTTGTGGCAGACGATTCGAGAACCCAGCAGCAGCACACCATCGGGTCGTACGCGGCGATCGGGGACAGCTTCACCGAAGGCGTCGGAGACCCCGGCCCCGACGGCACCTTCGTCGGCTGGGCGGACCGGTTCGCGGTTCTCCTCGCCGACCGGCTCCCGGCCCCCGACGCGGCGACGAACCCGGACGAGACCCGGCACGGGAATTTCCGCTACGCCAATCTCGCCGTACGCGGACGCCTCCTCGACCAGATCGTCGAGGAGCAGATCCCCCGCGCCAAGGAGCTGGCCCCCGACCTGGTCAGCTTCTGCGCGGGCGGCAACGACATCATCCGGCCCGGCACCGACCCAGACGACCTGGCCGAGCGGTACGAGAAGGCCGTCGCGGAGCTGACCGAGGCGGTCGGCACCGTCATGATCACCACCGGCTTCGACACCCGGGGCGTCCCCGTACTGCGCCACATGCGCGGCAAGATCGCCACGTACAACGTCCACCTCCGGGCCATCGCGGACCGCTACCACTGCCCGGTCCTCGACCTGTGGTCGCTCCGCTCGGTGCAGGACCGGCGCGCCTGGGACGCCGACCGGCTCCACCTCTCGCCCGAGGGCCACACCAGGGTGGCCCTGCGCGCCGCCCAGGTCCTCGGACACGATGTGCCGACCGATCCGGACCAGCCCTGGCCCCCGCAGGCCCAGCGCAGCCCCTTCGACGAAGGGCGCGACAACATCCAGTGGGCGCGGGAGTACCTCGTGCCGTGGATCGGGCGGCGGCTGCGTGGCGAGTCGTCCGGCGACCACGTCGAGGCCAAGCGCCCGGACCTGCTGCCGTTGTAGGGGCAGGCTCAGGGGCTCAGCAGGGGGAGCGAACGCCGGTTCGGGCCCGGGACCGGGGGGCCGTCCGGCGTCGGGCCCGCGCCCGGCCCTGCCGGTATCCGCTCCAGGACACCGCCCGCGAACACGTCGTACAGGGGCAGCGTCTCCAGGTGCACATAGCCGATGTGGCAGTCGCAGACGGCGAGCGGACAGGCCCGTGGACGAAGCGCCCGGCGGTAGCTGCCGTCGTACAGATTGCCCAGCTCGGCCTTGACGAAGTGACAGCGGCGCACGGTCCCGTCGCCGTCCACCGAGACCACCGACTCGCCCGTCCGGCAGGGCAGCCCGGCCGAGCGGTGCGGATGCCTGCTGTACGGGAAGAGGGGGTCCAGCTCCGTCCACCGGGCCGCCTCCTCGTCGGTGTACGTCCGCCCCTCGGCGGCGTTCACCCAGAGGTAGACCTCCGCGGGCAGCGCCGCCCGCAGCCGTCGGGCCTCTTCGAAGTGGGCCTCGAACCCCACCACGCCCACGCTGAAGCGGATGCCTCGGGCGGACAGGTCACGGCACTTGGAGAGGAACCGCTCGTGGGGCGTCTGCCCCGGGTGGTACGTGCACCAGAGCGCGATCCGCTCCGGATCGGCGTCCGAGAGCCAGGCGGTGCGCCCGCTCAGATTGGTCTGGATGGCGACCCGGCCGATGTGCGGGAGATGCGACAGCTCGGTCATCGCCCGCCGGTACCAGGACCGGACGAGCCCCTCGCCCCACGGGGTGAACAGTACGGAGAGCCGGTCACCGGTCTGCGCCGCCGTCCACGCCGTGAACCGCTCCAGCGCCTCCCGGTCCGAGGCCAACCGCGCCCGGCTGTCCCGCTGTTTGGCGAACGGGCAGTACGGACAGTCGTAGTCGCACGAGGCCAGCGGGCCCCGGTAGAGGATGGTCAGGTCCACGGCCCGCTCACTTCCGCTCGTACGCGGCCATCGCCGCCCGCACCCCGGGGGAGAACAGCGCGGGTCCCAGCGCGTCCGAGTGGGCCAGGCCCAGCGGTGAGAGCCGCAGCAGCCCCTCCGGCGCCCGCTCGTCCAGCCAGCCCCGGGCCGCGAACTCCGCCAGTTCGGCGGGGAAGTCCGTCCACGGGTCCGTACCGAAGCGGGCCCGGTAGGGGGCCGTGGGGAGACCGGCCGCCTGGAGGACCGACTGGAGGAGGTGACGCCTGCGCGCCTCCTCCGCGTCGACATACCGGCCGACCTCGGCCCGGGAGAAGTCCTGGGTGGCGGTGAAGGAGTCGATGATGGAACGGATCTCCCGCATGTCGACCGCGTAGTCGAAGGAGTAGTGCAGGGCGGAGGTGTAGGAGCGGGCCCCGCACCCCAGGCCGATCATGCCGTCGGTCTGGCAGGCGTGGTCCTCCGGACCGTCCGCCGATCCCCGGGGCGCGTCCGCGCGGCGGAACATCCGCATCGACACCTGCTCGTAGCCGTGGGCCAGCAGATGGTCGCGGCCCACCGCGTAGAGCCGCAGCCGCTGCTCGTCCCAGGCCGTCTGCTCCAGGGCCTGCGCCTCCCGGCCGGTCACGCCCGCGCCGAGCCGGTGCAGGCCGGTCAGCGGACGGACGTAGAGGGGATACAGATACAGCTCCTCCGGCCGCCAGGCCAGCGCGGCGTCCAGCGAGGTGAGCCAGGTGCGCTCGGTCTGGCCGTCGATGCCGTAGATCAGGTCGATGTTCAGCACCGGAATCCGGGCGTCCCGGATCCGGCCGAGGGCACCTTCGACCTCGGCCCTGCGCTGCGGGCGGACGGCCGCCTTCGCCTCGGCGGCCACGAAGCTCTGCACCCCGATGCTGATCCGGGTCGTGCCCCGGTCGGCCAGCACCGCCAGCCGGTCGGCGGTCGCGGTGGAGGGCGAGGTCTCCACCGACAGCGGCACCGCGCGCAGGTCGGCGCCCATCCGCCGCTCCGCGATGTCGCAGAGCCGCTCCAGTTCGGCCGTCGTCAGGAAGGTCGGTGTCCCGCCGCCGAAGGCCGCCGCCGCGAACCGTACCGGCGCGTCGTCGCCGAGCGCGTCCCGGACGGCCACCGCCTGCCGGTCCAGCGCGTCCAGATAGCGCGTGGTCAGCTCCTCGGGCGCGCCGATCCGGGTGAAGAGGTTGCAGAAGCCGCAGCGGACCTCGCAGAACGGTATGTGGAGGTAGAGGGAGAGGGCGTCCTTCCGCTCGGCCGCCCACAGCTCGCGCAGCGCGGGCCGCTCCGGCAGGGGTCGGTAGGCCGTCTTGTGCGGATAGGCGTAGACGTAACTCTCGTACGGCCTGACGGCGGGCGGCGCGGAAACGCCGGCGGTGATGGTCATCGAGCAGCCCCCGGTGCGAGCGGTGCGGATGGTTGTGGTGCGGGCGGTTCCAGGAAGAAGTGCGCGTACGGCACGGTCCAGACGGCCTCGTGGCCGAGCCGGTGACCGGTGTAGCCGTCCTCGCCGTACGTCGTACCGTGGTCGGAGCAGACGATGGCGAAGCACCGGCGGCGGCTGCTCGCGGCGGCGAAGAGCCGGCCGATGTGCCGGTCGACGTACTCCAGGGCGGCCGCGTGCGTGGCCCGGGAGTCCCCGGTCTCGCGGGTCGCGCCCGGCATGTGGAACCAGTTCGGCTGGTGCAGTGCGGAGACGTTGACGAAGAGGAAGAGCCGCTGCTCCCGCGGCAGCTCCGCGACGACCTGCTCCACCCGGGCCACCTGCTCCTCGAACGAGGTCGGTGAGGCGACACCGAACTCCGGCTCCCAGTGGCTCTCCTGGAACATCCCGGGCAGCACCGAGCCCAGGGCACCCTGCCGGTTGAAGAACCCGACCCCGCCGACGCACACCGTGCGATACCCCTCGGCGGCGAGCCCCGACACCAGGTCCGGGGTGTCGAAGACGAACGTGCCGTCCGCCGTCGTCTCGCTGCCCGCGAACCGGGCCGCGAAGAGCCGCGGGTGCCGACCGGGGGCGGTGGGTGTCGGCAGGAACCCGGCGAACATCGCCTGGTGCGAGGCGTAGGTGAAGCTGCCCGGCGCATGCCGCTCCTCCCAGACGCCGCCGGGAAGACGGGCAGCCAGATGCGGGATGCGCCCGGCGGCGGCCAGCTCGACGGCGACATCGTGGCGCAGGGTGTCCAGGGTGACCAGCAGCAGGTCATGGCTGCCCACGACCTCGGCCATATCGGGTCGTGGGTGGTCAGGGAGACGTGACGGCATGGTCGTTCCTCGTTCGGTCCAGTACGGCGGCGACCTGCGCCGCATAGGTGTCCAGCCCCTCGGCACCGCTGCCGGGCAGACCGGTCAGTCCGGGCAGCAGATCGCCGAAGGCGTTGACCTCGCCGACGGCGAAGCGCCGCCAGCCGGCCGAGGGCAGCAGATCGACGCCCACGCACAGCGTCCCCGGGAAGCAGGCGGCGGCCCGCTCGCACGTCGCCAGCGCCTCGCGCCAGCAGCCGCCCACCGCCGACACGGCGGCCCGGACCTCGTCGAGATCGCCGCGGGCGCCCCCGAGATGGAGGTTGGTCATGGGGGAGAGGCTGGTGCGGACGACGGCGTGGGTCGCCCGGCCGCCCACCACCACGATCCGCAGATCGGCGGCCCGCCCCCGCTGGGACGCCTTCGGCAGCCAGCGCTCGATGTGCAGCCCGTCCGGGGCGAGCGCGTCCACGAGCGCGCCCACCTCCTGCTCCGTGGTGTACCGGCGGACCCGCAGCGAGTTGAACAGCCGCCCCTCGCCGTCCCGCTCCACCGAGGTGCAGGCCCGGACCCGGCCGGGGCCCGCGGTCTCCACCGCCAGCACCCCCGAGGCGGAGGAACCGTGCGCGAGCTTCACGAAGGCCCGGGGCATCCGGTGCTCCCGCATCAACGCCCGTACGTCGGACCAGCCCCGCACCTCCGCGCCATGCGGCCCGGAGGTGGGGGAGGCGGGCACGGCGACCCCGGCCGCTTCCAGACGGGCGTGGCAGAGCCGCTTGTCGAAGAGTGCGGCGAGGTCACCGGGGGAGGCGAGCGTCCTTGCGCCGGCGGCGGAGGCGGCCCGGGCCACCTCGCCCACCGCCGTGCGGAACGCGGCGTACCACCGTGCCGACCCCTCCACCCGGGTCGGGTCGTCGACCCCGCGCAGCAACCGCTCCACCTCCGCGTTCTCGCCGGGTGAGTCGATCCGTACGGACTCGTCTGGCTCGAACGCCGCTCTGCCGCCCAGCACCTGGAGCCAGGGGACCACCCGGGCCGGGGGCAGCCCGGCGGCCCGTACGGCCTCCTCGAAGAAGGCGACCCGGCGGTTCTCCGGATTGCCCACCACGGCGAAGCGCGGGGCCGTCGTGGTCCCCGGGACGCTCGCCCCGGGAACGTCCGCCCTGGGGCTACTCGCTGACGGCGACATAGCGCTCCGGCTCCCCGTCGTCGTCCCCGTAGTCCTCCTCGGGCTCGTCCGCCTCGACCACGGCCGGGGCGCAGGTCTTCCTGATCCGGTCGAGCACCGGGTCGGTGAGGTAGTGATGGCGCAGGTCGAGCGTGGTGAGGTGGTTGAGCGGCTGCCCGTTCAGCAGAGCCTCCCCGCCCGTGTCGCTGAGGGTGCCCATGGACAGGGCGAGGGTCTCCAACTGGGCGACGAGGGGCGCCGAGGCCACGGCCGCCGCGATCTCGTCCTGGAGTTCGCTGTTCTGCAGGCCCAGGTGGCGCAGGCGGGGGAAGGTGCCGCCCGACAGGACCGGTCCGATGTCCTCGACCGTGGCGTCGGCTCCGTACCACGAGCTGCCGAACCAGAGGTCCAGGCGCTCCAGCGCGGGCAGTTCGCTCGCGGCGACGGCCCGCACCAGCTCACCGGGGAGCCCGCCGGACTCGAAGCGCAGCGACGTCAGCGCCGCATGTCGGATCGGCCGCAGAGCCAGCCCCTCCTCGCCGCAGCCGCGTACGGTGAACTCCTTCAGCAGCGGGAACGCTTCGAGCACCGCCGTGATGTCGCACATGCGCAGCCACGACACCTCGCACTCCTCGCCCACCACATCGGCGAGGAAGAGCCCCCGCAGGGCCGGGAAGCGGTCGGCGTCGGCGACGAGCAGGTCCCGTACCGGAGCGAAGGGCGTGTAGTCCTCACGCCACCAGGGGCCGATGAGGAGCGCCCTGACCTGTGCGGTGTCCACGGTGTCCAGGAACTGCCGCCACAGGTCGGTGAAGCTCCTCTCCTCCCCGTAGTCGCGTTCCAGCCGCCAGGCCACCGTGGCGGCGCCGGGCAGGGGGACGGACGCCGCCGGGGTGTGGACCGGCAGGCCGTGGAAGCGCTCGGGGTGGCGAATGCCGATACAGGTCGTCATCTCTCACTCCGATACGGCGGTGTAGCGGCCCTCGGCGCCGCGGTCGTCCCACGGCTCGTTCCGCTCGGACACGTCGACGCGCACCCCGTGCGGCTCCAGCGAGGAGCGGACCCGCTGCTCCATCGCCTCGGTGAGGAAGTGGTGGTGGAGGTCGAGGAGTTCGAGATGGGTGAGCGGCTGCCCCTCCAGGAGTGCGGCCGCGCCCTCGTCGCCCAGCGTCCCGTTCGACAGGTCGAGCGTCCTGAGCTGCGCGACGACCGGCGCCGACGCGAGGGCCGCCGCGATCTCGTTCTGCACCTCGCTGTTGCGCAGCCCCAGGTGGTGCAGGCGCGGGAAGCGGGTGCCCGACAGCAGCGGTGCCAGGTCCGCGACCTCGGTGTCACCGCCGTACGCCGATACCCCGAGCCACAGGTCCAGCCGCTCCAGCGCGGGCAGTTCGCTGTCGATCACCCCGCGGACCACCTGCACGGGCAGGCCGCCCGCCTGGATCGTCAGCGCCCGCAGCCGCTGGTGCTTCGTCGGCGGGAACACCAGGTCGGTGCCGCCCCGCACCCCGAACTCCGTCAGTGCCGGGAAGGCGGTCAGCAGAGCCGTGACGTCCGACTGCTCGATCCAGGTGATCTCGGCCTGCTCCGCCTCCAGGTCCCCGACGAACACCGCCTCCAGCGAGGTCAGCCGGTCGGCGGCGGCGGTCACCAGATCGATCGGGACCGAGGAGTCCTCCTCGTACGCCTCGCCCCACTGGCCGATGATCAGGGCCTTGACCCCGGCCGGGTCGACCGCGCCCAGGAAGTCCGCGAACTCCTCGGCCCAGGGCCGGTTCCGCCCCTCGTCGCCGTACGGATCGACGGAGACGCGCCAGGCGGCGGCGTCGGCGGCGGGCCGGGAGCCCCCGGCGCCCGTGTGCTGGAAGTCGACGGCGGGGAGGCCGCCGAACTCGTGCAGATGCTGCGCACCGTACATGGCCCTGAGCTCCTGATCCTGGGGACTGCTGATGTCCGCAAGGTCTATCAAGCCGCACTGACAATGCCGCGGCCGGGACCGCCCGGGACCGGTCGGCGGGCCGCTCGGGACCTGTCTCGGTTCCTGGCGCCCGGACCGCTTCCGACCCGTCGGCGGACCGCTCCGAGCCCGCCGCGGGGGGCTGTTGTCAGACCCGGCCCGTAGCGTTTTTCCCGTGGTCGGCACAGCGGGTGCCGCGACCGAGGGGAGACCTCTGTGTACCGTCAGGGTGATGTACTGATCATGGCGCTGGAGGAGTCGGCGGTGCCCGCCCCCTTCCTCGAGGCGTCGGGCGAACTGCGCGACGGGCGGGGACGGCTGGTGCTCGCGCTGGGCGAGGTGACGGGGCACGCCCACGCCGTGCAGGGGCCCGGTCGACTGATCCGGGAGGCGGGGCCGTTCGGCCCGATGCTGCTCCATCTCCCGGAAGGCGGCCGGGTGGTGCACGAGGAGCACGCCACGATCGCGCTGCCGCAGGGCTGGTTCCGGGTGGTGCGCCAGCGGGAGTACGCGCCCGGCGCGGTCCGCATCGTCGCGGACTGACCCCCGTACGGAGTACGGCGACGGACCGGGCACGACGACCGGGCGCGACAACCGATCGCGAACCGAGTACGACCACCGAGCACGACGAGCACACAGCGAACTGGGGACGGGGACAACCGATGCAGCACGTGAATTCCTGGCGGGACGTGGCGGCGGCCACCGGCGCGGCGGACCGGGCGGCCGCCGAGGAGGGCGTGCGGCGCGCCTACCGCCTGGCGGGACTGGCCGAGCCCGAGCGGATCGTCTGGGCCGAGTCGCCCCGGGCGGCCGTCGAGGCCGTGGAGAAGCTCACCGACGCCGGACGGTCGGTGCGCGAGGAGGTCCGCACCCGGCCGTGGGCCGAGGAGCGGCGGCGGATGTACGACGAGCTCGGCCCGGCCGGCTGGTCGGCCCTCTGGTCCGCCACCGGGGCCCAGCTCTGGGAGACCACGGCCGCGCTCGCCGAGCGGATACGGTCCGGGGTCGTCGCCGATCTGGCGCCCCGGCCCGCGGAGGAGGGCGCCGTGCGGCTGGTGCTGCTCGACGCGGTGCTCGGCCAGCACGACGCCGCCTGGCTCGCCGCCTTCGACGGGCGCGGTGACCGGCTGACCGGCCTGGCCGAGGTCGCCCGGAGCGCCGGCTGGTGGTGGCCCTACGAGCGGGCCGTGGTGATCAGCGAGCGGCCCGTGGTCCTGCACCGCGACGAGGCGGGCAGGCTCGACCACGGGGAAGGGCCGGCCCTCGCCTACCGGGACGGGTTCGCCCTGTACGCCTGGCGGGGGATGCCGGTGCCCGCCGCGTTCCTGGCGGAACTGGCCTCGCTCACCCCGCAGCGCATCCGGGAGGAGGAGAACGCGGAGCTGCGCCGCGTGATGCTGGAGTACTACGGCTACGACCGCTACCTCACGGAGTCGGGCGCCGAGCCCGTCCACCGCGACGAGACGGGCATCCTCTGGCGCATCGCCCTCGACGGGGACGAGGACGTGGTGATGGTCGAGGTGGTCAACTCCACCCCGGAGCCGGACGGCACCCACCGCACGTACTGGCTGCGCGTGCCCCCCGGGACGCGGACCGCCAAGGACGGGGTCGCCTGGACGTTCGGGCTGGAGGGCGCTGCCTACGCCCCGGTCCGCCAGACCTGAGGTGCCGGGGCGGGCAGGCGGGGTGCCTGGGCGGGCGGGCCGGCCAGGGGCCTCAGATCTGGCGGACCGGGTGCCCCCGGCGCGGCGGACCGGTGGGGCGGGGCGTCAGGCGGTCAGCGCGGCCTCGTCGATGCCCAGCTCGCGGGCGAGCGCCTCGTCGGTCCAGCGCAGCATCGTGGCCCGGGGGAGCGGGCCCTCGTACGAGGTCATCTGCACGGCCAGACCGTCCAGCAGGGCGGTCAGCCGCCAGGCCGCCGACTCCGGGTCCGCGCACCGGAACTCCCCGGCGGCGGCGCCCTCCTCGATGACCTCGGCCAACTCCGTCTTCCACCGCTGGTCGAGGTCGCCCGCCACCTTGCGCAGGGCGGGTTCCCGCAGCGCGGCCGCCCATCCCTCGATCCACAGCCGCCATCCCTTGGCCTGTCCGGTCGGTGCGTACCACCGCACGGCAGCGCGCAGACGGCGTACGGCGGTGGTGCGGCGGGCCAGCAGCTTGCGCAGATGGGCGAGGTCGGCCTCGGCCGCGTACGCGAAGGCGGCGGCGACCAGCTTCTCCTTGGTCGAGAAGTGGTAGAGCACCAGCGCGTTGCTCACCCCCAGCGCGGACGCCACATCGGCGATGCGCACGGAGGAGGCCCCGCGGATCTCGATCTGCTCGACCGTCGCCCGCAGCAGCTCCTCGCGCCGCTCCGCCACGTTCAACCGGACTCTAGCCACCCGACCACCCTAATCAATGTCCCGGTCACGTCCGGTCACCGGAGATCATGCCGTCACCGGGACGACGCGACGGTGCCTCCCGGATGTGACACCCCCACCTGGAAGCGGCCGGGCCGGAATCCTCGTGGCGGCAAGCACGTTGGACCGGTCATGACGTCATTCGAACCGGCACAGGAAGCGCTGCTCCCGCTCATCGGTGAGCAGGACGGGGGAGTGCTGGTCACTCTCAAGCGGGACGGGCGGCCCCAGCTGTCCAACGTGAGCCACGCCTACTACCCCGACGAGCGGGCGATCCGGGTGTCGATCACCGAGGGCCGGGCGAAGACCCGCAACCTCCGGCGTGACCCCCGCGCGAGCTACCACGTCACCAGCGACGACCGCTGGGCCTGGACCGTGGCCGAGGGCACCGCCGAGCTGACCCCGCCCGCCGCCGAACGAGACGATGCCACGGTGGAGGCCCTGATCGCGCTCTACCGCGACGTGCGGGGCGAGCACCCGGACTGGGAGGACTACCGGCGCGCCATGGTCGAGGACCGCAGGGTGGTGCTCACGCTGCGCATCGAGCATGTGTACGGACAGCCGCGTGGCTGAGGGGCACCCGGCCTCTGCTCCGTTCGGCGCTCTCTTCTCGCCCTGTCGGACCGTCCGACCATAATGAGACGACACCGACTCCCCCTGGAGATGTTGTGACCGGCGCCGACTACTTTGTCCCCTTCCGTACGAAGCTGCGTTCGATGCGCTCCGAGCCCTTCGGGGCCGATCCGGCGGGCGCACGGATGCAGCGCATCCTGAACTCGCCGAACTTCGCCGACGGGGTGTTCCAGAATCCGCTGGGCGCCCGGACCAGGCCGTCCGGCTCCATGCTGGAATTCGCGAAGGTCTACTTCCAGAAGGAGCAACGGGTCCGCAGGGCGCCGGCCGGCACCGTGCCGGTCCATGCCACCACCCTCGCCGATCTGGCCGCACCGCCCGCCACCGGGCTGCGGCTGACCTGGATGGGCCACTCCAGCGTCCTCGCGGAGATCGACGGCCGCCGGGTGCTGTTCGACCCGGTCTGGGGCGAGCGGTGTTCCCCGTTCCCGTTCGTCGGGCCCAAGCGGCTGCACCCGGTGCCCGTGCCGCTGACGACGCTCGGCGACGTCGACGTGGTGGTGATCTCCCACGACCACTACGACCACCTCGACCTGCCGACGATCCGGGCCCTGGCGGGCACCGGCACCGTCTTCGCCGTACCGCTCGGGGTCGGCGCCCACCTGGAGCGCTGGGGCGTGGATCCCGACCGGCTGCGCGAACTCGACTGGAACGAGACCGCGAAGGTCAACGGGATCAGCCTCACCGCCACCCCCGCGCGCCACTTCTGCGGCCGTGGCCTGCGGAACAACCAGCACACCCTGTGGGCCTCCTGGTCCGTCAGGGGCCCGGAGCACCGCATCTACCACAGCGGCGATACGGGCTACTTCCCCGGTTTCCGGGACATCGGTGCCGAGCACGGCCCGTTCGACGCCACGATGATCCAGATCGGCGCGTACTCGGAGTACTGGCCGGACATCCACATGACCCCCGCCGAGGGCATGCGCGCCCACCTGGACCTCCAGGGCGGGCGCCCGCACGGGGTGCTGCTGCCGATCCACTGGGGCACCTTCAACCTCGCCCCGCACGCCTGGGCCGAGCCCGGGGAGTGGGTGAAGGACGCCGCCGAGGAGGCCGAGCAGGCGGCGGCCTTTCCCCGGCCGGGCGAACCCTTCGAACCGGCCGGAGCGCTCCCGGTGGACCCCTGGTGGCGACCCGTCTCCGCCCCGATGGCGCCGCCCCGCTGGCGTACGGCGGCAGCGGAAAGGGTTCCGGGCACCGCCGCCCCGGTGGCACGCCGGGATCTGGACGTGGCCGGGGAGCGGTGACCGCCGGGGCCGGGGGCGCATCCGTCACCGGCCCGACACCGTCCCGCGACAGTCGGCCGCACGGGCGGGACACGAGCGGGCCGGCACCCCGGTACGGAAGGGGTGCCGGCCCGCGAGGCCGTGGTGCGGCGGTGGAGCTGGTCCTCCGTGCGGAGGACCGGCGGACGGGTCAGGCCGCCGGGGCCGGGTACGTCGGGTACTCCACGCCGGAGACGTGCTGGACGACCCGGATGACCTGGCACGAGTAGCCGAACTCGTTGTCGTACCAGAGGTAGAGGATCGCGTTGTCGCCGTCGACCTTGGTGGCGCCCGCGTCGACGATCGAGGCGTGGCGCGAGCCGATGAAGTCGCTGGAGACCGCGTCGGGGGCGCTGATGAAGTCGATCTGCCGCTTCAGCGGGGAGGCCAGCGACACGTTGCGGAGGTAGTCGAGGACCTCCTCGCGGGTCGCCTCGCGGCCCAGGCGCAGGCTCAGGATCGCGATCGAGACGTCCGGCACCGGGACGCGGATGGAGCTGCCGGTGATCGGCGCGTCCAGCTCGGGCAGCGCCTTGGCCACGGCGGACGCCGCCCCGGTCTCGGTGATGACCATGTTGAGCGCCGCCGAACGGCCGCGGCGGTCGGAGCTGTGGTAATTGTCCAGCAGGTTCTGGTCGTTGGTGTACGAGTGGACGGTCTCCACGTGGCCGCGCAGCACGCCGTACTCGTCCGCCATCGCCTTGAGCGGCGGGACGATCGCGTTGGTGGTGCAGGACGCGCAGGACAGGATCTGCTCGTCGTCCTTGATCGTGTCGTGGTTGACCCCGTGGACGATGTTGGGGACGTCGCCCTTGCCCGGAGCGGTCAGGACCACCTTGGCGATACCGGGACGCAGGTGCTTCGAGAGCCCTTCGCGGTCCCGCCACCGGCCGGTGTTGTCGATCAGGATCGCGTCCTTGATCCCGTACTCGGTGTAGTCCACCGCGGTCGGGTCGTCCGAGTAGATCACCTTGATCTCGTTGCCGTTGGCGACGATCTTGCTGTTCGCCTCGTCGACGGTGATCGTGCCGGAGAACTGGCCGTGGATCGAGTCGCGCCGCAGCAGTGAGGCGCGCTTGACGATGTCCTGGCCGGAGCCCTTGCGTACGACGATGGCACGCAGTCGCAGTCCGTTGCCGGAACCGGCCTTCTCGATGAGGAGCCGGGCGATCAGGCGGCCGATACGGCCGAAGCCGTAGAGCACGACGTCCCGGGAGTCGCGGCGCTCGATCTTGTTCGCGCCGGTCGCCCCGGCGACGGCCTCGGCGGTGAACTCCTCGATGGACAGGCCGCGGTCGTCGGCCCGGTAGGTCGCGGCCAGCATGCCGATGTCGATCTGGGAGGGGCCGAGGTCCAGCATCGTCAGTGCCTTGAGGAACGGCATCGTCTCGGTGACGGACAGCTCCTCACCGGCGATCTGCCGGGCGAAGCGGTGGGTCTTGAGGATGCTGACCACCGACTTGTTCACCAGGGAGCGGCTGTGCAGCAGGACGTTCACGTCCTGCTCACGGTGCAGCTTCCCGATGATCGGGATCATCGACTCCGCGATCTCCTCGCGGTGCATCCAGTTGGTGAACGAGTCGTCATTGACAGTCACGTGTTTATCTTTCGAGCTAGGCGGCGCTCATATGGTAGCTGCCCCGGTCCGATCATCCTTCAGGTGGTCCCCCTTCGGTGGGGCGGCCGGGTGGGTGCACGGGTGTCAATGCGGCGTAATCGGACATTCACGCGAGGGCTCATACCAGAGCGGGACGGATGGCGGGCAAGTTCCCCAACTGCCCGTCGCGCACAGGTGGGTCGCGACTACCGTGTGTGCTCGGTGATCAACGGGGGGCTCCTGTGTCCCGGGCCGGCCGACCGCCGGCCCGAACGGGAGCCGCCACCGTGGGTGCCACCGCATGAACGCCGTAGGAACGCCGACAGGGGCGACAGGAACGCCGCTTCCTGATGCCCCCTGTACCGAGGACGCTGATGTCTCAACTTCGCGCACCCGCCGCGCGACCGGACCGCCGTGAGGGCGGGCGGCACGGCCGCCCCGGCGCTCGCACCCCCTCGGCCACCCGCAGGCCGCGCGCCGCACAGCCCTCCCCCGAGTCCCGCATACGCCCACAGGTGCTGCGCACCGCGCTGCTGCCCACCGTCGCCGCCCTGCTCAGCGGCGCGGCAGCCGTCATCTTCACCATCCGCGACGGCGCCGTCGACCCGTCCCCGGGCCTCTGGGCCGCACTCGGCGGGTCGGCCGCCCTGGCCGTCGCCGCCGTGGCCGCCGCCTACCTCGGCGCCCACCGGGTGGCCGGCGCCGTGCTCGACCGGGCGCTGACGCTCCGCCGCACCAGCGCCCAGAACCAGGCCGAGATCCAGCGGGTGGTCGAGCAGCTCCGGGCAGGGGAGCCCGTCGGACCACGCAGGCCTCCGCCCGCCACCGCCGACGGCGACGCCTTCGACCTGCTCGCCCAGGAGATGGGCCGGGCCCAGGACGCAGCGGTGACCGCCGTCGTCCAGGCCTCCCAGCTCTTCAGCTCGGCGGGCAACGAACAGAAGGTCGAGGTCTTCGTCAACCTCGCCCGCCGACTCCAGTCCCTGGTCCACCGCGAGATCCAGATCCTGGACGAGCTGGAGCACGAGGTCGAGGACCCCGATCTGCTCAAGGGCCTCTTCCAGGTCGACCACCTGGCCACCCGCATCCGCCGCCACGCGGAGAACCTCGCCGTCCTCGGCGGGGCCGTCTCCCGGCGCCAGTGGAGCAACCCGGTCACCATGACCGAGGTGCTGCGCTCGGCCATCGCGGAGGTCGAGCAGTACCCCCGGGTCAAGCTCGTCCCCCCGATGGACGGCACCCTGCGCGGCCACGCCGTCGCCGACGTCATCCACCTGCTGGCCGAACTGGTCGAGAACGCCACGGTGTTCTCCGCCCCCCACACCCAGGTCCTGCTGCGCGTCCAGCGCGTCACCGCCGGGATCGCGCTGGAGGTGGAGGACCGCGGCCTCGGCATGCCGGACCACGAGCAGAACAGGATGAACGCGCTCCTCTCCGACCCCGACCGGGTCAACGTCGCCCATCTCCTCCAGGACGGCCGGATCGGCCTCTTCGTCGTCTCGGCCCTGGCCCGCCGCCACGGCATCGCCGTACGTCTCCAGAGCAACATCTACGGCGGCACCCAGGCGGTCCTGGTTCTGCCGCAGACCCTCCTCGGGGCCGACGCCGACACCGCGACCGCCCCGGGCACCGCCCCCGTACCGCCCCCCGGAGCCGTACACCGGCCGCCCGCGGACGCCGGGACACCCGCCCCGCCCGCGCCCCCGCAGGTCCAGGGCGCACCACCGCAGGCCGCCCCGGCACCCGTCGGCCATCCGCGCGACGCCCAGGCGCCGGGCTCGCACGCCCACGCCGCACCGGAGAGCCGCCCGCCGGGACCCGGCGGCGAGGCCCCGCCCCTGCCCCTGCGCGCCGAGCGGGCCGACCGGCCCGCCCCGCCCGCATCCGCCCCCGACCGGCCCGCAGCACCGGCAGCCACCCGCGATGGGGCCGTGCGAGCGGCAACCGCCCCCGACCGGGCCGTGCCCCCCGCGGCCGTCCCCGACCGGCCCGCACCGGCCCCCTTCACCCCCCGGCGGGTCGACCGGCCCGCACCGCCCGCCGACCGCCCCGAACTGCCCAAGCGCGCCAACCAGGAACACCTCGTCCCGCAGCTGCGCGTAGCGCCCGCCCACCGGGTCGAGGACGAGCACGCCCTGCACGACCCGGGCCTCATGGCCGCCTTCCGGCGCGGCGTCGACCTCGCCGAGGCGCAGAACGCCCAGGAGGAGGAGACCGCCGCCGCATCCGGCGGCCCCGCCGCCCCCACCGCGCTCGACACCCCGCCGGAGACCCTCGCCCCCCTCCCCGTACGAGGGGCCGCCGAAGCGCCCCCGTCCCTCGGCCGCCCGCGGACCGGGCACGACCCCTTCCTGCCGGGCCACACCGTGCCGGAACCCCGTAAAGACACGACCTTCAAGGAGTAGACACGATGGCGAGCGACATGGCGTCCGGTCAGGTCTCGGACCTGGACTGGCTGCTGAGCGGACTGGTCCAGCGCGTGCCCTACACGCGCAGCGCGGTGCTTCTCTCGGCCGACGGACTGGTGAAGTCCGTCCACGGCATGGACCCCGACAGCGCCGACCACATGGCCGCCCTGGCCGCCGGCCTGTACTCCCTGGGCCGCAGCGCCGGGGCCCGCTTCGGGGACAACGGAGACGTCCGGCAGGTGGTCGTCGAACTCGACTCCACCCTGCTGTTCGTCTCCACGGCGGGCTCCGGCACCTGCCTCGCCGTCCTCGCCGGACGCGAGGCGGACGCCGCCGTGCTCGGCTACGAGATGGCGATGCTCGTCAAGAGCGTCCGGCCCTACCTGATGACCCCGCTGCGGCAGCCTGCCGGGGCCCCGTTCACCCCGGGGCTGTGAGGATGCCGGCCCCGCATGACGGGCCCCTGCTCGACGACGCGGCCGGCCGGCTGATCCGCCCGTACACCGTCAGCAACGGCCGCACCCGGCCGTCCACCGGCTTCGATCTGCTCTCCCTGGTCATGGCCACGGGCATCGAACCGGACATCCACCTCGGCCCCGAGCACACCGTGGCCCTCGGACTGTGCGAGGGGCCCATGTCCGTCGCCGAGATCGCCGCACACCTCCGGCTGCCCGCGGTCGTCACCAAGGTTCTCCTCTCCGACCTGGTCGACTGCGGCGCGGTCACCGCGCACGCTCCCGCTTTCCACGACACACCCACCGACCGATCCCTGCTGGAGGCAGTGCTCGATGGTTTACGACGACAGCTCTGACCGCACCGGAACCGCCGAGTTCTTCCCCGTGGCCCTCAAGGTCCTGGTCGCGGGCGGCTTCGGCGTCGGCAAGACGACCTTCGTCGGCGCGGTCAGCGAAATCGCCCCGCTGAGCACGGAGGAGCTGCTCACCCAGGTCAGCGTGGGCACCGACAACCTGGAGGGTGTCGAGTCCAAGACGGCCACCACCGTCGCCATGGACTTCGGCCGCATCACCCTCTCCGAACAGCATGTGCTGTACCTGTTCGGCACGCCGGGACAGGAGCGGTTCTGGTTCATGTGGGACGAACTCTCCCAGGGCGCGCTCGGCGCCGTGGTCCTCGCCGACACCCGGCGGCTGGCCGAGTGCTTCGCCGCCGTGGACTTCTTCGAGCGGCGCGGCATCGGCTTCATCGTGGCCGTCAACGAGTTCGACGGCGCCTACCGCTACGAACCCGACGAGATCCGGGCCGCACTCGACCTCGGACCCGAGGTCCCCGTCGTCCTGTGCGACGCCCGGATCGCCAGCTCCGGTACGGGAGCGCTGGTCACCCTCGTACAGCATCTGATCAACGCGACCTCCGCGCCCGCTCCGCTCCAGGCCTTCGGAGCCCGCCAGTGACGTCCTTCGCCACCGGCCGAATGCTGCTGACCTCCGCCGACCGGGACGGCCCGGCCCGCGCGGAGCGGCTGCGGAGGCTGGACCTCGGTGAACGGCCCGACGCCTCGTTCGACAACTTCGACGCCTTCGCCGACAAGGTCGCCGAAGTGACCGAATCGCCCTTCTCGATGGTCAACTTCATCGACGAGAACCGGCAGTTCTTCGCGGGACTGCACACCCCGGCGGGCAACAGCGGCGGACGGGACCTGGGGGCCACCGCGGCGAGCAGCAGCCGCAGCGCGCGCTACATGGCCCGCGACCGGGGCTACTGTCCGCACGTCGTCGTGCGGCGCAAGGCCCTCGTCCTGGACGACGTCTGCGACTACCCGCGCTTCGCCGGCAATCCGGTCGTCGACGACATAGGCGTCCGCTCCTATCTCGGCGCACCCCTCATCGACCGTACGGGCATCGCCCTGGGGACCGTCTGTGCCGTCGACACGGTGCCGCGCCCCTGGGGCCGCGCCGGGCTCGACACCATCAAGTCCCTCGCCCAGGAACTCGTCCGCCAGATCGACCACCGGGAGGGCTACCAACACCCCTGAGCCCCCGCACCGCGCGCCCCGACTCCCGGGCGAGCGCCCCGCGGCCACCCGACGCGGCCCGATGCACGCTCCCGCGGGCTGCGGGGGCGGTGTCGGTGCAGGAGTGAGGGGGCGCGGGGCAGGGCTGTGGGCGGCAGCCGTACGGGGGTGGGCGTGAGTCCGTACGGTAGGGGCGCCAGGCGTGCGATCCCCGGCCTTCTCGTGGGACGGCCGCCGACGGCACTGCCTCCCGTGCCCCCGGCGCCTCACTCCAGCCCGAACGCGTCCGCCAGCAGCTCCATGTGGGCGCCCAGCAGCGTGCCGCCCCGGTGTGCCATCCCGGCGAACTGGCCGGCCACCTCCAGGCTCACCGAGCCGTGCAACTGGGTCCAGGCCAGCACCGCCCCCGCCAGCGCCGAAGCAGCCCGGCCCGCCCCACCGGCCCGGGCTCCACCGCCTGCCCCCGCCTCCACGACGGCCCTGTCCCTCCTGGCCTCCTCGGCCTCGTCGGCTTCCGCGTCGGGGCCGACCGCGTCCGGTGCGTACCGGGCCACCCACGCCCCCACCGTCTCGTCCGCCGCCAGCCAGGCGGCCATCTCCTCCACCGTGCCGACCACCGCCGGGCCGGGTTCCCCGGCGGCGAAGAGCGGCAGGAAGGGGCCCAGCACCGCACGGGCCCGCTCCAGTGTGGCGGCCGGGGCCACATAACCGGGGACCGGATCGCCCTGGATCAGCAGATAGCGGTGCGGCTCCGCGATCGCCCAGGCGCGGTAGGCGGAGGCCAGGTCGTGCAGCCGGGCGCGCCCGCCGTGTGAACCTCGTGCCGAGCGGACCGCCGCCCGTGCCATCGCGGCCGCGGCATCGTCGTACGCGTCCCTGATCAGGGCGCTGAGCAGATCGTCCCGGCTGCTGAAGTAGCGGTAGAGGGCGGGGCCGGAGAGGCCCATCTCCTTGGCGATCCGCGTGAGGGCGAGGGCGCCGCCACCGCCTGCCGCGAGCTGCCGCAGCGCCAGGCCCTTGATCTCCGCGCGGGTCTGCTCCCGGTACCGGGCGCGCGGTCCCTGCTGCTGGGCCCGTTCCATGGCGATCCCCTCTCGCCGACCGTGCCTGCCCCTGTTGCAGAGCCTAACAAGCACGCTTGCCAGGGGCCGTCGCCGAAGTCGCCTCCCCTGACGAAAGTGAGGGGCCTTCGACGGGGGCAAGGGGCACATCATGACCATCACCGCATTCGCTCCGCACACGGTCCCCGGTTCTGGGCCCGCGCACGGGTCCCGGCCGCACCGCGCGTCCACGCCGAAGCGCGAGGAGGCGAGCCGCGTTTCGACCTGCCGGAGTGGAGCGGACCGAGCCCGTGTCCGGCGCCGATCGACCCGCCAGGGGCTGGCCGAGCTGGGATCCGGTGCGGAGCACGCCCCGGCGGGTGCTGACCGGGCCCCCTTCGCGCACACGCACACCGGTCCCGGCCCGGGTCTCCGTCTCAGCCGCGCAGAAACCCGGTGATCCGCCCCCGCAGCCCCCGCACGTCCAGCCCGTGAGCCCTCAGATGCTCGTCCATCTGCCCGTACCGTCGAAGCTCGGCGCGACCCACCCCCAGGCCGAGCACCCGGTGCGGCAGCTGCACCAGGGCCTCGTTCGCCCGGGCCGTCGACGTGCCCGCCAGGTAGGGCTCCACGATCACCACGTCGGCACCCGGTCCCGCCCCCACGGCCCGGCGCAGGCCCGCCGCGTCGAACGGCCGCACGGTCGTCGCGTACAGCACACTCACGTCCAGCCCCTCCACCGCTGCCAGGACGTTGTCGAGCATCGGGCCGACCGCGACGACGGTCCCGCCCCGCCCCTCGCGTACGACGGAGAACCCTCCGTCACCGCCCATCGGCCGCGCCTCCCGGTTCGCCTGGAGGGAGAGGCGTACGTACACCCGGTCATCGCCGTCCACCGCGCCCCGGAGCAGCGCCTCCGCCTCGTCCGGGTGGCCCGGCACATGGACCCTCCATCCCTCCAAGGTGTCCAGGAGTGCCACATCCCCCGGTGACATATGGGTGAAGCCCCCGGCGGGCCAGTCGTACGAGCCCCCGGCGCTCACCAGGATTCCGCCCACCCCCTGGTGGCCGAAGTCCAGCTTGACCTGCTCGAAGGGCCGTTCCACCAGGAAACTGGCGAAGGTGTGCATGATCGGCCGCATCCCGGTCAGCGCCATGCCCGCCCCGGCGCCGATCAGCAGCTGCTCCCTGATGCCCACGTTGACCACCCGGTCCGGGTGCGCCCGCCGGGCCGGGGCGAAACCGTCGGCGCTGATGTCGGCGAGCACGACGGCCAGCCGGGGTTCCTCCTCCAGGAGCTGCGAGGCGGTGGTGATGAAGCGGTCACGCATGGTTTCCATGGGAAGGGTCCTCCTGGGAATCCGCCGGTCGTGGACCGGCCTGGGCCGGGGTGTAGGGGGAGGGTCAGTGCTTGGGTTCGACGCGGGCGACCACGGCGCGCGGCCGACCGGGGTGGGGCGCGGTGAAGGCCTCGTACAGGGCGTCGTGGTCGCGGCCGTTCACCGTCGCCGCCGACCAGCCGGCGGCCTCGAACCGGGAGGCGATGCCACCGGGCCAGCCGTGGGTGGCGGAGGCGTTGTCGATCACCAGGGTGTGGAGCTGCTCCAGCCCGGCCGGTCCGGCGTGGGCGATGGCCTCGTGGTTGCTGCCCTCGTCCAGCTCGGCATCGCCGACCAGCACCCAGACCCGGGGGTCGGTGAGCCCCTGTGCCCGCAGGCCGAGGACGGTTCCGACGGCCAGCGGCAGACCGTGTCCGAGCGAGCCGCTGCCGATCTCCGCCCCCGGGACGAGCAGCCGGTCCGGGTGGTGCCCGAGCGGGGAACCGTACGTTCCGAAGCCGCGCAGCACCTCCTCGTCGAAGAACCCGCGGGCCGCCAGGACGGCGTAGTACGCCATGGGGCCGTGGCCCTTGGAGAGGAGGAAGCGGTCCCGCCCGGGGGCGTCGGCGGTGGCGGGCGTCACGCGCAGCACCCGGTCGTAGAGCACCCAGAGCGCGTCCGTGGTGGAGTGCGCGGCGGGGGCGTGCTTCTCGGCGCCGGTCATCAGGGAGATCAGACGCCCGAGGTCGTGGAAGCCGTAGGAGTCGTGGAGGCCGCGTACCGGCGCGGTGGTCAGGTTCGTCATGCTCCGAGCATTCAACCTCAAGTGGACTTGAGGTCAAGCGGGGAAAGGGGTTCGTGACCACCTGCTGAAGTGCGGTATTGTTCTCATGCGCGTTCGGCCAGGGGAAACCCCAGGTCAGACGGGCACCGGGACGTGGCGCAGCTTGGTAGCGCACTTGACTGGGGGTCAAGGGGTCGCAGGTTCAAATCCTGTCGTCCCGACTCGAGAGAGTCGTTGATCAGGGGCCGGTTCGGAGACATCCGAACCGGCCCCTGATCGTTTCCCGGGACCGGCCTGAGGCCGGCGCGGGGCGGCCAGGCGTGAATCCGGGTTCTGCTGATGCCGGAGGATCGCCGGGGCCGGCGCTATGGGCCGACCGGTTGTCGTGCGAGGGCCTGGCTGAACACGGCGGATGGCGACGGATGGCTGCTCTCTTGTTCAATTGCGGGGGTGGTGCACGTCCACGGCGTCACCGACGACGCGGTGCCCTGTCCCGGTGGCGCGCGGCCGGTGGAGCCCCCGCGGCCCTGACCGGTGAGGACCGCCCTCGCGTCAGGTACTCCTCCGTGGCGATGCTTGAATGAACCCGTCGGTCCTGATCTGTCAAGGAGATGCGCTGTGCCCCTGGTGTCGGTCGTGATGCCCGTGTACAACTCGGCGGCGACCCTGGGCGCTGCCGTCCGGTCGGTGCTCACCCAGACCCATGCCGACCTGGAGCTGCTGGTCACGGACGACCAGTCCTCCGACGGCTCCATGGACCTGTTGCGCGAGTTCGCCGAGCGGGACGAGCGGGTCCTGCCGGAGAGGGCGCCCGAACAGGGTGGTGCGGGGCGGGCCCGTAACCTCGCGATCCAGCGGGCCCGCGGGGAGTACATCGCTTTTCTGGACTCCGACGACATGTGGCTGCCGGAGAAGACCGAGAAGCAGCTGGCCTTCGCCGCGGAAGGCGATGCGCCCCTGACGTTCACCTCGTACTTCAAGATGGACGCCGACCACGCAGGTGAGAGCACCGACTGGGTCCCGACCGACCGTGTGATCCACGCTCGGGAGCATGTGGACTACCGAGCCATGCTGGTCCGGGACCACATCGGCGCTCTCACCGCCATGTACGACCGCACCGTTCTGGGCACGAGGCTGATGCCCGAGATGCGCAAGCGGCAGGACTACGCCCTCTGGCTCTCGATCATGCGGAACGGGGCCGACGCCCGGGGGCTGGCCGAGCCGCTCGCGGTGTACCGGGCCCACCAGGCGGGGTCGCTCTCCTCCAACAAGCTCTCACTCGTCCAGTACAACTGGGCCCTGTACCGCAAGCACGAGCATCTGTCGGTCGCCCGGTCGACGCGCGCCCTGGCCGGCGCCGCCTGGCAGTCGCTGCGCAACTCGCGTATCTAGGGCCGGGGAACTCGGGGCTGACCCGCGTCGCGCCCTCCGCCCGCGGACCCGCCGGTACGGGCGCCGAGCGCCGGCGGCCTCCGTCAGGCGGAGACCTTGTCGAGCAGGCCGTAGACGGCCAGGTACGCGGCGAAGGAGGCCGCGAGCGTCGCGGCCAGACTCCACACGCGCTCCTTCCCCGTGCGGCCCAGCAGCAACGGGAGGCCGCAGGCGACGACGGCGCAGGCCGCCGCCTGGGGTGCGTACCCGAGGGCGAGCCAGGAGTGGAGCGCCTCACTCCCGAAGAGGCCCCCGAGCGCGCCCAGCGCCGCGTACCGCTGCCGGCGCCGCGTACCCCGCCTCCACCAGGAGCCCGCGATGCCGAACAGCGGCCCCGCGACGCATGCCATCGCCAGCCAGAGCAACGGGAAGATGAGCGACCCCATCCCGTCCCGCCCGAACTCGGCGTAGCCGTAGTAGCCGACCACGAGCCCGATCTCGGTCAGCGCTCCGGCCACCGCCACCCCGCGGAGGCTGTCGGTACGGCGGGCGAGGAGTGCTCCCGCGACGAAGGCGAACGCGGACCAGACGCCGCCGGAGTTCGCCGACTGGCTCCATGGCCAGGGGAGCCAGCCCTGGAGCAGGTTGGTGAGGACGCCGAGCGCGAGGCCCGCGCCGAGGGAGGCGGCCGGTGGGCCCGCCGCCTTCGTCAACGGCGAGACGGGGTGTTCAAGGGACTGCGTGGTGGACATGGCCCGACTATACATGTGGTTTATACGTGGAGTGTATAGTCGGGCCTGTCCCGCTGGCCGGTCTACGTGGCGCCCCGGTCTCAGGGCTTCCTGGCCACCGCGCCGTACATGGCGATGTCCCCGCCGTCGACGCCGTCCTGCTCCGGGCCGGGGCGCCAGGCGTGCACCTGGGCGACCCCCGGCTCCTGCAACTCCAGCCCGTCGAAGAACGACGTGGCGGCGGGCAGATCGCGCAGGACGAAGGGCATGCCCTGCTCGCGGTACTCCTGCGCCACCCGGTTGACCTCCTCGGGTGCGAAGTCCGCGGTGCCGATGGTCATGGCCAGATAGCTGCCGGACGGCAGGGGATCGAGCAGCCGCCTGACCAGCCGGTGGTCATCGGGCGGCAGGATGAAGTGCATGATGCCGATCACCATCAGCCCGACGGGCCGGTCCAGGTCGATCAGTTCCTGGAACTCCTGGCTCCCGAGGATGGCGTCGGGGTCGTGCATGTCGGCGTCGACGTACGCGGTGGCGCCCTCGGGCGAACTCTGGAGCAGGGCGCGCGCGTGGGCGAGAACGATCGGGTCGTTGTCCACATAGACCACATGGGAGTCCGGGGCCGCCTCCTGCA
Source organism: Streptomyces sp. NPDC043746 (assembly GCF_056436485.1). Taxonomy (NCBI): domain Bacteria; kingdom Bacillati; phylum Actinomycetota; class Actinomycetes; order Kitasatosporales; family Streptomycetaceae; genus Streptomyces; species Streptomyces sp. NPDC043746. The sequence goes on along the minus strand of NZ_JBWKCM010000004.1, from coordinate 192,297 downwards.
CGACCTCGTGCAGGTTGGGTGAGGTCGGCAGCCCCGTACCGATGTCGAGGAACTGCCGGATGCCGCACTCCTCGGCGAGGAATCGACCGGCGCGGTGCATGAAGCGGCGGTTCTCCCTCATGTGGACGGGCAGGGCGGGCCAGTGGCGGCACATCGCGTCGCCCGCGTCGGCGTCCACGGGGTAGTGGTCCTTGCCGCCCAGGATGTAGTCGTAGACCCGGGCGGAGTGCGCCCGGGAGGTGGCGAGTCCGCTCTGCCGGTCGGGGGAGGTGCTCATGCGGGGCCTCTTTCGGTCAGGTACGGCTTGTTCGACGGTAGGAACGCGGTGTCGGGTCCGCAAGCGAGCCTGCCGGATGGGGCCGGCTACGGCTCCGAGCGGGCCTGCAGGGCGATGACGGCGATGTCGTCCCGGCGGCTCCGGACCGGCGGCAGGAGCTTGCGGATCAGTGTCGCCAGGGGCACCCCGGCCCGTACCAGGGCTTCGGTCCGTTCCCGCAGCCCCTCAAGACTGTCACCGATGTCCGTCCCGGGGGCCTCCACCAGCCCGTCGGTGTAGAAGACCAGCGTGTCGCCCTCCCTGATGACGGTATGAAGGTCGGTACGCGTCAGGGCGTCGGTGACGCAGAGCGGCGGGTCCGGTGCCGCGAGGTCGTGCAGGTACCGAGGCGGCGCGTCGCGGGGGAGCAGCAGCGGCGGCGGGTGACCCGCGTTGGACAGGGTGACGCGCCAGACGCCGGGGCCCAGTCGGCGGATGACCGCGTGCACCACCGTGACCATCGACGGTCCGTCGAGCGCCTGCACGATGCGGTCGAGCCGGCTCAGGGTGCCCGCCGGGCCCGCGGCGGGCCCGCTCTCGTAGGCGAGTCCCCGCAGCAGGCTGTTGACGCGGCCCATCGAGGTGGCGGCGTCCAGGTCGTGGCCCGCGATGTCACCGATGGACAGGGCGAGCGCGTCGGCCGAGAGGCGGACGGCGTCGTACCAGTCCCCGCCGATCTCCGCGGCCGAGTCCGCCGGATGGTAGAGCGCCGTGATCGCGAGGCCGTCGACGGTTTGCGGAGGGGTGAGGAAGGACTGCTGCAGGGCGAGCGCCCGGTCACGGATGCTCTGCAGCTCCATGGTCCGGCGCAGTGGCCCGCTCATCTGCTGGAAGACGTCCCGCAACAGCTGGAGGTCGGCCTCGTCCGGCGGCGGGTTCCCCCGGCAGGTCGTCGTGGTCGCCAGCGCCACGGCCCTGCCGTCCACCACGACGGGAAGGAGCGCGACGCTGGTCGCACGGGCCTTGCGGAGCCACCGGACGGCCGCGTCGGAAAGGCCGTCCTCGGGTGGCTCCCCGGGTGGGAAGGTCAACAGCCGCGCCTCCTGGCTCTCGATGACCCGCCGTGAGGCCTCCCCCCACAGGATGTCCCCGTCCAGCGGATGCAGCGAGGGCAGCCCGGGTGCCAGTCCCACACTCCCCGTCGGCGCCGGGTCCGCCGCACCCCCGGGCAGCCCGGCGCCCGGTCCGGGTTCGCCCTGTACGTGGAAGATGGCGACGGCGTCCGCGAGTTCGGGGACGACGGCGGCCGCGGTCGTCAGAAAGGCCTCGGACAGATCGTGGGCGGCCGGGACCGCCGCCATCCGGGCCAGCAGCTTCTCCCGCATCCGCAGGCGCCAGTGGTCCTCGGCGTCGCTGGCCGTGCCGACCCACTCCACGGCACCGTCCTCGTCCGGCACGGGGGCGGCGATGATCTTGATGTGGCGGAAGCGGTCGGGGGCGCCCTGGAGCCGCACCCGCACCACCGTGTCGAGCGGAGTCCTCTCCCTGGCGGCCCTGCGCCAGGCCCGCCCGAACCAGTCCCGGTCCTTGGGGTGCAGGGCGTCCATCCACGAGGCCCCGCCATCGGGGTGCCAGAGCTGCTCCCTGATCCCGCTGCCCGCCAGAAGAGTGACGACCCCGTCGGCCGACAGCACCCAGACCGACTGCGGCACGGCCTCCATGAGTGCCGCGTAGTGCCGGAGGAGACGTTCCTGCTTCACCGGCCCCGCCTCCGGCGCCCACCCGGCGACGGCTCGGCCCCGTCCGGCGGCGGACCAACTCTGTGCGGGCCGGGAGCGGGGCCGCGGCCCACGGTGCGGGCATGACGGGGCAGCGGTCCCGCCGCGCCCGCCGGAGCCGGCGCGAAGCGGTACCGGTTCGGCGCCGTACGGCACACCAGGGGTTCCTCGCCGCTCATGCCCCGATCATCTCCCGTATCCGGCACGACAGCACGCCCTGATGGGCGAGCCCTTCCCGCCCGCCCGACAGCTCCGCAGATGCCCCGGACGGCGTAGGTACGCGGGCGAGACCTGGACCACATCCGGGTCCGGCCGGGATGCCTTCGCCCGGCTCCGACGTTGGCACGGGGTGGCGCGTGCCTCGCGCCGGCACAGTCGTCGAAGCTGTCGAAGCCGATGAACAGGACTTGATGTGACCGACCTCGAAACCGGCCGCGCGGACGCCGCACTCTCCCGGCCCTTCACGGTCCGCGGGCTCACCTCGCGCAACCGGATCGCCATGGCTCCCATGACCCGGCAGTTCTCCCCCGGGGGCGTGCCGGGCCGTGACGTGGCGGACTACTACGCCCGGCGTGCCGCGGGCGGTGTCGGGCTGATCATCACCGAGGGCACCTACATCGACCACGACTCCGCCGGGACGAGCGACCGGGTTCCGCGCTTCCACGGCGAGGACGCGTTCGCGGGCTGGGCCGGGGTCGTGGACTCCGTGCACGGGGCGGGTGGCACGATCATCCCGCAGCTCTGGCACGTGGGCGTCACCCGCGCCGAGGGCGCGCCGCCGGTGGCCGATGCCGAACCGGTGGGCCCCTCGGGGATCTCCCTGACCGGTGAGCCCAAGGGGCGCGCTATGACGCGGAAGGATCTCGACGACGTCATCGCCGCCTTCGCCGACGCGGCGGCCGCCGCCGAGCGCCTCGGCTTCGACGGAGTCGAACTCCACGGAGCCCACGGCTACCTGATCGACCAGTTCCTGTGGGCGGGCAGCAACCGACGGACCGACGCCTACGGCGGTGACCTGGTCGCCCGTACCCGGTTCGCGGCCGAGATAGTCGCGGCCTGCCGGGCCGCCGTCTCCGACTCCTTCCCCCTCTTCTTCCGCATGTCCCAGTGGAAGATGAACGCCTACGAGGCCAAGCTCGCGCAGACCCCCGCCGAACTGGACGCCCTGCTCACCCCGTTGGCCGCTGCGGGCGTCGACGTCTTCCACGCCTCCACCCGCCGCTACTGGCTCCCGGAGTTCGAGGGCTCCGACCTGAACCTCGCCGGCTGGGTGAAGAAGATCAGCGGCAGGCCGACGGTCACGGTCGGCTCGATCGGCCTGGACGGCGACTTCTTCGGCGCCTTCGCCGGCAACGACTCCGGCGTCACCGGCATCGACCGGCTCCTGGAGCGGCTGGAGCGCGACGAGTTCGACCTGGTCGCCGTCGGCCGCGCCCTGATCGCGGACCCGGAGTGGGCGGCCAAGACCCTGCGTGGTCGGACCGGGGACATCACGCCGTTCGGCGCGGAGATGCTGAAGACCCTGCGCTGAGGGGCGGCTGCCGGGACGGGCGGGCCGTCAGCCGTCGGGCAGGCCCGCCACGCCCGGGGCCGCGCGCATCGTCGCACGGAGCCGGGCCAGGGCCCCACAGCCCCTTCGCGACCGTCGCCGTCGCGTCCGGGCCCGGGGCTGGTGTCCGGCGACGTCGTCGCCCTCCACGACCGGCGAAACGGCCCTGCACTGCCCAAGCCCTCGCCGGACGCCGCGCGGGCGCTCGACAGCCCAGACGGCCCGGACAGTCCAGACAGTCCAGACGGCCGGGACGGCCGGGACTGCCGGAACGCCCGTCCCGCGCCGCTGCGCATCAAGGCGAGGCCCCGAGCGGCCGGGCGGGCTGACCGGCCGGGGGCGAGGGGCCCGGCCCGTGGCGGGCCGTACCTCCCGCATTCACCGGCAGGCCACGGCTTCTTCCTTTCTGTTCGCTTCTCTTGGAGCATTCTGTTCGCTTCTGTTCCCCCACTCCAAGAGGCCCCACGCATGACTGAGATGAATCGGCGCCGGTTTCTCCAGATAGCCGGTGCGACCGCGGGATTCGGCGCCCTGGCGAGCAGTATCGACCGGGCTGCCGCGATCCCCGCGCACCGCGCCAGCGGGACGATCCGGGATGTCGAGCACATCGTGGTCCTGATGCAGGAGAACCGTTCCTTCGACCACTACTTCGGGGCGATGAAGGGCGTCCGCGGGTTCGGTGATCCGCGGCCCGTGACGCTGCCGAGCGGGAAGTCCGTCTGGCACCAGGCGGATGCGGCGGGGAAGGTGACACTGCCGTTCCACCCGACCGCCGACGACCTCGGGATGCGGTTCCTCCAGGGGCTCAACCACGACTGGCCCGGCGGCCACCGGGCGTACAACGGGGGGCGCTACGACCGGTGGGTGCCGGCCAAGACGCCAACGACCATGGCTTACCTGACGCGCGAGGACATCCCGTTCCACTACGCGCTCGCCGACCGCTTCACCATCTGCGACGCGTACCACTGCTCCTTCATCGGCGCCACCGACCCCAACCGCTACTACCTCTGGACCGGCTACACCGGCAACGACGGGGCGGGCGGCGGGCCGGTGCTCGGCAACGAGGAGCAGGGGTACGGCTGGACGACGTACCCCGAGCGGCTGGAGGAGGCCGGGGTCTCCTGGAAGATCTACCAGGACATCGGGGACGGGCTGGACGCGGCCGGGCGCTGGGGCTGGATCGATGACGCCTACCGGGGCAACTACGGCTGCAACTCGCTGCTCTACTTCCACAACTACCGCAACGCCGAGCCCGGCGACCCGCTGTACGAGAAGGCGCGCACCGGCACCGACGTGTCGGCCGGAGGCGGCTACTTCGACGAGATCGCCGCCGACGTACGGTCCGGGAAGCTGCCGCAGATCTCCTGGGTCGCCGCCCCCGAGGCCTTCAGCGAGCACTCCAACTTCCCCTCCAACTACGGTGCCTGGTACATCGCGGGGCTGCTCGACGCCCTGACCTCCGACCCCGAGGTGTGGAGCCGTACCGCTCTGTTCATCACGTACGACGAGAACGACGGGTTCTTCGACCGCGTCGTCCCGCCCTACCCGCCGTCCTCCGCCGCCCAGGGCCTCTCCACTGCCGACACCACCACGGAGATCCACCCGGGCGGACCCTCCTACGGACCCGGCCCCTACGGGCTCGGCCCACGCGTGCCGATGTTCGTCATCTCGCCCTGGAGCACCGGCGGTTACGTCTGCTCCGAGGTCTTCGACCACACCTCCGTGCTGCGGTTCATGGAACAGCGCTTCGGCGTGCACGAGCCGAACATCTCGCCCTGGCGGCGGGCGGTCTGCGGCGACCTCACCTCGGCCTTCGACTTCGGCCGGTCCGCGCCCGCCCCCGACGACCTGCCGGACACCTCCGCGTACGAGCCCCCGGACCGCGAGCGCCACCCGGACTACCGGCCCACCCGCCGGCCGTCGGCGCCATGCCCGCCCAGGAGCCCGGCAGCCGCCCGGCCCGGCCGCTGCCGTACGAGCCGTACGTGGACGCGGCCGTGGAGCCGGAGAGCGGGAGGATCGCGCTCACGTTCAGCTCGGGCACGGCGGCCGGGGCGCAGTTCTACGTCACCTCCGGCAACCGCACCGACGCTCCGTGGACCTACACCGCGGGCGCGGGCCGCACCCTGACCGACCGCTGGAACTCCGCCTACTCCGGCGGCAGCCACGACCTCACCGTGCACGGCCCGAACGGCTTCCTGCGTACGTTCCGGAGCCCGGGCGCCACCGCCGGGCCCGAGGCCACCGCGCGCCACAACGCCACCAGCGGCAACCTGGACCTCACGCTCACCAATTCCGGCGCCACCGACGCCGTACTGACGATCGCCAACGCCTACGGGGGAGCGGCGCAGGCCCTCACGGTACGGCCCGGAGCCACGGTCTCGCGCACGGTGGACCTGCGGGCGGGCAGGCGCTGGTACGACGTGTCCGTCACCCTCGACAGGGAGCCGGGCTTCCTGCGGAGGTTCGCGGGCCATGTGGAGACGGGGGCCGCCGGGGTCAGCGATCCGGCGACCGTCACGGGCTGACCCGTGGGAGGGGCCGGGCCGGACCGTACGGCCCGGCTGCCCGTCGGTGGGGTCCGGTCCGCCTCCGTGTCGGTGCTGTGCTGCCGTTCAGGCGGCTCTGCCGTTGTCCGCGCCCGTACCCGGCGCGGCCTTCTTGATCCCCTTGGTGATCTCGTCCAGGACGGACAGCTTCGGCGCGTCCTCGTTGATGTCGAACCCGGCCCGGACCACCACCAGCATGTCCTTGGAGGCGGGGGAGGGGAACACCAGCGATTCCACGTATCCGTCGTCGCCCTTCTCCGTCACCACCTTCCAGCGCACCGCGTACCCCTTCTGGCCCGCCACCGTCACCTCGGCGGACTTGATCTCCTCGTGCGAGGTGATCTTCCCGTAGGCGTCCCCGCCGTAGGACTCCGCGGCGTTGGCGGCGATGTCCTTCCTTGCCGCCTCCTCCGGGGACCGGGCGGTGAGCTTGAGGGCCGCGGCCGGGGCCGAGAAGACCCCTCCGCGTACACACGTCTTGGCGGATCCGCCGGGGCAGGGGTGCTCACCCGTCGTCAGCCCCGCGCCGACCGCGGCCGACCTGCCCTTCCATCCCTGGGGCACCGGCATGCTGATTCCGGCGGCCAGGTCCGTGGCGTAACCCGGCTCCGTCGGCGGGAGCTGCCCGTCCGGGCCCTGAGAGCCGCCGTCCTCGGTCCCGCCGTCGCCGCCGTCGTTCCCGCCTCCGTGGTCACGGCCGTCGGGTTCGCCCGGGGCGGAGGGGGCGGCGGACGGTGAGGCGGCAGCGATGCCCGGCCGGTCACCGTCTCGCTCGCCCAGCAGATGGATCCCGCCCCCGATCGCGGTGAGCACCACCGCACCGACGGTCACACCGACGCCGACACGGAGACCACGGCGGCGGACCGCGGCGGGCGACGGGCGGACATGGCCGGTCCACTGCGCCCCGTCCCACCAGCGTTCCTGAACGGGGCCTTTGCCTGAGTGCCCGGGGTCTCGGTGCCAGCCGGGCGGGGTCATCTGGGTCACGGGTGCACCTTATGCGGGCCGGGTGAGAATCGTATGAACCGACCGCAGCATGACCGAACCGCCTCACGGTTCGATCAGGCCCGCGCCGACCGCGTACCGGCTGAGCTCCGGACGGTCGCGCCCCCGAGCTCCCGGAGCAGGTTGGACGGCGCCCGTTCGCGGTCCTGGGCCCCGGGCCCCAGCCGGTTCCGGAACCGGGGCCGGGTCGGCCGCAGCCCGAGTGCGAGGGAGGCCGACTCCACCATGGGCCGCCCCCGCAGAGGGCGGTCCAGGACGACCGGCCAGGACTCGGAGTCCTCCCGCCCTGGCGTACGGGCCCCGGCCGCCAGGCCGCGCGCGTAGCGATCCAGCCATTTGTGGGGGCTTCCCCTCGGCCCCGGCGACCCGGAAGGCGGCTGTCAGGAAGGTCCGCGCACGGCACTCCGGCCCGTCGGAGCGCGACGGCGGCCCCGACAGGTCGAGCAGCGCCCCGCCCGAGCCGGCCCACCGCCAGGCGGCCATGTCTTCGGGAAGCAGCCCCGCCCCTCCTCACCAGGGCTCCGGCCCGGCACTCAGGGAAGCAGCAGCCAGTCCGCCCCGACCGCCGCCACCAGACCGGCCCCGAGCAGCCAGCTGCCCAGCCGGGTGCGGCCGTTGCGGCTGAGCTCGATCACCACGCCGCACAGGATGAGCGCGAGCCCGTACACCCCGACGACCAGCACCGACGACCGGCTCGCGATCCGCAGGGCAAGGACCACGCCCATCGCGGCCATGCCCACGGAGGAGAGGACGATCCGCAGCCGACGTGCCTGACGCGGGGTCAGCCTCCTCTCGGTATCGCCGTCGGTGTCCGCGCCGTCATCGAGACCGGCCTCGACAGGCGCATCGGCACCAGCACCGGCGGAACCGGTACGGGGGTCGGCCCCGGTACGGGCGTCGCTCGCGGTGTCCTCGGTGGCCTGCGCCGTCGTGCCCTCGGCTGTCGGGGTCTCGGTGCCCCGGTCCCGCCCCTGGCGCTGGGTACGGCCCCGGTCCTGGTCAGAAGTGCTCATAGGGCCGGATCGTAACGGCTGCACGTCGGACCCGTTCCCGGGCCACGGGGTTCCGCCACCGGACCCGCCCACGGGCCGCGGCCACCTACCCCAGCAGTCGCGGAGCCTCGGTCTCCGCGTCCACCGGATGCCCCGCCTCCACCCGTCCCGCCAACTCGTGCGCCCACTCGGCCAGTGTGCCGCCCCCGATCCCGTACGGCCATGCCTCCCCCTGCGAGGTGAGCGCGTCGGCGCCCCTGCGCAGCAGCCGCGCACCGCCCGCCCTGTTGCCACGCGCGGCATGGGTCAGCCCCACGGCCAACTGCGCGAGCCCCCGCCACAGCTCGCGCTCATCCTGCGGCCCCGACTTCCAGGCGTCCTCGAACACCTCGTGCGCGTGGAACGGCATCCCCGCGTCCAGCAGCCGCTGCGCCTCCCGGAGCGTCTCGTCCGGCGTCCGGACGACGCCCTCGGGCTGCCGCTCTACGCCGGGGCTGCCGTACGGCAGGGGTCGCCCCAGCCCGTCCCGGGGGCGCGCATTGCGCGCCCGGCCCTCGGTGTCACGGTCCCTGTGCGTCTCGTTCACCACTCGATTGTGCCTCGTACCTGCAGGGAATCGGCCGAACCCTGTCGGTGAGCACCCGCGCACGACTAGGCTCGACCGTCGTCACTGCATGCCATGTGGGGAAGGGTGGGCATGAAGCCGTCCCGGCCGTTGTACGAACGTGAACCGGAACTCGCCGCTGCCGCGAGGGCGGTGGACGACCTGTGCGGAGCGCAGGCCGTCGGTGGGCTCCTGGTCTTCAGTGGAGAGGCGGGGCTCGGCAAGACCGCCCTGCTCGCGGAGATCCGGGCGATGGCCGCCGACCGCTGCACGATCTGGTCCGCCCGGGGCGGCGAGACCGTCACGTCCGTGCCGTTCCACGTCGTACGGCAGTTGCTCCAGCCGGCACTCGACCAGTTCCCGCCCGACGAGACCCGGGCGCTCTTCGGCGACTGGTACGACACCACGGCACCGGCCCTCGGACTGGCCGAGCCCAGTGGCCCGCAGCCCGACCCGCAAGGCGTCCGGGACGGCCTGGACTTCGTCGTCGCCCGGCTCGCCTCGCGCCTCAGCCACCGGCCGTTACTGCTACTGGTGGACGACGCCCACTGGGCGGACGGCGAATCCCTCACCTGGCTCTCCTCGTTCACGGCCCGCCTCGGTGAACTCCCGCTCCTCGTCGTCCAGGCGTACCGGCCGCAGGAGATGGCCGAGCGCAACGCGAGCTATGTGGTCGACCGCGAGGCCGAACGTGTTTCGGACGGCGACAGCACGGTCACCCGGGTCGCCCTGCGGGCGCTGACCCCTGACGCCACCGCCGAACTGTCCCGCGCGGCCCTGGGCGAACACGCCGACGACCCCTTCTGCCGCGAGGTCTGGGCGGTCACCGGCGGCAACCCGTACGAGGCGGTCGAGCTGGTCGCCAAGGTGCAGGACCAGGAGCTGGCGCCGGTCGAGGAGTCGGCCGGGAAGCTGCGGGAGCTGGGCGCCTCCGCCCGGGGCAGTGGACTGGTCGCCCGACTGGAACGGCTCGGCACCAACGCCAACCGGTTCGCCTGGGCCGCCGCCGTGCTCGGCACCGACATCTCCCAGGAACTGGCCGCGACCCTCGCCGGGATGAGTTCGGCGGAGGCCGCCGACTGCACGGCCCGGCTGCGCGACGCCCGTATCGTCACCGGATTCGACCCGCTGGAGTTCGTCCACCCGCTGATCGCGACCGCCGTCTACCGCTCCATCCCGCCCGCCACCCGCACCGCGATGCACGGACGCGCCGCCTGGGCCATCACCCGGGCCGGCCTCGGTGCCGCCGCGGCCTCCCGGCACCTGCTGGAGGTCCACCCCGACGACGACCAGGAACTGGTCGCCCAGCTCCGCGAAGCCGCCGGCCAGCACCTCGCCGTCGGCGCCCCCGAAGCGGCAAGGCGCTGCCTGGAGCGGGCCCTGGAGGAGCCGCCCCGCCCGAAGGACCGCGCGGTCCTCCTGTACGAACTGGGCTGCGCCACCTTGCTCAGCTCCCCGCCCACCACCGTCCAGCACCTGCGCGCGGCCCTGGACATGCCCGGCCTCGACGACGGCCTGCGGGTCGACGCCACGTTCCGGCTCGCCGCCGCGCTCGCCCACAACAACCAGCTCAAGGAGGCCGCGCTCGCCCTGGCCGCCGAAGCTGCTCGTACGGCACCGGGCCCCGGCCTGATGCGGCTGCAGGCCGCGCACTTCATGTGGGAGGGCATGCAGGCCACCGAGGACGACGGTCCGACCCGCTCCCGCCGCCTCACCCGCAACGCCGACCACCTCAAGGGCCGGGACAACGCCGAGCGGGCGCTGCTCACCCTGCGGGCCTTCGACGCCATGCTGCGCGGTGAGAACGCCCAGCTCATCGTCGACCTCTGCGAACGCGCCCTGATCGACGGCAGCCCGGCCCGCGGCCTCGGCTGGACCGACTCCGAGTGGGGCTTCGAACTGCCCACCATGGTCGGCATCACCTACGCGTTCACCGACCAGCTGGACCGGGCCGAGAGTCTCTTCGGCGAGGCCGTACGCGCCTTCGAGATCTCCGGCTGGAGCGGGGCCCACCTGGCGTTCGCGCACACCCTGCTCGGCATGGTGCACCGCCGTCGCGGCCGTCTCGCGGAGGCCGAAGGCTTCCTGCGCGAAGGGCTCCGCCTGGCCGACCGTGTCGGCTCCGGCCTGCCGGTCCACTGGGACGCGGCGTGCCTGCTCATCGACACCCTGCTGGCCCGGGGCCGTACGGCGGAGGCCCGCAGGATCGCCGACCGCTACCACTTCGGCCCGCCCTACCCGAGCGCCATGGTCCTGCCGGACGGCCCGTGCATCCTGGGCCGCCTGCTGCTGGCCGAGGGGCGGAAGGAGGAGGCGATCGCCGAACTCGAAGCGGCGGGTGCCGCCCTGGAGTCGCGCGAGCGGTTCAACGGCATCTGGGCACCCTGGGCCGGCGACCTCGCCCGCGCCCTGGCCGACGACGACCCGGTGCGTGCCGCCCACCTCGCGTCCCGGGCGCGGGTGCACGCCGAACGGTTCGGTACGGACACCGCCATCGGTGAGGCCCTGCGCTGCGTGGCCCTCTTCGCGCCGCCGGAGGAGGCCGAACGGCTCCTCGCGGAGGCCGTCCGCCACCTGGAGAGGTCCTCCTCGGCCTACGAACACGCACTGGCGCGCGTCGACTACGGCATCGCGATCGGCTCCCACCGGGAACTGGCCCGGGCCCAGAAGCAGGCCATGGCCTGCGGCGCCGAGGGGCTGGCGGCCCGCGCGCAGCAGGCACGGACGTCGATCCGGTCCTCCGAGTGAGGTAATGTTTGTCCTGCGCGGCCACCCGGACCACCGGGAGGAACCGCAGCGGGACGTGGCGCAGCTTGGTAGCGCACTTGACTGGGGGTCAAGGGGTCGCAGGTTCAAATCCTGTCGTCCCGACTCGTGAGAGTCGTAGAACAAGGGCTGGTTCCGGAGAAATCCGGGACCAGCCCTTGATCGTTTCCGGGGCCGGGCTGGGCTGGGCCGGGCCGGGGGCCGTAAGGGATGGCGGACGGGATCCGACCGCATTGTCAGTGGCGGCGCCTAGAGTTTTTTCCACTCGTCACGGTGCGTTGCCGTCGTCGGGTCTCATCAGCGTGCCGCCGCTCGGCGGCGCCGCACCGAACACGGGGAGAACAGCGCATGGGGTGGGTACCGGCGGGCGACTACGAAGTCGCCCTGGAGGCGGGCAAGGTGGTCTGCCGCAACGGGAAGGGGCGGCGGCTGAAGTCCGTCCCGGCCAAACTGAAGGACGATCCGGCGGTCGTCGGCCTCCGGCAGCTCACCGAGTGGCTGGAGCGGCACGAGCACCGGTGCCTGACCGACGTCGAGCAGTGGATGGTGCGCTCGCTGCCCGTCCCCACCGCCGTCCTCGCCCGCGTCTGGCCCGACCCGGCGTGGCAGGCGGCCCTGCGGGACGTGGTGGTGACCGGCGCGGACGGAGGGGTCGCCGGGTTCCTGCGCCATGTCGACCCCGACCGCGGCCTCGGGCTCGTCGACCTGGACGGTGACACGGTCCGGATCACCCCGGACGTGGTGAGCGTTCCGCACCCCGTGCTCCTCGAAGACCTGGACGAGCTGCGGGAGTTCGCGGTCGAGCTGGGGGTGAGCCAGCAGGTGGAGCAGTTGTTCCGGGAGGTGTGGCGCCGCCCGCCCGGCCTCGCCCCGGACACCGCCTCCGTGGACACCTACGCCGGCGGGGCCTTCAGGGAACTGCGGTTCCTGCACGGCCGCGTCACCCAGCTCGGCTACCGGTCGCGTGGTGGCTACGCGGTCTGCCCGGTCATCGAGGACGGCACCACCGTCGAGGCGCGCATCTGGATCGGCGAGCACGACGGATACGGCGAGTACGGGACCGAGACGGGCCCGCTGGGCTGGACCGACCCCTCGGGGCGCGCGCTGACGGCCGCCGAGGTCGGCCCCGTCGCGTGGTCCGAGGGCATGCGCATGGCGGCGGCGCTCTACGCCGGTCGCGACGTGGAGGACGAGGAGCGAGCGGCATGATCACCACGACTACGGACACCGAGGCGAACAGCACCGCGAACAGCAACGTGGGCACCGACGCCACCACCGGCACCGGTACGGCGGTGGGCGTGGCGGCCCTCCCCGCCCAGGCGGGCGACCAGGCCCGTGGCCGTACCACCGGAAACCCCGCCGACGCCCGCGCGGCAGCCCTGCTGGACGCGGGCGCCGTCCTCCGGGCCGGCACCACCGACCGGGACGACGCCGACGCGCTCACCGCCCGCACCTACACACACCCCGCCCTCGGTGACCGCCCCGTGGTCCGCCTCGTGCCCGGCACCCTCGGCGAGGCCGAGGACCTGGCCCTGGAGTTCCTGGGGCTGTCCCGGGCCGCCGAGGCCCCCGTCGTGGGCCAGGTCCGCCGCGAGACCCTGGGCTTCCCCGCCTGGGCCCTGGTCAACGACCCGGCCAACGGGCACCACGCCCTGGCCCTGGTCAAGGACATCGAGCGGCTGGGCCGGCAGGCCAGAACCCGCGCCGGTGCCGCCAAGGAGGGCTTCGACGACCTCGGCGCCCGGCTCGGCCGGGCCGTGCCCCACTTCCTTCCCACCTACTACGAGCAGGTCGCCCGCCTCTTCCTCCAGGCGGAGAACACCGTCTACGCCGCCTCCTTCTTCGGCAAGGCCCGCGAGGCCGAGCGGGTCCACGGCCTCGCCGTGGACGAGGACCGGCAGCGGGCCGTCTTCCTGGAGTTCGCCTTCGCGGGTGCGCTCACCGTCAAGGCGCTGCGGCAGCACGTACGCGACCTGGTGGCCCGGCTCGCCCCGGCGGACGCCTGGGCGCAGTTCCGCCGTCTGCTGGTCGAGCGCTGTGCGGCGGGCATGCCGCCCTACGCGGCGCTGCCCCAGGACGTGCGGGCCCTGGTCAAGGCCGCCGGGCTGGACCGCGAGAGCGCCGAACGCGAGCTGGTGGCCGATCTGATCGGCTCCCCGGGAGTCGTCCGCGCCCCCGCCTCGTTCTGGACGGCCTACCGCCCCGCCGTCGTCGCCCTCGCCCAGCGGGATCCGGCCGTGCGCGCCCGGCTCCTCGGCTTCTTCCCGGAGACCTTCACCGAGGACGGCGGCCGGGGCGAGGACGGCGAGCGCGGCTGGCTCACGCTGCTGGCCGAGTCCGGCGCAGAGGACCTGCTGACCGCCCTCCCCGGCGCTTCCGACGCCTCCGGGACCGTCGGCACCTCGGCCTCCGGCGCTTCTGGCGAGGGCGCGCCCGCCGTCTCCCCGGCGGACTGGCTCGCCCGTTGGGAGGCGCACCGCCGCCGCAACCGGGCCACGGCCGGCCGCAGTCCGCAGACCCTCGCGCTGGTCGCCCGCGCGGCGGACCGCCTGCGCGCCGACGGACGCCCCGTCGAGTTGTTCCAGGGCCGCTGGCAGCGCACCGCCGACCTGGACATCCTCGACCTCTGCCTCGCCTCGGGAGTCCCGGTCGCCGAGCCGGACGACGGGGACCAGGGCACCAGGTACTCCCCGGGCTTCCCCCTCGACGGCTGGCTGACCGACACCGCGCCCGGCGCGCGGGACCTCACCACCCTTGCCGGACACCCCGTCTTCCGCGCCCTGCTGAGCCGCGCCGTCGGCCGACTCGGCGGCGGACGCGGCCAGCGGGTGAGCGACGCGGGGATGGGCAAGCTGGCCGCGCACCCCGTGCTCTCCGGCGTCCTGCGCGAGTGGCTGACCGCCCGAGCCGAGGAGTACACGGCCGCCAGGGGACTCTCCGGACTGCAGTCCGCCCTCAACAAGCTCTCGGGGTTCCGCGCCGTGGCCGCCGAGGTCGCCCCGGAGGCGGTGCGGCTTCTCCAGGCCCACGACGTGGTGCCGCTGCTCGCCGCCACCCTGCGTACCGGCATCCTGGACGAACTGGGCTGGCCCGCACTGGACGAGACGTACGCCGAACTCGCCGCGGAGGCGGCCGCCGCCTCGGCAGGCCACCGCCACCGCTCGGAGAGCGTCGGCCTCACCGGCGCCTGGCCCGCGCTGATCCTCAACACCTTCGAACGCGCGGTCGTCGTCGGCCCCGAGGGCGTACTGCTCCGGCACACCCTGCGGCTGCCCGCCACCCTGGACCGCTGGTGGACCCTCGGCTTCCGCTACGTCGACGGCGAGTTGCTCGTCATCTGGTGGGAAGACGGCAAGCAGCGCGGCTACTGGTCGCACCGCCCCGCCGAGGTGTTCACCGTCGGCGGCGAGCAGATCCCCCGCTGGGGCCGCTCCGGCGCCTCCGACGAGGTCTGCCTGCCGCTGCCCGGCGGCGGCCGCGCCACCGGCGGCAAGGCCCTGCACGCGGGCGACACCTCCCTCCCGCCGCGGCGTGCCGTCATCTCCGACGGCACCGGATACTGGCGCGACGGACACCAGGGCCAACAGCGCGTATGGCTGGAGTACGACCCCGCCACCGGTACCCACGGCCGTGCTTCCCTGCCCGCCTTCCTCCGCTCCGGCATCCAGGACGGCACCCGGCTGCTCACCGAGCACTGCCAGGTGCTGCCCCTCCAGCCCGGTCTGGAGAACACCCCGTTCGGCACCGACGGCACGGTCCTGGGCCGCTGGGTCCGCCGTACGGTCACCGAGCCCGGCACCGCCGCCCCCGCGGACGGGCACCGGATCGTCGTCGGCACCCCTGACGGCCGCGCGGTGACCCTGCCGTACCCGCTCTGCGCCGACTGCGCCCCGGTGCCCCTCGGCGCCCTCGCCCTGCCCGGCGGATCGCTGCCGGTCATGGCCCTGCACCACCGCTCCGTCGAAGCGCGCCCGGCCAACACCGACGGCACCGGCGGCACCCTGTGGTCCGTCACCCCCGACTCCTCCGGCGGGAACGACGCGGCGGGCACCCCCTATGTGCCGCCCGTCGCCTACTGGCACGCCCTGCGTCCGAGGGACGAGCGCGGCTCCGCCGCCCTGCGGGCCCTGACGGACTCACGGGCGGGGGAGCTGTTCAAGGAGGTCGCCGCCGCGGTCGCCCGGCACCGGGAGGCGTTCCGGGCGGTCGAGGAGTACACCGGGCCCTCGTCGCGGGAGCTGAGCGAGAAGGCCGTCGCCCGGGTCCTGCCCGAGGTGTCCGACGTACGGCTCCTCGCCGGCGTCACCGGCCTCGTCCGCAACGCGGTGGACCGCGCCGCCGCGGCCGTGCGGTACGTGACACCGCCCGAGCCTGCGCAACCGGCCACCCCCCGGAACACCGCGCGCACCCAGGGCATGTTCTTCGACCACGCGCCCGAGCACGGCGACGACACGACCCTGCGGGAGGCCACCGCATTCGGCTCCGAGCGTCTGTACGGCGGCTGGTGGGGAGGCGGCCCCTGGTGGACCGCCATCCGGCAGATCCTCGCCGTCAACCATGTCCTGGGCGGCGAACCCGCGTTCGGCCCGCCCGTGCCGTCCAAGGCCCCCTTCACCCCTGTCGACGGCTGGCAGCGGGACGAGAGCACCGTGCCCGGCGGCTCCCTGCCCTGGACCTCCCTCCTCGACCAGCTGCCCGAACTCGCCTACCGGGCCGCCTCGTCGGCCCTGTCCACCGAGCACCGCGCCGGGCTCCTGGTACTGCTGGACACCCTCGCGGCGGGCCCGCTGGCCGACCCCGCGGGCACCGTCCGGCAGGTGGAGCTGATCGAGCCGTGCAGCAGCACGCCCGGGCAGGGGCAGGAGGTTGTGCAACGCCTCGGCCAGGTGCTGCGCAAGGGCGCCCGTACGGTGGTGGTCATCGCCGAACACGGCCGGAACAGCCGCGACGACGCGGCCCGCTGGCTGGCCCTGGACCACGACCCGACCGGCGCCTTCGGACCCGTCCCCGGCTTCACCCTGGACCGCGAGCACGTCCACCGCCACGGCATCGCCCGTGACCGGCTGACCCGGCTCACCGCCCTGCTGCGGGAACAGGGCCCCGCCCCCTGGCGCCCGGAGGCCGCCGAGGCGTTCCACTCGGCCACCGGGATCGGACCGCTCCAGGCCGTCGCCCTGCTCTCGGCCGCCGTAGCGGAGCCCGGCGCCGAGGCGCTCGCCCTGCTCGGCGCGAAGACCCGGGCCTTCGAGGCCGCCCGGGCCAGGCTGGACGCCCTGCCGCGCGACGAGCGGCACGCCCTGCTCAGGGCGCTGCTGCCCGAGGATCCGGCCGAGCTGTGGACCAAGGGCCCGGACGTCGAAGCCGCCGCCGGAGTCTGGCGCGAGCGCCTGGCCTCCCTCGTCCGCGTCCCCGAGGAACTGGACCTCGACCTGTCGGGCACCACCCCCGGCGCCGTCGACCTGATCCTCAACACAGGCTCCCGGAGCTGGCTCACCCACGGCACCGATGTCCCGGACGGGACCGGCCGCCCCGGCCTGCGCCGGGTCGGCGCCCATGGCGCGGTCGCCTCCGCCCTCACCGCGCTGCGGACCCTCGCCTACACCCTGCCGTACGGGCACCCCCTGCGGGCCCACCTGCCCACCGGGCTGGCGGCCCTGCGCGACCGCCTCGCCGACCCGGCGCTGGTCCTGGACCTCGGTCTGGACTGGACGGAGGAGGGCAAGTCGATCGGTGCCCCGATCCGTGCCGCCCTCGGCCTGCCCGAGTCCGGCGGGGCGGGCCCGGACGGACTGGTCCGGGCCGGTGCGGCGCTGCTCCTCGGCGCCGGTTACGGCAACAACGAGAAGCTGCTGATCCGCCCGGCCGGTCTGACGGGCCCCGACGACCCGGCCCTCGGCCTCGCCGAAGGCACGGTCGCCCCGCACGCCACCGGTGACCTCCTCGCCCTGCGTGCCCTGCTCGACGAGGAGACCGACGCGCTGGTCTCGGCGGGCCTCCCCGAAGGCTCTCCGGAGGCTGACGCCACCGTGCCCGGTGACGGCACCGAGTCCTCCGAAGGCGCCCCCGGTCCTGACGGCTTGCCGTACTACCCGGCGCAGGACCCGACGCGCGCGGTGCCGGGGCTGGTGGCGGAGGCGGCCGAGACCCTCGGCCTGAGCGCGGACGCCGCCGCCCTCCACCTGATGCTGCTCACCCTGCCCGACCCGACGGACCGCAACTGCGTCCGCTGGACGGAGTGGAAACCGGCCCGCGTCAAGAAGGCACGCGCCGAACTCGCCGCCACCGACCTCGTCGTGGAGGCGAAGCGCTCCCGCGCCGGCCGCACCCTGTTCCTGCCCTGCGGCTGGATCGAGCGCAACGCCCCCGCGCTGCCGCTGGAGACCTGGAAGGAAGGCCTGTACCCGGTGATCGGGGACGTCCGCACCATCCCCCACCTCCCCCTGCCCGCGCTGTTCGCGGCCGCCTGGGCACGGGTGCGCGGCGGCGACGGCCCCGCCTTCGAAGAACTGGACACCCGCACCTCCCGGAAGGGCCGCCGCCGATGACGAGCGACACCACCACCAGCAGCAGCGACATGGACAGCACCACCGCGGCCGGCGCCACGGACCAGGCGGCAGAACCCCGCAGAGAACACCGCCAGGTCACCCCGCCCGAGGACCGGTACGCCACCGAACTGGCCTTCCTCGCCGCCCACGACACCGGCCCCCGCCCGCCCGGCTGGCGGCTCACCCCGCGCGCCGTCGTCACCTTCGTGACCGGCAGCGCGGGGGAGGCGCTGAGCCTGCCGAAGGACGCCCGGCCGGACGCCGGGGTGGCGCGCCGCCTGGTGATCGAGCAGAAGTTCGTCGGTGAACGAGCCCTGGTCGAACGGTGCGTGGTCACCCTCGCCGGGGAGCGCGGACTGCTCCTCGTGGGCGAGCCCGGCACCGCCAAGTCGATGCTCTCCGAGCTGCTGTCGGCGGCCGTCTGCGGCACCAGCGCGCTCACCGTGCAGGGCACCGCGGGCACCACGGAGGACCAGCTCAAGTACGGGTGGAACTACGCGCTCCTGCTCGCCCAGGGCCCCACCGAACAGGCCCTGGTGCCCTCCCCGGTGCTCACGGCCATGACCCGGGGAGCGGTCGCCCGCGTCGAGGAGGTCACCCGCTGCCTGCCCGAGGTCCAGGACGCCCTGGTCTCCCTGCTGTCCGAGCGCCGGATCGCGGTCCCCGAACTCGCCGGTGGCGACGGCGCCCAGGTGCACGCGTCCCCGGGCTTCACGCTCATCGCCACCGCCAACCTGCGGGACCGGGGCGTCTCGGAGATGTCCGCCGCGCTGAAGCGGCGCTTCAACTTCGAGACGGTCGGCCCGATCGGGGACGTGGACGCCGAGACCGCGCTCGTCCGCCGCCAGTCGCGCGCCGCGGTGGAACGCGCGGGCGCCGCCTACCAGGTGGACGACGCGGTCCTCGAAGCACTGGTCACCGCCTTCAGGGACCTGCGGGAGGGCCGCTCCACGGAGGGCTGGGAGGTCGAGCGCCCCTCCACGGTGATGAGCACGGCGGAGGCGGTCTCCGTCGCGGGCTCCCTCGGCCTGGCCGCCGCCTACTTCCCGGGGGACCGGGACGTGCTCTCCCTCCTGCCCGGCCACCTGCTCGGCGTCGTCCGCAAGGACGACCCGGCAGACGCGGCACGGCTGCTGGGGTACTGGGACGGCCCCGTCCGCAGGCGCGCCGAACAGGGGTCGGCCACCTGGCGCGCCCTGTGGGACCTGCGCGCGGTGCTGGAGAACTGACGGATGAGCGAGCCGACCACGCCCGAGACGCGGACAGCCACCCCGCAGAGGCGGGCGACGATGCCGGAAGGGCGGACGGCAGCCGCCGAGGACCGGGCGGCCACCCCCGAGAAGCGGACGGCCGTCGCCGGGACGACGCCACCGGCTGCCGTGCCGACGCGGCCGGTCGCCGACGCGCCGACCGCCGTCCCGGCGCAGGGCCCGGAGGCCGCGGTGGCGGCGCTCGCGGCGGACGGGCCCGGGCTGCCGTTCCTGATCGGAGTGCGCCACCACGCGCCCTCCCTCGCGGCAGCCGTCCCCGCCCTGTTGGACGCGGCGGCCCCCGACGTCCTCCTCGTGGAACTGCCCGGAGAGTTCCAGCCCTGGCTGGGCTGGCTCGCCCACGAGGAGACCCGGGCCCCGGTGGCGCTGGCCGCCGTGCCCGCCACCGGGCAGGGCGCGCACGGCGAACGGGGGCCCGCCTTCTACCCGTTCGCGGACTTCTCGCCCGAGCTGGCCGCCCTGCGCTGGGCGGCCCGGAACGGCGTCCCGGCCGTGGCCTGCGACCTCCCGCTCGCGGACCGGGCCTGGGCGCGGGGCGGTCCGGGAACACCCGTACCCGCATCCACCCCGGGCGCCGACTCCGCACGCGTCCCGGGGGAGGGCCGCGGGCTGTCCGCCGCCCTCCGGTCCCGGCTCACCGGCCGCGACGGCGACGACCTGTGGGACCGCCTGGTGGAGGCCCCCGCCCCCGGCTCCTCACCCGAGGCGCTCCGCCGCGCCGCCCTGCTCACCGGCTGGGCACTGCGGCACGAGGCCGAGGCGCGGTACGGCGTCGACGGCACCGACCTGGCGCGCGAGGCGTGCATGCGCCGGCACATCACCGAGGCCCTGGCCAACGGGCGGCGCCCCGCCGTGGTGGTGGGCGCCTTCCACACCCCGGCGCTGCTGTCGTCCACCGCGCCAGGGTCGGACAGACACCCGGCAGCGCACGCACCGGGCGCGGGGGCGGCCTGCACCGTCTCCCTGATTCCGTACACCTACCCCCTGCTGGACTCCCGCTCCGGCTACCCGGCGGGCATCCGGGACCCCGAATGGCAGCACATGGTCCTGGACGCAGCCGGGGACCCCGCCGCCCTGCACGAGGCGTTGATCCGTACGGCGGTCCGGGTCTGCGCCGCCCTGCGCGAACAGGGCCACCCCTACGGCCCGGCGGACGGCCGCGAAGTCGTCCGGGTCGCCGGGGACCTGGCCCGGCTGCGCGACCTGCCCGCCCCCGGGCGCGGTGAGTTCCTGGAGGCCGTGCAGACGGTGCTCGGCCGGGGCGAGACCTACGGCACGGGCCGCGCCGTCGCCCACGCGCTCGAACGCGTTCTGGTCGGCACCCGCGGCGGACGCCCCACGTCCGCCGCCCCGCGCAGCGGCCTCGGCCCCGCCGTGGAGGCCGAGACCGAAGCGCTGTCCCTTCCCGGCCCCGCTGACGCGGCCGAGAAGACCTCGCGCGACCTGCGGCTCGACCCAGCCCGCTCCGCACTCGACGGCCGCCGGGAACTGCTGCTGCGCCGGCTGACGGTCTGCGGCGTCCCGTACGCGCAGGAGCAGGAGGTGAGCGGCGCGGCGGGCTCGGAGGGGCTCACCACGCGCTGGCAGGTGCGGTGGACCCCGGCCACGGCCGCGATGCTCACCGCGGCCGGAGCCCGCGGCGTCACCCCCGCCCAGGCGGCCGAGGGCGTACTGCGCGGGCGGCACGCGACCGAACGCGCGGAGGGCGGTCCGACGGCCGCGCAGGTCGTGCGCGGCCTGACGGAGGCCGCGGAGTGCGGGCTCCCCGCCCTGGCCGACGAGCGCCTGACGGAGCTGGCAGCCGTACTCCCCGCGAGCGGGACCCTCTCCGAACTCCTCGCCGGGCTCGACCTCCTGGACCGTGTCGCCGCGGGCTCCCTGCCCGGCCTGGCGGCACTTCGCGACCCGTCTCCCTCCGACACCCCGGACGCCCTCTCCACCCTTCCCACCCGCATCGCGCACGCGGTGGAACTCCTGACCTCGGCGGCGGTCCGCCAGGTCGACGGCCTCACCGGTTCCGAGGAGCCCGCGGACGCCCGGGCGCTGCTCGAACTGGCGCAGCGCGCCGACCGGGTGGGTGGCATCCGGCTCGCCGACGCCCTCGCCCGGCTGGCCGCCGACGGCACTCCGCTGATCGCCGCGGCCGCCGGGGCCGTCCGGGTGCTCACGGGCCACGAGCAGGCCTGCACGTTCGGGGTGCGCGTCGCCTCCTGGGTGGACGCGGCGGTGGACAGTCCGTCGAGGGCTGCCCTCACCGCCCGTCTCACCGGCGTCCTGACGGCGGCGGGGCCGCTCCTGACCGTCGGTGTCGCTGCCCTGGACCCGTTGCTGCACCGGGTCGTCGAGCTGGACGACGCCGCGTTCCTGGCCCGGCTGCCCGCCCTGCGCGGCGGCTTCGACACCCTGAGCCCGGCCGCCCGGGACCGCCTGCTGGACACCGTCGAGGAGCGCTTGGGGGAACGGGTGGACATCCCTGGTGCCGAGGACCCGGCTGAGCTGGCTCGCCGTACGGCCGCCGACCTCGCGGCCCGCGATCTCCTGACCGGCCTCGGCCTGCCGGCCCCGGCCCCCGGGGGCACCGAGGGGCACGCCTCCGTGCCCTCGGCCCCCGCCACGATCCCCCCGTCTCCCGCCGACCCGGAGCACTCCCGTACCACCGAGGCGGCCACCGAGCCCGGCCGGGCGACGTCCGCAGCCGCGCCGGAGCCTGTGGCCCCCGCTGCCACCGCCCCGTCTCCCGCTGATCCGGCGCACCTCCGTCCCCGTACTGCCAAGGAGGGGACCGAGGCCGGGACCGGGACCACGACCGGCACCGCCCCGGCATCCGGTCCCGCCGCCCCCGACGGCACCACCGGGACCGCCGCCCCGTCGGCCGGCCCCGGGACCGGGCCCCAGGGGACCCCCGCCCCCGTTCCCGCCCCTGCCCTCGTGCGGACCCTCGCCCCCGCCGACCGGTGGCGGCTCGTCCTCGGTCGCCGCCCTGACCAACTGCCCTCCGGTGCCGCCCGCCTGGCCACCGCCCTGGACGAGTTGTACGGCGCGGGGCGCGGCGAGGGCTCCCGCGGCTGCCTGCCCCTGCCCGGCCAGGGCCGAGGCGGCCGCGAGGCGTCGTTCCCCGGCGTCCGCGAGTGGTCCGAGGAACTCGCCGCGCTCTTCGGCCCCGGCGTCCGGGAGGAGGTCCTCGCCGCCGCTGCCGCGACCGGGCGGCAGGACGTGCTCACCGAACTCGACCCGGCAGCCGCCACTCCCTCCGTGGAGCTGCTCCGCACGGTCCTGCGCTACGCGGGCGGCCTCCCCGAGGCACGCCTCGCGGCGCTCCGGCCGCTGGTCCGTCGCCTGGTCGACGAACTGACCCGGCAACTGGCCACCCGGCTGCGGCCCGCCCTCACCGGCACCATGCTGGCCCGGCCCACCCGCCGCCCGGGCGGACGGCTGGACCTGCCGCGTACGCTGCGCGCCAACCTGGCCACCGCCCGCCGCACCAAGGACGGTACGGTCCAGGTCGTCCCCGAGAAGCCGGTGTTCCGCAGCCGCGCCCGCCGGTCCGCCGACTGGCGCCTGATCCTGGTCACGGACGTCTCCGGATCCATGGAGGCGTCGACGGTCTGGTCCGCGCTGACCGCCGCCGTGCTGGCCGGGGTACCGGCCCTGAGCACCCACTTCCTGGCCTTCTCCACGGAGGTCGTCGACCTCACCGGCCATGTGCGCGACCCCCTCGCGCTCCTCCTGGAGGTGAGCGTGGGCGGGGGCACGCACATCGCCGCCGGGCTCCGGCACGCGCGCAGCCTGATCACGGTGCCCAGCCGCACCCTCGTCGTCCTCATCAGCGACTTCGAGGAGGGCGCTCCGATCGGCGGGCTGTTGTCCGAGGTGCGGGCCCTGGTCGCCACCGGCTGCCATGTCCTGGGGTGCGCCAGCCTCGACGACGCGGGCCGACCCCGCTACTCGACGGGCGTGGCCGGGCAGCTCGTGGCCGCCGGCATGCCCGTGGCGGCCCTCAGCCCACTCGAACTCGCCCGCTGGATAGGAGAGAAGACCGCATGACCGCCGCCCAGTTGCCGCCCGTCGCGCCGGAGGTCACGGCCATGCTGGTTGAGAACCTCTCACCCCGGCTGCGCAAGCGGCTGGACGCGGCGGTCGCCAAGCTCGCCGCCCGCCCGGCTCACCGCGACGGGGACACGGTGACGATCGCGGTCGACGACGACACCGAACTGCGCCTCCACGCCCCGGGCGGTGTGGTGGCCACGGTGGACGCCATCGCGTGCGGCTGCCTCCTCGCCCCGGCCTGCCTCCACCGTGCGGCCGCCGCCTGCGCCGCCCCCATGGCGGACCTGCCCTCCGAGAGGGCCCCGGACGCGACCTCTGAACCCGAGCCCGTGGCGGCCCCGACCCTTGCTTCCATCCCCGCCGCAGATGCGTCCCTGCCGTCCACCGGAGCCGCCTGCGACGCAGCTCCTGCCGCCGCGACCTCCGGACCCGCCGCACAACCGACCCCGACGGGCCCCGGCCCCTGCCCGCTTCCCGGCTCCACTCCACCCTCCGGTGACACCGCCGCGGCGACCGCCGCCACACTCGTGACGGCCCAGGCGAGCGCCCGCACCCCGGCAACCCCCGCCTCGGGAACCCAGTCCCCTCTGCCCGCCCCCGCTCCCGACGAGGCGAGCCCCGCCCAGCGCCAGGCGGCTGCCGGACTCTGGTCGGCGGGCGCCGCCGTGCTGGAGGCGGGCGTGGACGGGGCCGGTGCCGTTGTCCAGGCCGCACTGCTGCGCGCCGCGCACACCGCCCGGCTCCGGCAGCTGCCGCGCGCCGCGTCCGCCGCGCTGTCCGTCGTCACCCTGCTGCGCGCGGCCCGCGCCGAGTCCCCCTCGTACCGCACCGCCGACCTCGTCACCGCCCTGGCCGAACTCCTGGGCACCGCACACCGGGTGGGGACGGCCACCGGTGCGGAACTGGCAGCCGTACGGGGGCGTGCCCGCCGCCCGTACCACCCCGACGGTTCCCTCCGTGTGTACGGCCTGTTCACCGAACCCGTGGTCACCGACTCGGGGCACGGTGGCGCCCGTACCTGGGTCGCCACCCCCGACGGCCGACTCTGTACGGTCGGCGACGTGGCACCCGGCGGGGCGGGGCGCGCCCTGGGCGTGGCCGACCGCGCGGTGCGCCTCGGGGACACCGCCCTCACCCACCGGGAGCTGGGCCGGGCCGGTCTCGCGGTCGCCGGAGCGACGGTCTCCCCGGACGGCAGGCTGGGCGCGGGGAAGGGCGTCAAGGCCGTCACCGCCCGGGGCGCCGCCTGGACGGAGCCACCCCTCGCCGCCCTGTGGGAGACTCCGCCGGCCGAACAGGCCGCCCGCGCCCTGCGATCCGTCTCCCGCTACGCGGAACCGGAGGGCGGCGGCAGCGACCTGCTCTTCCTGGACGTCGAACTCCTGGGCGCGATACGGGAATCCGGCGGCGCCTGCCTGCTCGCGCGGTGCGACGGCGGGGCTCTGGTCCGCCTCGCCGTCGCCGACGACGATCCCGCGCTGGCCCACCGCGACAACCTGATGCTCCTGGCCGCGGCACCAGGAACACGGCTGCGGATCATCGGCCGCCTGGTGCCCGCCCAGCATCCCCGGCTCACCCTGCTCGCCTGCGCGCACCCCACGGGGGAGGGCACGGTCGACGTCGGCTTCGACCGGCTGCGCCGCGCCGACCTCCCCGACCCGGGCGCCCCCGTGCACACCGCCCCGCCCCAGACCGGCGGCCCCGGCGCGGAGTCGCCCCTCCACCTCCTGGAGCGCCGCGTCGAGCAGGCCGTACCGGCGGGCCGCGCCGCCCTCGGCCTGCTCGGTGACGTCACCGCCGAGGCCCGCCGCCTGCGCCGCGGCGGCCTCCCCACGGCCGCCGGACTGCTCACCGCCCTCCGCGCCTCGGCGGCCCGACGCGAACGCGACCTCTTCGGCCGCCTCCTCCCCGCCGACACCGACGGCTTCGCCGCCCACTGGCTCGCCGCCGCCCGCTACACGGCGGCCGTCGCGGAGTCCCTGTGCGCGGCGGCCTGGGAACCGATCCCGGGTGTCCTCACGGGGAGCACCGCGGAAGCCACTACCGCGTCCCGGCCCGCCGGAAGCCGCCGGTGAAGACACTCCCCTGACGAAGACCCTCGCCGCCGCAGCGTCCGTCGCCCTGCTCGCGGCGGCGAGGCCGTCAAGGAGGGCGTGCGACTCTCCGCGGCCGGGTACGTCGAGGCGGGTCGCGGCACGTCGCGGCAGGTGAGCGACCCGGGCCGGACGGATCGGCCCGGACGACCCGGCAGGGCCTCTCAGGCCAGGAGCTTCGCCTTGGCCCGCTCGTACTCGTCGTCGTCGAGAGCGCCCTTGTCCTTCAGCTCCGCCAGCTTCGCCAGATCGCTCACGTGGTTGTTCCCGCCGGAGCCGCCGCCCGAGCTGCCCGCGGCCTCTCTCACGTACTGCCGGAAGGCCGCCTCCGAGTCCTTGGCCAGCTGGGCGTCGCGCTCGTGCATGCTGCGACCCCGCACGATCAGGTAGATCAGCACGCCCAGGTAGGGCAGAAGGATGACGAGGACGAGCCAGCCGGCCTTGGCCCAGCCGTTCAGCGAGTGGTCGCGGAACAGGTCGGTCACCACCTTGAACAGCAGGAAGAACCACATGACCCAGAGGAACAGGTACAGCATGGTCAGGAAGAGGTTCAGGAGCGGGTAATCGTCCATGGGGCCAACTCCGTTCGAGCCGTTGATCCCTCATTCATACGCTTGGTCCCTTTCCTTCGCATCCGCACCGTGCGTGTGCCGACGGCCGCCGGTGAACCCCGGGACTGTCGGGGCCGTTGGGTCTCAACGGTGCGGTCCAACATCGCGCAAGCCGCGCACCCGGCGCCTTCCGGGTGCGTCGCCTCCTGTTCGGACGTCCGTGGGGTGGAAGGCGGCGCTCAGCCCGCCCGACGAGGGGAGGGTGGCGGGCGCGCAGCGGCCGCAGCCCGTGACCTCTGCGCCCGCCGCGAGGAAGGCCTCCGTGACCACGGAGGCGATGCCCTTGACGTCGCCGGTGACGATCACCGCCCGCCCGCCCGCCTGCCGATGTCGATCGGATCGGTCGGTGCCATGACCCGCCCCTCGACGGTGTCCCGGTGGTGGCCTCGATGGCGCGCGCGGGGAGCTGACCAGTCGCTCGTTCGGTCCGACAGGTGGTGCGAACCGGGGCCGGCGCGCGCGATGCCGGGAGGGGGCGGGGCGTACGGGCGGCCGGTGACCTCCGAAGAGGCCACCGGCCGACCGGGCGTTGCGCCGCCCCCGTCCCCACGGTGCGGCGCCGGGTGGACCGCCCTCACCCGCTGGGACGGACGGTCCACGTCTGTCAGGGCTCCGGCGTCCCCGCCGCGAGCCCGGGCCCGGCCCCAGGGTCGTGCCCGGGTCCCGGTGAGAGCCCGAGGCCGGGCAGGATCGCCTTCTCGACGAACCTGCTGAGATACGCGGCGTCGGCGTACCGTCCTTCCAGCAGAGGCCGCGCGCGCATCACGCCGAGCAGCTGCGCTGCCACGTACTCCGCACCCGGCAGCTCGGCCGCGATCTCGCCGCGCTCCCGGGCCCGCCGGACCATCGCGTCGATCGCCGCGATCTCCGGCACGATCAGCGCCTCGCGCAGCGCGCACAGCAGCTCGGGGCTCTGCAGCGCCGCGTGGCTGAGCGCGTGCATCAGAGGGGTGTCGCGCTCCGACGCCTCGCCGATCGTGCGGGCCGCCTCCAGGAGGTCCCCGGCGAGCGACCCGGTGTCGATCTCCGGAAGCCGCATCCGCCGGGTGCCGTGCAGCGCGGCGACGACCAGCTCCGGCTTCGTGCCCCACTGCCGGTACAGCGTCGACTTGCCGCACCGCGTGCGGGCGGCGACGCCCTCCATGGTCAGCGACTCGTAGCCGCCCTCCCGCAACAGGTCCAGCACCGCCGCGTACAGCTCCTGCGCCCGCTCCGGTGTGATCTTCGACCGGCGGGAGACGGGGGCTGCCTCCGGTACGGAACCTACGGAATCTGGCGACGGCATGGGGTGTCCCTCCGGCGGCGGTGCGGCTGCGACGGTGCGGCGAGGTTCTCGATACGCCAGTGTACCGATACGTGCGTGTACCGATACGCCAACGTATCGGTACACTGGCGTATCGATTCGGTGCGGAGCGACCGTGCCGTCCTGATACCGCTTCGCATCCAAGGGGGCACCGGGTGACGACGTACGCCCGCACCGAGCCCACGGACCAGGAGCCGGACATACGTGCCCGACCGCCCCTCGTTCGCGAGTTCCTTCTGGTGGCCGGACTCTTCCTCGCCTACAAGCTCGGCCGCCGGGCGGCCAACGGCCATGTCGAGGAGGCGTTCCGCAACGCCGGGAACGTCTGGGGCCTCGAACGCGCCCTTCACCTCCCGGGGGAGGGCGCCGTCCAGGACGGGCTGCTGCACAGCCAGGTCCTCGTCCAGGCGGCCAACACCTATTACGCCGCCGTGCACTTCCCCGCCACAGCCCTCTTCCTGGCCTGGCTCTACTGGCGCCGCCCACTCCACTACCTCTGGTCGCGGCGCGTGCTCGCGGTACTCACCGGTGGCGCCCTCGTGCTCCACCTGGTCTTCCCGCTCGCCCCGCCCCGGATGCTCCCGGCCGCCGGGCTCGTCGACACCGGCCAGGTCTACGGCCCGACGGTGTACGGGGCGACGCCCGCGACGGACACGATGGCGAACCAGTTCGCCGCCATGCCCTCGCTGCACGTGGGCTGGGCCGTGATGGTCGCCGTCGGCCTGATCGCCGCCACGCGCTCCCGGTGGCGGTGGCTCTGGCTCCTGCACCCCGCGGTCACCCTGATCGTCGTCGTGGCCACGGCGAACCACTACTGGTTGGACGCGATCGTGGCGGTGGCGATGCTGGCGGTGGCGCTGGCCGCGCTGAGGATGCCGAGCGGGGTGGGCCGGGGTGCGCCACAGCGCCCGGAGCAGGCAGGAGGCGGGGCGGCGCGCGACGGGGGCCGATGTGGACCGGCGTACGCGGGCACGCATACGGATGCGGGCACACATGCGTACGCGGCGACCTCACCGCCCGCCCGCACCCCTGCCGAGATCTCCGTTCCGGTCCAGGTCCCCAGCGAGCCGCCCGTCCATGCCCCCGCCGACATCGGGGCCGGCCGATGAGTGCCACGCTGATCGCCGTCGCGCTCTCCCTCGTCTCCGCCGGTGCCTACGCGTCCGCCGCAGTGGCCCAGTCCAGGCTGGCCGGACGCACCGACCCCTCCGCCGGAGTCCTGCGGCTGCTCGGCCGGGGCGCCTGGTGGGCGGCGGTCGGACTCAACGCCGGGGGAGCGCTCCTCCACGTCGCCGCGCTCACCTACGGTCCGCTCACCCTGGTCCAGCCGCTCGGCGCGCTCACTCTCGTCGCGGCCGTGCCGCTCGGGGCGCGTGCCGCGGGGCGCCGGGTCGGGCGCACCGAGTGGCGGGGCACGGTCCTCACCCTGCTCGGCCTCGCCGCGCTGCTCCTCGCCACGGGCGGCTCCGCCCCGCAGGACACCCTCACGCTCCCCGAGGCCCTCGGTGTAGGCGCGGCCACCATGGCGGTGGTCGCCGGGCTGAGCCGCCCGGGCGCCCGCCCGGGGCTGCGGCACGCGGCGGCCTCCGGCATCACGTCGGGGGTCGCCTCCGCGCTCACGCAGACCCTGACCGTCGCCGTCACCGACCACTCCGGCGGCCCGCTGTTCAGCTGGCGGCTGCTGACGGTGGCGCTGCTCGTCTCCGCCTTCGCGATGGGGGGCCTGCTGCTCTCCCAGACCGCCTATCGGGGCGGCCTCGGCGCGCCCCTCGCCGTCGTCACCCTCGCCAACCCGGTCGCCGCCGCCGCGATCGGCCTGGCCCTCCTCGGCGAACGTCTCCAGGGCGGGCCGGTCAGCCTCGCCCTGGCGCTGTCCGGTACGGCCGCCGCCGTACGCGGGGTGATCCTGCTCAGCCGGGCCCAGGCGCGTGGCGCGGACCGGGGCGTGGCGGACGCGGCCCCCGGACTGCTGGATCCCGTCGCCTCCAGGGTCGTGATCGGCAGCCCCCGGCGCGCCGACGGGGCGCCGACGGCCGCGAGCCCGCTCGGCGCAGCCGCGGAGCCCCTGGGTGCGGGCCCCTTCGCCGTGGGCGCGGAGCCCTTCGCCGAACGGGCGGCCGTTCCGCCCCACCCGTGACGGCAGGCTGCCCGAACCCCACCCGTAACGACAAGCTGCCTGGCCCTACCCGTACCGACAGGCCGTCCGACCCCCAGCCGCTACAGGCGTCCGGCCCACCTCACCGGTGACGGCCGGACGCTCAGGCGTCCTCCAGATCCCCGATCGCCCGCGTCAGCCAGCCGATCCAGAACGTCTCCAGGTCGATGCCGCCCCGCAGCACCAGATGGCGCAGCCGGTCGGCATCGGCCTCGGGGGCAGGGGTGAAGTCCCGCTCCTCGATCTCCCGGTACTCAGCCAACTGGTGCTCGTGCAGGGCCAGATGGCGGCGCAGCTCGGCCTCCATGCCGTTCACCCCGACGACCGCCGCGGCCCGCATCCGCAGGAGCAGCGGATCGCGGACCGGGCGCGGGTCCTCGGGGAGCGCCACCCAGGCCGCCAGCTCCTCGCGGCCGGCGGGCAGGACTTCGTACTCCTTCTTCTGGCCCCGGGCCGGTGCCGCCGCGGGCAGTTCCCTGATCCGTCCCGCCTGCTCCAGTCGTCCCAGCTCGCGGTAGATCTGCTGGTGGGTCGAGGACCAGAAGTAGCCGATCGACCGGTCGAACCTGCGGGTCAGCTCCAGACCCGAGGACGGCTTCTCCAGCAGGGCGGTGAGAATCGCGTGCGGCAGTGACATGACGTGCATCCTAAGGACGGGGGCTGGCAGCGGTACCGGCCCCGTGCGGGGTTCAGAGCGAGGCGGCCAGCTCCGTGCCCTGGCGGATCGCCCGTTTGGCGTCCAGCTCGGCCGCCACGTCCGCGCCGCCGATCAGATGGACCGGGCCGCCCGCCGCGCGCAGTTCCTCGTACAGCTCGCGGCGCGGCTCCTGGCCCGCGCAGAGGACGACCGTGTCCACCGGCAGCACCTGCCGCTCGCCGTCGGCGGTGAGGTGCAGGCCCTCGTCGTCGATGAGGTCGTAGGAGGCGCCCGCGATCATCTCGACGCCCCGGTGGCGCAGTTCGGTGCGGTGGATCCAGCCGGTCGTCTTGCCGAGGCCCGCGCCGACCTTGGTGGTCTTGCGCTGGACCAGGTGGACGGTACGGGGGGCCTTGGGGCGCTCGGGGGCCCGCAGGCCGCCCCGGCCCGCGTAGGCCGTGTCGACGCCCCACTGGCGGAAGAACGTCTCCGCGTCCAGGCTCGCCGCGTCGCCGCCGTCGGTGAGGAACTCCGCCACGTCGAAGCCGATCCCGCCCGCGCCCACGATCGCGACCCGGTCGCCGACCGGAGCCCCGTCGCGCAGCACGTCCAGGTAGCTGACCACGCTCGGGTGGTCCGTGCCGGGGATCGCGGGGGTACGCGGCTCGACGCCGGTGGCGAGCACGATCTCGTCGAAGCCGTCCAGCGTCCCGGCGTCGGCCCGGGTGGAGAGGCGCACCTCGACGCCCAGCTCCGCCAGTCGCGTACGGAAGTAGCGCAGCGTCTCGTCGAACTCCTCCTTGCCCGGCACCCGGCGGGCCACGTTGAGCTGGCCGCCGATCTCGTCCGCCGCGTCGAAGAGGGTCACCGCGTGGCCCCGCTCGGCGGCCGTCACCGAGCAGGCGAGCCCCGCCGGACCGGCCCCGACCACGGCGACGCGCTTGCGGGTCCGGGTGGGCGAGAGCACCAGCTCGGTCTCATGGCAGGCGCGCGGATTGACCAGGCAGGAGGTGATCTTGAGGCTGAAGACGTGGTCCAGGCACGCCTGGTTGCAGCCGATGCAGGTGTTGATGGCGTCCGCCCGTCCGGCCGCCGCCTTGGCGACGAACTCCGGGTCGGCCAGGAAGGGCCGCGCCATCGAGACCATGTCGGCCCGGCCCGAGGCGAGGACGTCCTCGGCCACCTCGGGGGTGTTGATGCGGTTGCTCGTCACCAGCGGCACGGAGACGGCTCCGCGCACCCGCTCGGTCACCCAGGTGAAGGCCGCGCGCGGCACGGAGGTGGCGATGGTCGGGATGCGCGCCTCGTGCCAGCCGATGCCGGTGTTGATGATCGTCGCGCCCGCCGCCTCGATCTCCTTGGCCAGCGTCACGACCTCCTCCAGCGTCGAGCCGCCCGGTACCAGGTCCAGCATGGAGAGCCGGTAGATCAGGATGAAGTCGTGGCCGACCCGCTCGCGGACCCGGCGGACGATCTCGACGGGGAACCGGATGCGGTTCTCGTAACTGCCGCCCCAGCGGTCGGTGCGGTGGTTGGTCGCGGAGACGATGAACTCGTTGATCAGATAGCCCTCGGAGCCCATGATCTCGACGCCGTCGTACCCCGCGTGCCGCGCCAGCTCCGCCGCCCGGACGAACTCCTCGACGGTCTCCTCGACCTGAGCTTCGGTGAGGGCGTTGGGGGTGAACCCGCTGATGGGGGCCTTGAGCGCGCTCGGTGCCACCAGGTCCGGATGGTGCGCGTACCGGCCGAAGTGCAGGATCTGCATCGCGATCCTGCCGCCCGCCGCGTGCACCGCGGAGGTGATCTCCCGGTGCTGCTCCGCCTCCGCCTCGGTCGTCATCTTCGCCCCGCCGGGAAAGGAGCACGCCCGCTCGCTGGGGGCGATGCCGCCGGTGACGATCAGGCCGACGCCGCCCCGGGCGCGCTCCGCGTAGAAGGCCGCCATCCGCTCGAAGCCGCGCTCGGCCTCCTCCAGGCCGATGTGCATCGAGCCCATGAGGACCCGGTTGGGGAGGGTGGTGAACCCGAGGTCCAGCGGGCTCAGCAGGTTCGGGTACAGGCTCATGCGGGTCTCCTCGGCATGGGGGCGTCGCGTCAGTTGTAGACCACCGCGAGCCGCTTGTGCAACAAGTTGCACAATGGCGTACGTCGCACTGGGGCCCTCCCGTGCCTGTCCGGTCGCACCGCCGCCGCGCCTCGGTGCCCGCCTTGGCCTCGGTCCCAGCCGTTGTCCCGGCCCCGCCTCCACCCTTGTGGCACCGGGCCACGGCCCCGTACGGAGTAGCCAGCCGCGCCTGCCCGGTGGCGGTCGAGGAGAGTGGGAGCCGTACCGCACGCACCCCCACCCCGGGAGTCCTCATGGTCTGCGTCAACCGGCGTGATCTCGGTCTGCTCGCCCTGCGCGTCGGCACCGGCGCGGTGCTGGCCGCCCACGGCAGCCAGAAGCTGGCCGGATGGTTCGGCGGCGGCGGCATCCAGGGCACCACGGCCGCGATGGAGGCGATGGGGTTCCATCCGCCCAAGCACAGCGCGGTCGCCGCCGGACTCGGTGAGGCGGGCGGCGGTGTGCTGCTGGCGCTGGGCCTGGCCACACCCGCGGCCGGGGCCGCGGCGGCGGGCGCCATGGCGGGTGCGGTGGCCGTGCACGCCCCGGCGGGCTTCTTCGCCCAGGGCGGCGGCTACGAGTATCCGGCGTTCCTCGGCTTCACCGCCGCCGCCATCGGGCTGGCCGGCCCCGGCCGCTACTCCGTGGACCATGTCACCTGCCACGTCTTCGACCGCCCCTGGATGGTCGCCCTCGCCTTCGCGGGGAGCGCGGTCGCCGCCGCCGCGGTGGTCGGCAGGCGGGCCAAGGGGCAGGCGGACGAGGAGCAGGAGTCGGACCGATGAACCAGGACACCCGCCTGTTCGACGGCTCCTCCGGCCCCCCTCCGGTGCCCGAACCGGAGAGCGCCTGGGTCACCGGAGGGGTCCTCTTCGCCGGGGTGCTGATGCTGTGCCAGGGCGTGGTCGCGGCCCTGCAAGGCATCGCCGCCCTCTCCGACAGCGATGTCTACGGCACCGTCGGCGACTACCTCTACCGGTTCAGCCTCACCAGCTGGGGCTGGATCCACCTGGTGATCGGCCTCTGCGCGGTGATCACCGGCGCCGGGCTCCTCAAGGGCGCCGGATGGGCCCGGGTGACCGGTATCGTCCTCGCCTCCCTCGCCCTCTTCGCGCAGTTCCTCTTCCTGCCGTACGCACCGGTGTGGTCGGTGCTCATGATCGGGCTGGACATCTTCGTGATCTGGGCGCTGGTCGCCTACCGGCCCCCCGCCCCCGGCTCCGCCCCTGGCGCCGCACTGCGCTGACCGTCCGCGCCGTCCCCCGCACTCCGGCCCGCGTCCCGCACCGTCTTCCCGTCCGCACCCGGCTCCGCGTCCCTGTCCGTGCCCTGACCGTCCCCGGCCCCGTCCGAGCCCTCACGGCTCAGTGCCCCCGGCCACCAGGACTTCGGCCCGATGTCCCGGACCAGCGCCGGGACGAGGAGCGAGCGGACGACGAGGGTGTCCAGCAGGACACCGAAGGCGACGATGAACGCGATCTGGACGAGGAACGCCAGCGGGATCACGCCCAGCGCGGCGAAGGTGGCCGCCAGCACGACGCCGGCCGACGTGATGACCCCGCCGGTCGTGGTCAGCCCGCGCAGGATGCCCTCCCGGGTGCCGTGCCGCAGGGACTCCTCGCGGACCCGGGACATCAGGAAGATGTTGTAGTCGACGCCGAGGGCGACCAGGAACACGAAACCGTACAGCGGCACCGAGGAATCCGTGCCGCTGAAGCCGAACACATGGGTGAAGACCAGCGAGGAGATGCCCAGCGTCGCCAGGAAGTTCAGCGCGACCGTGGTCACCAGCAGGACCGGCATCAGCAGCGACCTCAGCAGGAAGACCAGGATCGCCAGGATGATCGCCAGCACCACCGGCACGATCAGCGTGCGGTCGGCCTCGGCCGTGCGCTGGGTGTCGTACTGCTGGGCCGTGTAGCCGCCGACCAGGGCGTCGGAGTCCGGCACCGCGTGCACCGCCTCGCGCAGGGCGGCCACCGTCTCCTTGGCGCTGTCGCTGTCCGCCGCGTCCTTGAGGGTCGCGTCGACGCGGACCCTGCCGTCGACGACGAGCGGTTCACCGCCGGGCCGGCCGCCCTCGCTCACGGGAGCGACCGAGGCCACCCCGTCGGTACGGGAGGCGGCCTCGCTCACCGCGTCCAGCCGGTCGGCCGCCGTGATGATCACCACAGGGTTGCCGGAGCCGCCGGGGAAGTGCTCGCTCAGCGTCTCCTGGGCGGCCACGGACGGGGCGTCGTTGACGAAGATCTCGTCCAGCGGCACGCCCTTGGAGGTGAGCGTGGGGGCGAACGCGGCACAGGCGACCAGGGCGGCGAGCGTGATCGCCCAGACCTTGCGGGGAGACCGGTCCACCAGGGCCGCCACCCTGCTCCAGATCCCGTGGCCGCCGGTCCCGTCCTCGGTCGGCCGGGGCTTGGCCGGCCAGTACGCCTTGCGGCCCAGCAGCACCAGGGCGGCGGGCAGGAAGGTGAGGGCGCTCAGGACCGAGCAGACGATCCCGATCGCGCCGACCGGGCCGAGCGCCCGGTTGTTGGTCAGGTCGCTGAGGAGCAGGGCGAGCAGACCGGCGGCCACGGTCGCGGCGCTGGCGGTGATCGGCCCGAAGGACTCCCGCAGCGCGACGCGCATCGCGGCGACGCGGTCGCCCTGGACGGCCAGTTCCTCCCGGAACCGGGCGGTGAGCAGCAGCGCGTAGTCCGTCGCGGCGCCGATCACCAGGATCGACAGGATGCCCTGCACCTGACCGTCCACCCGCACGATGTCGTGGTCCGCCAGGGCGTAGACGACGGCGCAGGCCAGGCCCAGGGCGAAGACGGCACCGATGATGATCAGGAAGGGCAGCAGCACACTGCGGTAGACCAGCACCAGGATGACGAGCACGGTGATCAGGGCGACGCCGAGAAGCAGCCCGTCGATGCCCGCGAAGGCGTCGGACAGATCGGCCTGACTCGCGGCCGGCCCGGCGAGCTGCACCGTCGTGCCCGGCACCTTTGACCCGGTCTCCTCGACCTCCTCCAGCACCGTCGGCAGCTCGTCCCCGAGGCCGGGGCTGAGCTGCACGATGCCCTGGAGCGCGAGCCCGTCCGCGGAAGGCAGCGCGGGGGAGGCCTTCCCGACGACGCCCTCGGTGCCCGCGAGCGAGGCGAGTGCGCCGGTGGCGGCCTCCCGCTGGGCCTCGCTCACCGGCGCGCCCTCGTCCTTCGACGTCCATACGAGGATGACCGGCAAGGTCTCGCTCTGCTGGAACGCCTTCTGCGCGTCGATGACCTGGGTGGATTCGGCGTTCTGGGGCAGGAAGGAGGCCTGGTCGTTGGTGGCGACCTCGCCGAGCTTGCCCGCGTACGGACCGAGCCCGCCGCCGATACCGAGCCAGGCGATCAGCAGGACGACGGGGATCAGCCAGCGGGCCGACCGTGCAGGGGTGAACATGCCTCTCCCGGGGGTGCGAGGAGTATCTCAATCAACAACTATCTCAATCGTTGAAATACATTAGCGGAGGGCCGCAGAGCAGTGTTGCGCGGGCCCCTCACCGGGGGAGCGTGGGAGGAGGAGTGCGTACGGGAGTGCTTCTGCGGGCCGCCCCCTCATGGATGCACCCGACGGGCCGAAATCCCGGCGACGCGCCGTGCGAGGCCGAGAGTGTCGCGGGCTGAGGTGGTGCGCGCGCCGGACGGTGCTTCGGCGCGCGGTGTCGCGCGGGCTTGACGGGGGCTTGGGGGCGAGGCGTCGCGCGAGCCCGGAGGGCGCTCCGCGGCAGACCGGACTCAGCGGCGGGCCGGGGGCGCCTCGGACAGTTCCTCGTTCAGGGCGGTCAGGAAGCGCAGGACGGTCGTCAGCTCAGCCTCGCTGAAGCGGGCCCGAGCCCGCTCGGTGGCCTCGGCGAGCGGCATGAAGTAGTCGCGGGCGGCCAGCCGGGCACTCGCTTCGTAGTGGACGTGCACCACCCGGCGGTCGCTGCTCTCGCGGGCCCGCCGGATGTGACCGGCCCGCTCCAGGCGGTCGAGGCAGGCGGTCACCGCACCCGACGTGAGCCCCAGGTGCTCGCGCAGCGCGCCCGGCGTCAGGGGGGCGGGGGCGTCGAGGATGGCCGCCAGGGCGCTCACGTCCGTGGGGTGCAGTTGCTGGTGCGCGGCGAATCCGTGGGTCATCCGGTTGATCTCGCCGTTCATCCGGCGGAGCTGGACCGCGAACGCCTGGAGGCCGGCGGCGGATCCGGCTTCCGGGGCCGCCGTGGGGTCCGAGGTGCCGCCCCGGGTCTGTCGGCTGTCAGCGCTGGTCACGTGCTCAGCGTATAGAACCGCAGCCCCACGGCCGTAGCGCCGGTACCCCTGGCCCGTACCCATGGCTGGGGCCCGGACCGTCACACGGTCCGGGCCCGGTTCTCCAGGCAGCGACTCTCCGGGCACCGCCCAGGGACCCGGTCGGGATCACGACGGCGGCATGAGCACCGTGTCGATCAGGTTGACCGTGGCGTTGGCCGTCGGGACGTTGCCGCAGACGATCTTCGACGAGTCGTTCACCGTGAAGTCGGAACCGGACCCCTCCACGGTGAGGTCGCTGCCCTGAAGGGTCTTGTACGTACCGTCCTCCAACTGTTTCGTCGTCAGCTTCTCGCCCACCACGTGGTACGTCAGCACCTTGGTCAGCTCCTCCTTGTCGTTGAGGAGCGCGTCCAGGTCGGCCTTCGGGATCTTCTCGAAGGCGTCGTTCGTCGGCGCGAACACCGTGATGTTCTCGGCGTCGTTGAGGGTGTCCACGAGGCCGGCCTTCTCCACGGCACTGGCCAGGGTGGAGAGTTCGGGGTTGTTGGAGGCGGCGGTGGCGACCGGTTCCTTCGCCATGCCCTCAAGGCTGCCCGCGCCCTCCTTCGGTACGGATGCGCAGGCCGGGCCGAACGGCTCCGCAGCAGCCTGCGCCTGCGCCTGCGGCGCGAAGAACACCATGGAGGCGGGGAGGGCGAGGGCGGCGGCAGTCGCGGCGGTGCGTTGCAGGCGGCTGATGGTCATGATGACTCCTCCGGCTGGGTGGGAGTGGAAATTCACGCCGTACGGCCATGGCGAGCCGTAAATTCCAGTGTCCACAGAAGGCCTCCGGGGTCAAATGCGACCCCCTGTTGAAAGGTTGATGGAATGAGCTTCTAGGGCGTTGGGCAAGGGGTTTTCCGAAGATGACGACTGCTGCAGTCCGGCCTGGATTCGACGCAGAAGCGACGCGGCGGGCGTACTGGCTCTCATGGGGAGGATGCTCAGGTCATGGGCCATCTCTCTGTGAGATGAAGCGAGACGTCCCAAGGTGTTATGCATTGCCGAAGGCCGTGGGCCGGCGAAATTGAATCTGCGAACTCGGGCACGAGTGGCGTCAGGAATCGTGTCGCTGTTCCGCCCATCGTCGGATCAACGCCCGGCGTGTATTCATGGACCGGTGCTCGGGCTCATGGAATGGTGCTCGGGTCTTTTCCGTGTGCGATATTTCCGCCCGCCCCCAGCGGTCCCCCTCCCCGTCGGCAGGAGTCGATCCGTCGGACCGGGGCAACCGGCATGGCATGAATACCCGTTCAGTAGCAGCACAGGGGCGCGGCCAGGCGCGGCGAGCCGCCGACAGCACCGCGGTGGAGGCCGGGGCCCGGGCCGGGTTCGGGGCCCGCGGGGTCATCTATGTTCTCGTGGGCGCCCTCGCCCTGCAGATCGCGCTCTTCGGAGGTGGCGGCCGACAGGCGGACCGCGGCGGTGCGATCGCCGAGATATCGGAGCAGCCCTTCGGCCGGATCGCGCTGTGGCTGCTCGGGATCGGCCTGGTGGGCATGGCGCTCTGGCGGCTGTCCGAGGCCCTCTTCGGCCAGGCCGGGCCCGACGGCGACAAACCTTCCAAGCGGGCCATGGCCGCGGGGCGCTCCGTCTTCTACGGCTTCGCCGCCTACTCCGTCCTCTCCTTCGCCGCGGGTGAGTCGGGCAGCGGTGGCGGTTCGTCCGACCGGCAGTCGCAGGACATCACCGCCGAGGTGCTGGGCTGGCCCGGGGGACAGTGGATCGTCGGGATCGGCGGAGTCGCGGTCGCCTGTGCCGGGATCTGGATCGCGGCCCGGGCCATCACGCGGAAATACCACAAGCACCTGAAGACGACGGAGATGTCGCGGACGGTACGCCGTGCGCTCGACACCGCGGGCGTGTTCGGGGGTACGGCCCGGGGCGCGGTCTTCGCTACCGCGGGCGGGTTCGCCGTCGCCGCCGCGGTCCAGCACGACCCCGGTCGGACCAAGGGGATGGACGACACCCTCCGCTCCTTCGCGGAGGCGCCCGTCGGACCGTGGCTCCTGGGGGTCATCGCCGCCGGCCTGGTCGCCTTCGGTGTCTTCTCCTGGTTCAACGCCCGCTACCGCACGGTATGACGCAGGCCCGGACATGTGCGCCCCAGGGCCCCGTACCCCAGGGCGCTTCTGACCTCTCAGGCCCCGGGCAGCCGGGGCCCGGTCGACCGGGCGGCCGGGTGCGACCCCGCGCCGCCGGTGAGTCGGGGCGGTCCGTCGGCGGCCGCTCCCCGGCCGCGGGCCGCGTCCTCACGGGCAGCCTGCTCGGGGTGGCGGCGACGCCAGTACGGGTTGTCGTGCGGCAGCCCGCCGGTGACCCGCCCGTACATCCCGAAGGTCAGGATCAGCAGCCCCATCACGAAGCTGAAGATCACGTTGGACATCCCGAAGTCCAGGATGTTGGCGCCCTTGTCCAGGATGAAGATGTGGACGAACCCGCTGAGCAGGAAGAGGGTGCCGACCGCCATGTTCACCGTCGAGGCGACGTTCCCGCCGGCCGCCGCCCCGGCCATCAGGACCAGACCCACGACGACGGAGATCAGGCTCAGCAGGCCGTTCGTCGACAGACCGGCCACCTGCGAGCCGTTGGTGTCGAAGAAGCCCAGCCGATTGGTGAAGCCCAGGATGCCGAAGACCAGAAGGATGACTCCGCAGAGCCCCGCTCCGATCCGGTAGACGGTCGCGAGCCGGTGGTCCAGGGGGAGTTCGTCGCTCAGATTCATTGCCCTCTCCTCTTCGTCGCCCCCCGTTCTGCCGTCTCCCGCCGGTCGGCCCGACCGGAGAGCGTTCGCACAGCCCTATGCGGCGGAGCCGCCCGTCGCGAGGCCGTCCGTCGCTGAGCCGTCCGTCATCGAGCGCCGGATGCGCGCCATCGCGCGCCGGGCGTGACTCTTCACCGTGCCGAGCGGCAGCCCGGTCCGCTCGGCGATCTGGACATGGGTGAGGTCGTCGAAGAACGCCAGAC
The DNA here is from genome assembly GCF_056436485.1 of Streptomyces sp. NPDC043746. Classification (NCBI taxonomy): domain Bacteria; kingdom Bacillati; phylum Actinomycetota; class Actinomycetes; order Kitasatosporales; family Streptomycetaceae; genus Streptomyces; species Streptomyces sp. NPDC043746. The sequence continues at coordinate 152,758 of NZ_JBWKCM010000004.1, read as the reverse complement.
GGAGGATGTCCCGCTGGACCGGGGGCAGCTTGCTCAGCTCCTGCGACACCAGCACCCGGTCGAGCGCCGCCTCGGGCGGCTCGGCCGTCCCGGGTGCGTCGGCGGACTCGCGCGCCGCCTGCGCGGCGGCCAGCTCCGTCCGCCGGGAACGGGCCGCATGGGCGTCCGCGATCTTGCGGCGGGCGATGCCGACCAGCCAGCCGGGCAGCGGTCCGCGGAGCGGATGGTAGCCGTGGCGGCCCCGCCACGCGGCGAGGAAGGTCTGCTGCGCCACGTCCTCGGCCTCCCGGGCGTCCCCCAGGGACCGTGCCGCCAGCGCGTACACCAGCGTGCCCCACCGGCGGTACACCAGGGCGAAGGTCTCCTCGTCACCGCGCACGAACCCCGTGGCCAGCCGCTCCGACTCGGCGCGGTCGGAGGCCCGGTCGGAGGCCGGGGCCTCGGGGCGGTCCGCCGCACGGGCGGCAGGCACCGCGACCGCCGCCGGCACTGTGGTCACCGCAGGCATCGTGGCCACTACGGCCGTCGGGCCGGCCGGGCTCAGGAGCGCCGCCATGTCTGTCCGTCCTCTCCGCTCAGCCGCAGGTCGGCTGCCGCTCGTACGGGGGCGGCAGGCGCGGTGGTCGACCGGACGGGCCGCCTCCCGCGCGGACCGTCACCCGTGATCAACAGGCAACCGGGTGGCGAGACGCCAGGCAACATGCATCGTTTCTGCGTCGTATGGTGGCTGTATGGACGACGCGGTCACACTCACCGAATCGCCCGCCGAAGGTGGCCTCACCACCGGGGCGGTGGCCCGACTGCTGGGGGTGGCGCCGACGACCCTGCGCTCGTGGGACCGCCGCTACGGGATCGGCCCGGCCCGCCGTGAGGGCGGCCGGCACCGGCGGTGGACGTCGGCCGACGTCCGGCTGCTGGAGCGCATGTGCGGCCTGACGAACGCGGGAATGCCCCCGGCCGAGGCCGCCCGCGCGGTCCTGGCGGCCACCTCCCGGCCCGCTCCGCCCGCCGCGGGCCCGGACGAGCGGACGGGAGGGGCGGGGGAGCGGGCCTCCCGTGCCCCCGGGGCGCTGCCGGTCGGCCGGGTCCGCCGCGAGTGCCGCGGGCTGGCCAGGGCGGCCGTCCGGCTGGACGCGCGGGCGATGGACGAGCTGCTGAGTGCGGCCATCGAGCGGCACGGGCTGCTTGCCGCCTGGGACTCGGTCATCATGCCGACGCTGCATGCCGTCGGCCGCAAGTGGGAGACCGCGGGCGAGCGGTACGTCGAGGTCGAGCACCTGCTGTCCTGGCATGTCTCCAGCGCACTGCGCAGGGCCGCCTCACCGGGTGTGCCCCGCTCGGGTGCCGGCGTCTCCCTCCTGGCCTGCACCCCGGAGGAGAGCCATACGCTGGCCCTGGAGGCGCTCGCCGCCGGACTGGCCCAACAGGGGCTGCCCGTAAGGATGTTCGGTGCGGCCCTCCCCGTGGAGGCGATGGCGGAGGCGGTACGGCGTACGGGCCCCGCAGCCGTCGTGCTCTGGGCCCAGTCCCGGTCCACCGCGAGCCGGGCGCTGGTGGCGCGGGTGGAGTCCATCGAGTGGGGCGTACGGGGAGCCAGGCGGCGGCCGGTCGTGCTGGCCGCCGGGCCGGGCTGGGCCGGGCAGTTGCCGCCGGGGACACGCCATCCCTCCGGCCTGGCCGAGGCGTTGGAGGCGCTCGCGGCCATCAGCCGTCGATGATCCCCGTACGGCCCCGAGCCGGGCCCCCGGCCGGGACCGGGACCGGGAACGCTTCAGGTCGCCGGCCGAGGGGCGGACAGCGGCTCGTCAAGGGCCGCCTTCCGACGCCAGGCCGGGCACGGAGTCCTCGCCCCCTGCCCGGCCCGCCTCCTCAGCCCAGGAACTCCGCCAGACCCGTCAGCAGCCGCTCCACGTCCTTCGTGTCGTTGTACGGGGACAGCCCCACGCGCAGCCCGCCGTCGTCACCCAGCCCGAGGTGGCGGGAGGCCTCCAGGGCGTAGAAGGAACCGGCCGGGGCGTGGACACCGGAGCGGGCGAGGGAGCGGTACGCGTCGGAGGCGTCCCGGCCCTCGAAGCTGAGCAGCAGCGTGGGTGTGCGCTCGGCGGCCCGGGAGTGCACCCTCACCCCGCCCAGCTCGGCCAGCGCCTTCTCCAGGGTCTCCAGCAGGGCGCTCTCGTGGGCGCCGATCGCCGTGTAGGCGGAGCGCAGCCGCTCCCGCCGCCCGGCCGCCGCGGCGCCGGATCCCAGGTCCGCGATGAAGTCGACGGCGGCCCGGGTGGCGGCCAGTACCTCGTACGGCAGGGTGCCCAGCTCGAAGCGCTCGGGGACGGCGTCGGTGGAGGGGGCCAGCTTGTCGGGCCGCAGGGTCTCCAGCAGTTCGGGGCGGGCGGCCAGCACCCCGTGGTGGGGGCCGAAGAACTTGTACGGGGAGCAGACGAAGAAGTCGGCGCCGAGCCGTTCCACGTCCACGAAGTCGTGGGCCGTCAGGTGCACCCCGTCCACGTGGAACAGCGCACCGGCCCGGTGGACCAGTTCCGCGATCGAGGGAAGGTCCGGCCGGGTGCCGATGAGGTTGGAGGCACCGGTCACGGCCACCAGCCGGGTCCGCTCGGTCAGCAGCGCGCCGACGGCCTCCGTGGGCAGCTCCCCGGTGGCCGGGTCGAACTCCGCCCACCGCACCACCGCCCCCGCCCGCTCGGCCGCCTGCACCCAGGGCCGAATGTTGGCGTCGTGGTCGAGCCGGCTGACCACCACCTCGTCGCCCGGCGCCCAACTCTGCGACAGGACACGGGAGATGTCGTACGTGAGCTGGGTCGAGCTGCGTCCGAAGACGATCCCGTCCGGCTGCGCGCCCAGCAGATCCGCCAGCGCCTGCCGGAAGTCACCGACGATGGTCTCCGCATGGACCTCCCCGGGCAGGGTGGCCCCCCGGATCGACAGCGGTCGGGCCAGCGCCTCGGTGAAGGCCGCGATGACGGGGGCCGGGGTCTGCGTGCCGCCGGGCCCGTCGAAGTGTGCCGTACCGGCACGGAGGGCGGGGAACTGCGCGCGTACTGTGCTGACGTCGTACGTCAAGGAGACTCCCTCGCTCGGGCGCCCGGGCCGGGTCGCGGTCGTGGCGCCGACAGTTGCGTCACCGCGGCCCGGCCCCGGGGCGGGTGTGCGGTTCGGCGCCGATCATCGCAGGGCGGACCCACCCGGGAAAGGCCTCCGCGCGCTGACGTGTGCGCGGGCGCACCGCCCCCGGCCCGCAGGGCGTGGCCCCGGCCGACCGCGCACGGCCCCTCCCGATCGCGCTCCTTCGCGTAGGGGTGTGCTGCACAGCGCATTCGCGCGCGCCCGTCCCGCGACGCGGCGATGATCCTATGAGGGAATTCCTCCTATAAATTTACCCACCAATGCTTTGTAAGGGATTCCCCGCATTCCGCTTTCAATGTCGATGGGGTGTCCGTCAATTCGGCGTCGATGTGGTGGTTAGAAGGCTCAGGAATCGGAAATGAATGATCTGGGTCGATGGGATTGGGGGATCGACTTACGCCATGGCCCGATTCCATCGGAGCCGGGTGTCCGTAAAGGTTCGGTGCATGAGTCGCCGCTCGCGCCCCGGGGCGTCCACCGCTCCCTCGGGCACCCTTGAGCTGCATCGATGTGATGTGAGCGGTGTGTGCTCCTGGATCGCATCACCTGTGGGGGGTCACGGATGGACGAGTACGGGCGGTCCGCCGATGGCGAGATCGATTCGGTTGGTTATACGGGTGGAGAGAGCGGGGGGAATGGCGAGAAAGGCGCGGTCGGAATCCTCGTGCTCCGCGCCCTTCGTGTGGTCGCATACCCGCTGCTCCTGCTGGCTGTTGTCCTGGTAGGTGCGGCTGCCCTGGTCCTGCGCTGGGACCCGGCCGTCGTGAGCCCTCTTTTCCTCGTCGGGACCCTTATATATTTGGCCGTTCTCGAACGGCTGATTCCCTATGAGCGGAGCTGGCACCCGGGAAAGGACGAGTGGCGCTGGTACGGCGTCTACTTTCTGCTCACCATGGCCGGAAGCGGACTGGCGCAGCTTCTGGTCACGGCGGCAGTGGGATGGATCGCGGCCGACGAGCGCGGCCACCATCTCTGGGCCGAGATCCCGGGTGCCCTGCTGGCCGGATCGCTCGTCAGCTACCTGGTGCACCGGCTCGGCCACACCAGCGCCCTCCTGTGGCGGTTGCACGGGGTCCACCACGTCCCGCAGAAGGTGAACGTCGCCAACAACGGCGTCAACCACGTGCTGGACGTCGTGATCGCCCAGAGCCTGGTCCAGCTGACCCTGGCGCTGGCCGGATTCTCCCGCTCGGCCGTGCTGGTGACGGGGCTCTTCGTCGTCGCCCAGGGCTACTTCGTCCACGCCAACATCGACGTCCGCATCGGCCGGTTCAACCACCTGCTGGCCAGCCCCGAACAGCACCGCCTGCACCACAGCACCGACCTGTCCGAAGCCGGCCACTACGGCTCCGACCTCTCGTGCTGGGACCACCTCTTCGGCAGCTTCACCTGGCACCCCGGACGCGAACCGGCCGCCGTCGGCCTCCACGACCCGGCCTCCTTCCCCGCCACCGGCGAGATCGCCGCCAGCACCCTGCACCCGTGGCGGCGACGCCCGCCACCGGCCGACCCGGCCGGACCGGATGCCAACTCCCGGAGCTCCAACACGACGTGAGGAGTCAGACATGGCCGACGCGATCGAGACGAACACCGGCGCGCTACGTCAGAAGACGGCGATCGTCGGTATGGGCTGCCGCTTCCCCGGCGGAGCCTCGGACCACCGGACGTTCTGGCGGAACCTGATGGCGGGCAAGGACTGCATCACGCCCACCCCGCCCGACCGGTACGACATCACCACACTCGGCAGCCGGTTCCGCGACAAACCCGGCCGCCTCGTCGGCGGCCGCGGGGGATACATCGACGGCTTCGACGAGTTCGACCCCGCGTTCTTCGGCATCAGCCCCCGCGAGGCCGATCACATGGACCCCCAGCAGCGCAAGCTGCTGGAGGTGGCCTGGGAGACCCTGGAGGACGGCGGCCAGCGCCCCGCCGACCTGGCCGGTGAGAACGTCGCCGTCTACGTCGGCGCGTTCACCCTGGACTACAAGATCCTCCAGTTCGCGGACCTGGGCTTCACCTCGCTGGCCGCGCACACCGCGACCGGCACCATGATGACGATGGTGTCCAACCGGATCTCGTACTGCTTCGACTTCCGCGGCCCCAGCCTCTCCGTCGACACCGCGTGCAGCTCCTCCCTGGTCGCCGTCCACCTCGCCTGCCAGGCCCTGGCCAGGGGCGAGACCGACCTCGCGCTGGCCGGCGGCACCCTGCTGAACCTGGCCCCGCAGTACACGATCGCGGAGACGAAGGGCGGCTTCCTCTCGACCGAGGGCCGCTCCCGTACGTTCGACGCGGGCGCCGACGGCTATGTACGGGCCGAGGGCGTCGGCCTGGTGGCACTGAAGCGGCTGGAGGACGCCGTCCGCGACGGGGACCGGATCCACGCGGTGATCCTCGGCAGCGGGGTCAACCAGGACGGCCACACCAACGGCATCACCGTGCCCAACCCCGACGCGCAGGTCTCCCTCATCCGCCGCGTCTGCGCCGAGGCGGGCATCGCGCCCGGCGAACTCCAGTACATGGAGGCCCACGGCACCTCCACCCCGGTCGGAGACCCGATCGAGGCCACGGCCCTGGCCCGTGCCCTGGCCGTCGGGCGCAGGCCGGGGGCCCGCGCGTACGTCGGCTCCGTGAAGACCAACATCGGCCATACCGAGTCCGCCGCAGGGATCGCCGGGCTGATCAAGACCGTCCTGAGCCTGAAACACCGCCACATCCCGCCCCACATCAACCTGGAGCGCCTCAACCCCGCCATCGACCCGGCCTCGCTGCCGTACGAGATCCCCACCCGGCCCACCCCCTGGCCCGAGCACGACGGGCCCGCCCGGGCGGGCGTGAACTCGTTCGGGTTCGGCGGGACCAACGCCCATGTCGTCCTGGAGGAGGCCCCGCAGCCCGCGGAGGAGACCGCGTCCCCCGCCGAACGGGCCTGGAGCATCCTGCCGCTCAGCGCCCGGCACCCCGACGCACTCCCCGAGCTGGCCGCGGGCATCCGCGCCGAGCTGGCCGGCGAGAACGGCCCGCCCGTGGCCCTGCCCGACCTCGGCCACACCCTGGCCCACCGCCGCCAGCACCTCCCGCACCGGCTCGCCGTCGTCCACACCTCCCGCGCCTCCCTCGACGAGGCGCTCGCCGCCCACGCGCGCGGCGAGAGCCACCCCCGGATCGTCCTGGACCGCGCGCGGGACGCCGAGGCGCGCCGCCTGGTGTGGGTCTTCACCGGCATGGGCCCCCAGTGGTGGGGGATGGGCCGCCAACTCCTCTGCGAGGAACCCGTCTTCAGGGAAGCGGTCACCGCCTGCGACCGTGCGATCAGGGAGTTCGCCGACTGGTCCCTGATCGAGGAGATGACCGCCGACGAGCCCGCCTCCCGCATGGCCGAGACCTGGCTTGCGCAGCCCGCCAACTTCGCCGTCCAGGTCGGTCTCGCGGCCCTGTGGAAGGCGTACGGCGTGCGCCCGGACGCCGTCGTCGGACACAGCACCGGTGAGATCGCCGCCTTCTACGAGGCGGGCGTCTACTCCCTCCGCGACGCCGCCCGGATCGCGGTGCACCGCAGCCGCCTCCAGCAGACCCTGGCGGGGACGGGCACCATGCTCGCGGTGGCGCTCACCGAGGACGAGGCGGAGCGGCGCGTGCGCCCCTACCGGGACCGGGTGTCGATCGCCGCCGTCAACAGCCCGGCCTCCCTCACGCTGGCCGGGGACGCGGACGCCCTGGCCCTGCTGGCCGGGGAGTTGGGGGCCGAGCAGCTGTTCGCCAAGTTCCTCACCGTGGAAGTCCCGTACCACAGCGTCGGGATGGAGCGGATCAAGGACGAACTGCTCACCTCTCTGGCCCCCTTGGAACCCCGCCCCGCCCGCCTCCCGCTCTACCTCACCGGAGCCGAGGGCCTGGCCCGGGGCGGCGAGCTGGACGCCGCCTACTGGTGGCAGAACGTTCGCGAGCGCGTGCGGTTCCGGGCCGCCGTCGACCGGCTCGCCGCCGACGGCCACCACGTCTTCCTGGAGATCGGCCCGCACCCCGTCCTCGGCCACGCCATCCGTGAGTGCCTTCAGACCGCCGGGGCGTCCGGGGTGACGCTGCCCTCGATCCGCCGCCAGGAGGACGAGAGCGAACGGTTCGCGCTCTCCCTCGCCTCGCTCCACAACCTGGGCGCCGACATCGACTGGGACGTCCTCCAGCCCGCCGGACGGCCCGTCACGCTGCCCCCGCACCCCTTCCGCCGCGACCGGCACTGGACCGAACCCCCGGCCGTCGCACGGGTCCGCCTCGGCCACATCGACCACCCGCTCCTCGGCCGCCGGACCGACCGCACCGAACCGGCCTGGCAGACCCGCCTGGACACCGAGTCCCTGCCCTACCTGGCCGACCACCGCATCCAGGACACCGTGGTGTTCCCCGCCGCCGGCTACATCGAGATGGCGACCCAGGCCGCCCTGCGGCTCACCGGCGGGACCTCCGCCGTCCTCGCCGACATCGACCTGCGCAAGGCCCTCTTCCTCCCGGACGGCGAGGACCGGACCGTGGAGGTGGCGCTCTCCCTGGAGGACGCCGCCTTCACCATCGCCTCGCCCGCCACCGGGGACGACGGGGAGCGGGCCGTCCACGCCGCCGGGGTCGTCCGCACCGGCCGGCGCCGCCCGACCGGCCCGCCGCTCGACGCCGACGCGATCCGCGCCCGTGCGGTCCGCCGCCTCGAAGGCCCCGAGTGCTATGCGGCCCTGGCCGGGCTGGGCTACCACTACGGCCCCGCCTTCCGGGCCATCGAGCAGGTGTGGATCGCCCCCGGAGAGGTCCTGGCCCGGATCCGCCCGCCCGAGCCGGTCGACGCCGCGGGCCACCACCTCCACCCGGTCCTCCTCGACGCCTGCTTCCAGGCCCTGCTGACCCCGCAGCTCCTCCAGGACGCGGCACCCGGCGCGGGCATCAGGCTGCCGCTCTCGCTGGCCGAGGTCGCCCTCGAACCGATCGGGGACCGGCCGCTCTGGGTGCACGCCACCCTGCGCCCCGCCGACGCCGACACCACCCTGGGAGACCTCGCCCTGTACGGGGACGACGGCACGCCGCTCGGCCGGATCGAGGGGTTCCGGGCCGCCGACGTGGAGAAGGCGGCCACCGCCGTCGCCCGCACCACCATCGACTCCTGGCTCGCGGAGACCGTCTGGACACCGTGCCCGCCGCTGACGGAGGAGGAACCGCTCGCGCCCGCCGTCATAGCGGCCCGCACCCACGGCTGGCTGCTCCTGGCCGACACCCAGGGCGTCGCGGACGCCTTCGCCGCCCTCGCCGCGGCCCGGGGCGAACGCTGCCACCTGGTGCGCCGGGGCGAGGCGTACGCCGGAGCGGGACCGGACGGCTCGTACACGGTCGACCCCGGCTCCACCGAGGACCTGGAACGCCTCTTCGCGGAGCTGGACCGCGACAGCGAGCCGTTCAGGGGCACCGTCCTGCACCTGTGGAACCTGGACCGGCCCGCGCTCGCCGACTGCGACCGGCAGGCCGTACGGGACCACGCGGGCCCGGGATCGTACTCCCTGATCGCCCTGGCCCGCACCCTGCTCGCCCGGGGAGGAGGCGGTCGGCTGCACGTCGTCACCCGGGGCGCCCAGCCCGCCCTGCCCGACGAGCCCGTCGAACCCCTGGGGGCGCCCGCCTGGGGCGTCGGCCGCGTCCTGCGCCACCAGGAGCTGACCGACCACCCCGGCAAGCTGATCGACCTGGACCCCGAGCGGCGGCCGGGACCGGAGGGGGCCAGGGCCGAGGCCGAGGCGCTGCTGCGCGAGGTGCTGGCCGATGACGAGGAGGAGATCGCCCTGCGCGCGGGCGTACGCCGCACCAGCCGCCTCCGCCGGGCCGAAGGCCTCACCCGGCCCCTCCCGCCACGGCTGCGGGCCGACGGCAGCTATCTGGTGACCGGTGCCTTCGGGGCCCTCGGCCGACTGCTCTGCCGCACCCTGGTCCGGCGCGGGGCACGCAGGATCGTCCTGATGGGGCGTACGCCGGTGCCCGCACGGGAGAAGTGGGGCTCCACCGACCCCGCCACCGCCGAGGGGCGGGCGGTGGCCCTCCTCCGTGAGCTGGAGGCGCTCGGGGCCCAGGCCGTCCTGGCCCCGCTCGACATCACCGACGAGGACGCCCTGACCGGCTGGCTGGACGGCTACCGGCGCGCCGGACACCCGCCTGTACGCGGGGTGTTCCACCTCGCCGGACAGGTCCGCGACACCCTCGTGACCGACCTGGACCGGCCCGCCTTCGACGCCGTGCACGACCCCAAGACCATCGGCGCCCACCTCCTCCACCGCCACCTGCGCGACGAACCGCTCGACCACTTCGTCCTCTTCGCCTCGGTCGCCTCCCTGCTGACCACCGCCGGACAGACCAACTACGCGGCGGGCAACGCCTTCCTCGACGCCCTCGCCCACCACCGCCGGGCCCAGGGGCTGCCCGCCCTCAGCCTGGACTGGGGCCCCTGGGCCACCGGGATGATCGAGGAACTCGGCCTGGTCGACCACTACCTGCACAGCCGCGGCATGAGCTCCCTCGCCCCCGACGCGGGCATGGCCGTCCTGGAACGCGTCCTCGGCCAGGACCACGCCCAGCTGGTCATCGCCACCGTCGTCGACTGGCCCACCTTCCTGGCCTGGTACCCCTCCCCGCCCCTCCTCGTCACCGAACTCGCCGCGGCCGCCGCCCCGCCCCCGGACACCGACCGGGGCAGCGGCTTCCTCGACACCTTCCGCACCGCCGACGAGGAGGGGCGCCGCTCCCTGGTGGCCGAACGCTTCGCCGCCCTCTCCGCCGCCGTCCTGCGCACCGGCACGGACCGCATCGACCCCGCCGAAGGCCTCGGCCAACTGGGCCTGGACTCACTGCTGGCGATGGAGCTGCGGGCCCGTATCCACGCCGAACTCGGCGTCGCCCTGCCCGTGGTCGCCCTCCTCAGCGGGACCCCGGCCGGCGAACTGGCCGCACAGCTCCACGACGGTCTGCTGGAGCTGGCCTCGGCCGATGACACCGACGCCGCGGACCGCTCCGCCACCCTCCACGAGGACCCGACCCGCTACCCGCTCACCCAGAACCAGAAGGCGCTCTGGTTCCTCAAGCACCTCAACCCCGACGGCTACGCCTACAACATCGGCGGAGCCGTCGAGGTGAACGTCGCCCTCGAACCGGACCTGATGTTCGAGGCCGTACGCCGCCTCATCGCCCGCCACCCCGCCCTGCGCACCAACTTCCTGCTGGAGGACGGGCAGGCCGTGCAGCGGGTCTCCGAGGACGTGGTGCCCGATCTCGCCCTCCACGACGTCCAGGGCGAGGAGTGGGAGACCATCCACGCCACCATCGTCGCCGAGTACCGCAAGCCCTACGACCTCGCCCGCGACCCGCTGGTCCGGTTCCGGCTCTTCAAGCGCGGCCACGACCGCTGGGTCATCATGAAGGCCGTCCACCACATCGTCTCGGACGCCATCTCCACCTTCACCTTCATCGAGGAACTCTTCCAGGTCTACGAGGCCCTGCGGCAGGGACAGGAACCCCAACTGCCTCCGGTCGAAGCCCGCTACCTCGACTTCCTCAACCAGCAGAACACCTTCCTCGCCGGGCGTGAGGCCGCCGGAATGCTCGACTACTGGCGCTCCCACCTCCCCGCCGAGGTCCCGCTCCTGGACCTCCCCACCGACAAGCCCCGCCCGGCCGTCCAGACCCACAACGGGGCCTCCGAGTTCTTCGCGCTCGACCCCGAACTCAGCGCCCGCGTCCACGCCCTGGCCCGCGCCCGCCACGTCACCCCGTTCATGGTGCTGCTCAGCGCCTACTACCTGCTGCTCCACCGCTACTCCGGCCAGGACCACATCGTCGTCGGCTCCCCGGTCACCGGCCGAACCCGGCAGGACCTCGCCTCCGTCTACGGCTACTTCGTCAACCCGCTCCCGCTCCACGCCGACCTCACCGGCGACCCGAGCGTGGCGGACCTCCTGGAACAGGTCCGCCGGACCGTCCTCGGCGGACTGGACAACCAGGAGTACCCGTTCGTCCTGCTCGTCGACGAACTGGGGCTCCAGCACGACCCCAGCCGCTCGGCCGTCTTCCAGGCGATGTTCATCCTCCTCACCCACAAGGTCGCCACCGAGCAGTACGGCTACCGGCTGGAGTACATCGAACTCCCCGAGGAAGAAGGACAGTTCGACATCACCCTCTCCGCCTACGAGGACGAGTCGGACCACCGCTTCCACTGCGTCTTCAAGTACAACACCGACCTCTTCCTCCCGCAGACCATGCGCCGCATGGCCGCCCACTACACCCGCCTGCTCGACGACATGACCCGGGTGCCCGGCGAACACCCCGCGTCCCGGCTGGAGATGCTCGACGACAGCGAGCGCGAACATCTGGTGGGCGAGTGGAGCCGCCCCGCGCTGCCCCCGGAGGCCGCCGATGCCCCCTTCACACCGGTCCACGTGCTGATCGGCGAGGTCGCCGCGGCCGACCCCGCCTCCGTCGCCGTGACCATGCCGCTGCCGGGCGGCGGAGCACGCCGCCTCACCTACGCGGAGCTGGAGCGACGGGCCGCCGACACGGCCGCCCGGTTGCGCACCCTGGGCGTCGGGGACGGCTCGGTGGTCGTCGTCCGCCTGGACAAGTCGCCCGAGCTGATCGTCACCCTGCTCGCCGTGCTGAAGGCAGGCGGCGCCTATCTGCCGCTCCGCCCCGACCAGCCCGCCGACCGGATCGCCCACCTCGTCCGGACCACCGGAGCCACCGTCGTCATCGTCTCCGGCGAACCCGCGCGCGAGGAGACGGCAGCGCTCCCGGTCATCACCCTCACCCTCGACGACCTGCACGCAACCGAGCCGCACCCCGACGGGCCCCCGCCGGACCCGTCCCCGCACTCGACCGCGTACGTCATCACCACCTCCGGCTCCACCGGCCGCCCCAAGGCCGTCCGCGTCAGCCACCGCAACCTCGCCTCCGCCTACGGGGCCTGGCGCCAGGAGTACCGACTGGAGACGGAGGTCCAAACGCACCTCCAGATGGCCGAGCCGTCCTTCGACGTGTTCACCGGTGACCTGGTCCGCGCGCTCTGCTCCGGCGGCAGCCTCGTCCTGGCCGACCGGGACCTGCTCTTCGACACAGCCCGGCTCTACCGGACGATGCGTCAGGAACGGGTCGACTGCGCGGAGTTCGTCCCCGCAGTCGTACGCGGCCTGATGGACCACTGCGAGCGTGAAGGGCTGCGGCTGGACTTCCTGCGGCTCCTGGTGGTCGGCTCGGACGCCTGGAAAGTAGCGGAGTACCAGCGGTTGAGCGAGCTGTGCGGACCGGCGACCCGGCTCGTCAACTCCTACGGCCTCACCGAGGCCACCATCGACAGCGCCTGCTTCGAAGGGCCCGTCGACGATCTGGAACCCGGCCTCATGGTCCCGATCGGCCGCCCCCTGCCCAACAGCACCCTGCACATCCTGGACGCCCACGGCGAACCGGTTCCGCCCCAGGTCCCCGGCGAACTGTGGATCGGCGGCGACGGTGTGGCCCTCGGATACGCCGGAGAGCCCGAGCAGACAGCGGACCGCTTCATCACCCGTACGCTGAGCAAACGCCCCGGAGCCCGGCCCGAACGGCTCTACCGGACCGGAGACATCGCCCGCTGGGACGCCCACGGCCGCGTCCATCTGCTCGGCCGCACCGACGGCCAGGTCAAACTGCGCGGCCACCGCATCGAGATCGGTGAGATCGAGGCGCACCTCGCCCAGTGGCCCCCACTCGCCCGCGCCGTCGTCACCGTCACCACCGACACCGGGGGAGAGGCCGCGCTCTGCGCCTACTGCGTACCGGCACCCGGCGCCGCGCTCGACCGCCGGGCCCTGCGCCGCCACCTGGCCGGGGCGCTCCCCTCGTACATGATCCCGGCGTACTTCGTCGAACTGCCCGCCCTGCCGCTCACCGCCAACGGCAAGGTCGACATCGCCGCTCTGCCCGCACCCCGGGCCGAGACCGGCGAGCGGAGCCACGAGGAGCCGGTGACCCTCTACGAGATCAGCGTGGCCCGGCACTGGAAGACGCTGCTCGGCCTCGAACAGGTCGGCCTGGAGGACGACTTCTTCGAGATGGGCGGCTCCTCCATCAAGCTCATCGAGCTGCTCCACCATCTGCGCACCGAGTTCGGTGTCAGCGTCCCCGTCAGCCGCCTCTACCAGGTCACCACCCTCCACGGCATGGCCGCCACCGTCCAGGAGGTCCTGCACAGCACCAGCACCGACGAACTCCCCTCCCTCACCTTCAACGCCGGCCAGTCACCGCCCCTCTTCTGCTTCCCGCCCGCCGGCGGCCACGGACTGGTCTACCGGGGTCTGGCCGCCCAACTCCCCGAGTACGCCGTCATCGGCTTCAACTACCTCCCGGGCGACGACAAGGTGGCCCGCTACGCCGACCTCGTCGAGACTGCCCGCCCCGAGGGTCCCTGCCTGCTCCTCGGCTACTCCCTCGGCGGCAACCTGGCCTTCGAGACCGCCAAGGAGCTGGAGCGGCGCGGACGCCGGGTGGGCCATGTCGTCATCCTCGACTCCCGCCGCATCATGGAGCGTTACGAGCCCGGAGACGAGGGCATCCGCCACTTCGAGGCCGAACTCGCCGACCACCTCCGCAAACACACCGGATCGGAGGCCGTCGCCCAGGAGACCCTCGTCCACGCCGCCGAGTACCTCACCTTCTGCGGGCGCACCCCGAACACCGGAACGGTCGACGCACCGGTCAGCGTGATCACCGACCAGGAGAAGGCCGCCCTCTACGCGGCCGGACAGCACGGCAGCTGGCACGGCAGCTCCACCGCCACCACCGTGGTCCTGCGCGGCTTCGGCCTCCACGCCGACATGCTCGACCCCAAACACCTCCCCCGCAACGCCGCCCTGATCCGCACCGCGCTGACGGGAGGCGCGGCCCATGGCGACTGACACCACCACCAGGAAGGACACCGTCGACGACTGGGGCAGCCGCGAGCGCACCCCCGGCACCCCGGCCCGCGTCATCGTCATCGGCGCGGGAGTGGCCGGCCTCTCCACCGGCTGCTACGCGCAGATGAGCGGCGCCAGGACCCGGATCTTCGAGAAGCACGTGCTGCCCGGCGGCTGCTGCACCGCCTGGTCGAGGGACGGCTACCTCTTCGACTACTGCATCGAGTGGCTCATCGGTACCGCGCCCGGCAACGACGCCCATCAGATCTGGCGGGAGCTGGGCGCGCTCGACGGGAAGACCGTCACCAACTTCGAGCTGTTCAACAAGGTCGAGGACGAGCACGGCCGCTCGGTCACCTTCTACAACGACCCCGACCGGCTGGAGGCCCACCTGCTGGCCCTCTCACCCGCCGACGCCCCCCTGATCCGGGCCTTCACCCGCGATCTGCGGCGGTTCACCGCCATCGAGCTGTACCCGTTCCTCACCGCCCCCGCCCTGCGGACCGTACGGGAGCGGGCGGCGACCCTGCGCACGGTGCTGCCGGCCTTCCGGCTCTTCTGGCGCACGGCCGCCACCCCGATGCACGTCTTCGCCGACCGATTCCAGGACCCGCTGCTGCGCCGGGCCTTCCGCAACATCTTCTTCCAGGACCCGGAGGGCTTCCCGCTCCTGCCGTACCTGTTCAACATGGCGGCGGCCCACCACCTCAACGCCGGTTTCCCGCAGGGCGGTTCACTCGGGCTGTCCCGCTCGATCGAGGACCGCTACCTGGGCCTGGGCGGAGAGATCACCTACCGGGCCCGCACGGAGAGGATCCTCGTCGAGAACGACCGCGCGATCGGCATCGAACTCCGCAACGGCAGAAGGTACTTCGCCGAGCACATCGTCTCCGCCTGCGACGGCCGCACCACCGTCCACGGACTGCTCGACGGCCGCTACACCAGCCCCCGGATCGACAAGCTCTACAACGACCTCATCGAGCGCCCCGGCACGCTCTTCCCCGCGGTCGTCTCGGCCTTCGTCGGCCTGCGCGGCGACTTCGACCCCGATGAGGCCCACAGCACCACCCACCTCCTGGCCGACGAGGACGGCAAGCGCCTCCCCGGCGCCCTCCAGAACAGCCTGGTCGTCCAGGCCCGCTCCCGCTACTCCGACGGCTTCGCACCCCCGGGCCGCTCCGTCCTGCACTGCACCTACTTCAGCGACTACACCTACTGGAAGGAGCTGCGCACCCGCAGCCGCAGGGAGTACCGCGGCCGCAAGCACGAGGTGGCCGACTTCGTCCGCACCTTCCTGGAACACCGCCACCCGGGCATCAACGACCGCATCGACCTCGTCGACATCGCCTCACCCGCCACCACCCACCGCTACACCGGCAACCACCACGGCTCGATCCTCGCCTGGAAGGCATTCTCGGACGCCGACGACGTCGCCGCCCGCCTGGTCGGCAAGGACCGGATGCGGCTCCCCGGCCTGAGGGGCTTCTCCATGGCCGGACAGTGGGTCGGCATGGGCGGCCTGATCCGCGCCGCCTCCACCGGCCGCTTCGCCGTCCAGTACCTCTGCCGCGAACTGGGCCTGGAGTTCCGGGCCTGGGAGAGCGAGGGAGCCGAGCCCTGGCACCCCGGCATGCTGGGAGAACTGCCCCAGCTCGACCGGTGGTCGGCACGGGAGGACACCGGTTCATGACCGACAGGACCACCGGTGGCCCCCAGAGGCCCAGGGAAACGATGATCATCATCGGGGGAGGGCTCGGCGGCCTCTCCACCGGCTGCTACGCCCGGATGAACGGCTACCGCACCCACATCCTGGAGATGCACGAACTGCCCGGCGGCTGCTGCACCGCCTGGGAGCGCGGCGGCTTCACCCTGGACGCCTGTGTCAGCTGGCTCCTCGGCAGCGGCCCAGGCAACGAGATGCACCAGATCTGGCTGGAGCTGGGCGCCCTCCAGGGCAAGGAGATCCGCCACTTCGACGTGTTCAACATCGTGCGCGGACGGGACGGGCGGGCCGTCCACTTCTACTCGGACCCGGACCGCCTGGAGGCCCACCTCATCGCCATCTCGCCCGCCGACGCCCGTACCGTGCGCAGGTTCTGCGCCCAACTGCGCAGCTTCCGCAAGGCGCTTGCCGTCTACCCGTTCCTCAAGCCCGTCGGACTGATGGGCCGGCTGGAGCGCTGGCGGATGCTCGCCTCGTTCCTCCCCTACGTCAACGCCGTGCGCACCACGATCACGGTCCTGATGACCGAGTACTCCGCGAAGTTCCAGGACCCGCTGCTGCGGGAGGCGTTCAACTTCATCCTGTACGAGAAACACCCCAACTTCCCCGTCCTCCCGTTCCACTTCCAGCTCGCCTCCCACGCCAACCTCTCCGCGGGCGTCCCCGAAGGCGGCTCGCTGGGTCTGGCCCGCTCGATCGAGGCCCGCTACCGCCGCCTCGGCGGGCAGATCTCGTACAACACGAAGGTCGAGACGGTGATCGTGGAGGACGACCGTGCGGTCGGCGTCCGGCTCAGCGACGGCAGCGAACTACGCGCCGACATCGTGGTGTCGGCCTGCGACGGCCACACCACGACCATGAAGTTCCTCAGGGGCGCCTACCTGGGAGAGGAGTACCGCAAGCTCTACACGGAGACGATCCAGGAACCCGGCATGGTCTTCCCCGGCTACTTCACCCTCTTCCTCGGTCTCTCCCGACCCTTCCCCGAGGGCGACCCCTGCACGACGTACCTGCTCGACGAAGCCACGGCGGCGAAGCTCACCGGCATCCGCCACGCCAGCGTCAACGTCCAGTTCCGCAGCCGCCATTACCCCGAACTCTCTCCGGACGGCACCACCGTCGTCTACGCGACCTACTTCAGCGACATCGCCCCCTGGCGGGCCCTGGACGAAGGCCCCGAGCAGGTCACCCGTACCCGGGGCGGGCAGGAGCTGCACACCCTGCCGGTGCGCCACGGCCGCGGCTACTACGCCGCCAAGCGGCGGGCACGCGAGACCCTTGTGGAGTTCCTGGAACAACGCTTCCCCGGCATCCGCGACGCCATCGTCGTACGGGACGTGTCCAGCCCCCTCACCCAGGTCCGCTACACCGGCAACTACGACGGTACGGTGCTGGGCTGGCAGCCCTTCGTGGAGAGCGGCGAGAAGCTCGAGGAGCTGGTCAAGAAGCACGGCCCGGGACTGCCCGGCCTCGCCAACTTCTACCAGTCCGGCGTCTGGGCCACGACCGGCGGGCTGATCCGGGCCGCCGCCGCCGGACGCCACGTCACGCAGTTCATCTGCCGCGACGACGGAAAGCCCTTCACCGCGTCGCTCGACCGGACGGCACCCCCGCCGACCCACCGCGTCATCCCCGTAGCGACCGACTGCGGGACCGCCGCCGCAACCACGACAGGGAAGAGCACATGAGGATCGAGAAATGGGTCGTCCGCGAGCACGTCGAAGGCGTGCCGGACGTGGACCGGGTCTACGAGAAGGTCGTCGAGGACGTCGACGTGGCCCTGGCCCCCGACGAGATGCTGCTCCGCACGCTGTACGTCTCCGTCGACCCCTACCTCCAGGGCATCGCCCTCGACACCCCCGTCGGCTCCCACATGGGCGCCGACTCGATCATGGAGGTGGTGGCGGCCGGACCGCGCGCCGCCCACGGCGTCGGCGACCTCGTGCAGGGCTTCGGCGGCTGGCGCTCCCATGTCGTCTCCACGGGCGCGGCCGAGCCCTGGCGGACCGGCACCTTCCCGATGGTCTTCCCGGCCTACCGCAGACTCGACCCCGGCCGGTACGACGACGCCCTGCCCCTAACGACCGCGCTCAGCGTGATGGGCGGCCCCGGCATGACGGCCTGGGGCACCCTCACCAAGTACATGACGGTGAGGCCCGGGGACACCTTCGTCATCAGCGGGGCCTCCGGCGCGGTCGGCGCGCTCGTCGGCCAGCTCGCCGCGCTCGCCGGCGCCCGGGTCGTCGGGACCACCTCCTCCCCGCAGAAGGCGGAGTACCTCCTCGCCCTGGGTTTCGACACGGTCGTGGTCTACCGGCACACCGACGGTGCCGACACCGTCCGCGAGGCGCTGACCCGGGCGGCCCCCGACGGCGTCGACCGCTACTTCGACAACCTCGGCGGAACCGTCACCGACGTGGTCTTCTCCATGCTCAACGTCGGCAGCCAGGTCGCGGTCTGCTGGCAGTGGGCGACCCAGGTCTGCAACGAGGAGACGGGGCCGCGTCTGCTGCCCTACCTGATGTTCCCGCGCGCCACGGTCCGGGGGATCTTCTCGCTGGAGTGGTTCACCGACCAGAACTGGAAGCACCTCCACGCCGACCTCGGCAGCCGGGTCCGCCGGGGCGAGGTCGTCTGCGACCACACCCTCCACCACGGCTTCGACGCCATCCCCGCCGCCTACGGCAGCCTCTACGGCGACCGGGCGGAGAGCCGGGGCAAGGTGCTGGTCGCCCTGTGACAGCCGCCGCCCGCCCACCACTCGACCGGTCCCTCCGCCCCGGGAGTCCACGATGAACACCACCAGCCCGTCCCTGGTCCCCCTGCACCGCCTGCGGTTCGGGAAGCCGGCCCCGCCCCGCCTGGGGGAGCTGCCCACCGGCGCCCCCGCCTGGCTGGTGAGCCGGTACGCCGACGTCCGCCAGGTCCTCTCCGACCCGCGATTCGGCCGGTCCCAGCTGTACGCACAGGACGCACCGGCCCTCTCCGACGTACCGGACCTCGTCAACAATCCCGACCTCATGTTCAACCAGGACGGCCCCGACCATCTGCGGCTGCGCCGGACCCTGCGCCGGGCGTTCACCCCCAGGGCCGTCGCCCGCTGGCGGCCCTGGATCGCCGCGATCGTGGACGAATTGCTGGACCGGCTGGAGGAGCGGCCCCAACCGGCCGACGTGGTACAGGAGTTCACCCTTCCCCTCCCCGTGGCGGTGATCAGCCGGCTGATGGGTCTGGACGGCTCGGTCCGGGAGCGGATGCGCCACTGGAGCGAGCACGCCTTCTCGGACGGATCGCACCCGGGGGAGGAGGTGGAGTCGGTGCTGAAGGAGTTCAGCGCGTTCGGCGCGGACCTCCTCGCGGCCCGGCGGGGCACCCCCGGCGACGACCTGGTCAGCAATCTGGTCCGGGCCGCCGACGAGGAGGGCGGACTCCCCGAGGCGCAGTTGGTGAGCCTGGTGTGCGGGCTCGTCGTCGGCGGCCACGACAGCACGATGACCATGCTGGGGAACGGGCTGCTCTACCTCCTGGGCGAACGCCCGGAGAGCTGGCCCCGCATCGGCGCGGACGAGGAGGCGGCCGGCCGGGTCGCGGACCGGCTCATCCACCTCGTCCCGCTCGGCGACGACCGGGGGACGGCCCGCCACGCGGCCGCGGACATCGAGGTGGGCGGGGTGGTGATCCCGGCCGGGGCCATCGTCCTGGCGGACTGCGGCGCCGCCAACCGTGACCCGGACGTCTTCCCCCGCCACACGCTGGAGGACCTCTTCGCCCCGCTGGAGGCCCCCACCCTCTCGCTCGGGGCAGGGGCCCACTACTGCCTGGGCGCCTGGCTGGCCCGCACGGAACTCCAGCTCGCCCTGCACCGCCTGGCCGCCCGCTTCCCGGAGCTGCGGCTGGCGGAGCCGGTGGAGCGGGTCACCTGGCGGACCGGGACGACGTCACGGAGCCCGCGGAGGCTGACGGTGACCTGGTAGCCCAGCCGGTGAGACGGCTACGGCGATGGCCGCGGCACGGCTACGGCCACGGCCATCGGGCTTCGGGCCACGTGGTGCGGGCCATGGCCGCAGTCGCGGACTTCGGGCTGTGGTTCAGCGGACCCGCTCGAAGCTCGGCCCGTAGGTGCCGGCCTTGACGCGCAGCGTCTCGAAGCCGCCCTCGCCCTTGTTGCCGTACTTGTTCCAGTACTGACAGGTCAGCCCGGAGTCGCCGTTGAGGTCGACGGCCTGGGCGACGGGGAACTCCTCGCAGGCGAGCTTGTTCGCCTCGAGCCCCGCCTCCTTGCCGTACTGCTCGTACAACTGGTGGTAGACGGCCTTCGCCACGATCAGCGACTTGAGCGGCTTGGCGTTGTAGAAGGTCATGAAGCTGCCTTCCTTGTACGAGTCGCTGATCTTGACCTCGTACGGGATGACAGCACCCTCGTAGGTGACGTTGCAGGTACTGACGGCCCCGGCCTTCTGGGTCACGCCGTCCGGGCACTCGGCGCTGGTCTTGCCCGGCACCTTGACCCGGCCGAGCAGCTGCTCCTGGAGCTTGTGCTCCACCCGATCGGTGAAGGGGGCGCTGTTGTCCGGCTTGGGCAGAACCTTGAGCTGTGCGTCGGACGAGCTCTGGAGCACGTCCTTCTGCGGGCCGTCCACGGCGACGGGGAGCGTCGCCTCCTGCGGTGCGGCGCTGGTCTCCTGAGGGGCTTCCGGCTTGGAGTCGGCGGCGGGGGTGACGGCGGTGCCGGACGAACCCCCGGTGCCGCAGCTGACTGCGAGGATGCCGACGGCGGCCAGTCCGATGAGCTTCTTGGTGTAGTGCATGGGGGCAGCCTAAGAGCCGCCTGTGAGGGCCCCGGGGGCCGCGGAAGGGGCCCACGGCGGCTCGGCGGCGCGCCGAAAGGGGACATTGCTGAAGGAAGTGCTCCGTTTCGCGCCGCCACACCTGTCCGGTGGCCACCTGACGGTGGCCCAGCCGAGAAAAGCTCGTAGCGCGACTGTGACGCCCGGGGCTCACGTGTACCGGTCGCGGCAGGAGTCCGGACCGCTGAGTCGCCCGAAAGCGGTCCCGGCCGTCGGGAAGCCGAAGCGCCATCGCTCGTGTCGCTCTGAGGGGCGGATCCGGGGCGGTGCCGAAGGGCGTTCCGGCCGGGGCGGTTTGACCTGACGGGCCTTCATCAGCCACGGCACCGGAGGACGGCGTGCAGGCCGTGCGTCACGAGTCGCCGTCACCCCGGCCGGATCGCGGCCCGGCCGCTGGGGCCCCATGCGCCGCTCGGCCAGGCCGGCACGGCCGTCGCGGGTGCGGGGCTCCTCAGAGCGTCTGCCAGATCCGCGTCAGTGACGACGTCGTGAGGACCTGGTCCGGATGCCCCTGCTCGACGATGCGGCCGTCCTGGAGCAGGAGGCAGGCGTCCGCCGCGCGGGCCGCCCCGAGGTCGTGTGTGGCCTGGACGACCGTCACCCCGTCGGCGACGAGCGCCGCCAGCAGCGCCCCGATCCGGTCCCTCGCCTCCGGGTCCAGCCCGGTGGTCGGCTCGTCGAGGAGCAGCAGGTCCGACTCCTGCGCCAGACCCTGGGCGATGAGCGCGCGCTGCCGCTGTCCGCCGGAGAGCTCGCCCAGTTGGCGTGCGGCGAGGTCGCCGATGCCGAGTCGGTCGAGTGCCGCGTCCACGGTCGCGTGGTCCCGTGCGGTGAGCCGGCGCCACGGACCGCGCTCGACCCACCGCCCCATCTCCACGGTCTGCCGGACGGTGAGCGGCAGCGTGTCGCCTACTGCGCCGCGCTGCGGTACGAAGGCGGGCGGCCGGTCACCGGCGCGGAGGAGGTCGCCGGATGTCGGCTTGATCACACCGGCGAGCACGCCGAGCAGGGTGGACTTGCCGCTGCCGTTCGGACCGACGAGCACAGTCGTGCTCAACTCGGTTATTTCTCCGCTTACTTGATGAAGCACCGGGCGCCCCGGGTAACCGGCGCACAGCTCCGAGAAGCGGAGGGAGGCGGTCCGGTCGAGGGGTGGGGCGGTCGAGGGGCACGGTTTGTTGAACATGATTTTCATTGTAGTGTCCGGTGCATGGAATGGTTGACGGTCCCGTTCGAGGTGACCTTCGTGCAGCGGGCCCTGTGGGGCGGGATGCTGGTATCCGCCATCTGTGCGCTGGCGGGCACCTGGGTGGTGCTGAGGGGGATGGCCTTCCTCGGTGACGCCATGTCCCACGGGCTGCTGCCGGGGGTCGCGGTCGCCGCGCTCCTCGGGGGCAACCTGATGGCGGGCGCGGTGGTCAGCGCCGCCGTCATGACGGCAGGCGTCACCGCGCTGGGCCGTACCCCCAGGCTGTCGCAGGACACCGGCATCGGCCTGCTGTTCGTCGGCATGCTCTCGCTCGGCGTGATCATCGTGTCGCGCTCGCAGTCCTTCGCGGTCGACCTGACCGGATTCCTCTTCGGTGACGTTCTCGCGGTCAGGCAGCAGGATCTCCTCGTGCTCGCGGCGGCGTTGCTCGCGGCGCTGGCGGTGTCGGTCCTCGGTCACCGTGCCTTCCTGGCCCTGGCGTTCGACTCGCGCAAGGCCCATACCCTGGGGCTCCGGCCGCGCCTGGCCCACGCTGCGCTCCTCGGTCTGCTGGGCCTGGCGATCGTCGCCTCGTTCCACATCGTGGGAACGCTGCTCGTCCTCGGACTGCTCATCGCACCGCCGGCGGCCGCTCTGCCCTGGGCTCGCTCCGTGCGCGGAGTCATGGTGATCGCCGCCCTGTTCGGCACCTCGGCCACGTTCGGAGGCCTGCTGCTGTCGTGGCACCTGAGCACGGCGGCCGGCGCGACGGTCGCGGCCCTCGCGGTGAGCCTGTTCTTCGTCTCCCACGTGCTGTCCGGCCTGCGTGACCGGCGTACCGGCCGGGCCCACTCCGCGGCACCTGTACTCGCAGTCGACTGAAAGAAGCCATAGGCGATCATCATGACCGTCCGCAGAAACGTCACTCCGTGGGCGTCGGCCGCCCTGGTGCTCACCGCGCTGCTCACCACGAGTTGCGCGGGGGAGGACCCCAGCGCCGGGCGATCCGCGCCGACCCCCCCGTCCGCCGCTCCGCACGGGTACGTCGAGGGGGCGCAGGAGGCCGCCGAGCAGCAGTCCCGGCTCGTCCTGAACGACCCCGACAGCGGGAACACCGGAGTCCTCGACCTCATCACGGGCGAGGTGCAGCGGACGGCCCGGGTGAAGGGCGCCGTTCGGCTGGGCACGGACGGCAGGTTCGGCTACCTCCACGCACCCGGTGGCACCCATGTGCTCGACAGCGGCGCCTGGATGGTGGACCACGGAGACCACGTCCACTACTACAGTGCGCCGACGCGGGACGCGGGGGAGATTCCCGCGGGCAGCCGAGCGCAGATACGCAGTGATGTCGCCGTGACCGTGGTGACCGACGAGAACGGCCGCACCGTCCTCTACGACCGCGGCAAGCTGGAGAAGGGGCAGATCGCGACTCTTCGGACGCTGCCCGGTACCCACACCGGCGCGGTCGTGCCGTACGAGGAACACCTCCTCGCCTTCGCGAACAAGGGCGACACCACAGAACTCGTCGTCCTCGACCGCGAGGGCGAACGCGTGGCTTCCCCGGACGTGACGTGCGAAGCCCCCCGAGGCGACGCGGTCACCCGGCGCGGCGTGGTCCTCGGCTGTGCCGACGGCGCTCTGCTCGTGCGGGCGCAGGACGGCGCCTTCACTGCCGAGGAGATCCCGTACAAGGAGCACGTCCCGGAGCGGGCCCGCGCCACCACCTTCCGCCACCGACCCGGCAGCGACACCCTCACCGCCCCTGCCGGAGACGACGCCGTCTGGATCCTCGACGTCGCCGAGCGGACCTGGAAGCGGGTGGACACCGGGCCCGTCGTCGCGGTCAACACGGCCGGAGAGGGCTCCCCGCTGCTCGTTCTGGAGGCCGACGGCTCCGTACACGGCTATGACATCGCGACCGGGAAGCAGACCGCACGGACCCAGCCCCTGCTGACAGGGGGAAGGCGGGGCGGCTCCCACGGCAACGCCCCCGTCATCGAGGTCGACCGCAGCCGTGCCTACGTCAACGACCCCGAGGGCAAGAGAGTGTTCGAGATCGACTACAACGACGGCCTGCGCATCGCGCGCTCCTTCGACCTGGACGTCAAGCCGGTCCTCATGGCGGAGGCCGGACGATGAGCCGGACCGGGGCCAAGCCTCGCGCGAGGGCGGGCACCGCTCGCCCGCGGCACCTGATCGCGGGCCTCCTCGCACTCGTGACGGTCGTGGCCGTCGGCGCCTGCGGCACCGGGGACGACCGGCCCAGCGTCGTCGTCACGACCAACATCCTCGGCGACGTCACCCGCGAGATCGTCGGCGACGAGGCCGACGTCACCGTCCTGATGAAGCCCAACGCCGACCCGCACTCCTTCGGTCTCTCGGCGGTGCAGGCCGCCGAACTGGAACAGGCCGATCTGGTCGTCTACAACGGCCTGGGCCTGGAGGAGAACGTACTGCGGCACGTGGACGCCGCCCGCGAGGCCGGTGTCGCCACCTTCGCTGCCGGCGAGGCGGCCGACCCGCTCACCTTCCGCACCGCCGACGACACAGGCCCCAAGGGTGAGGAAGGGCAGCCCGACCCGCACTTCTGGACCGACCCCGACCGGATGCACAAGGTCACCGGGTTGATAGCCGACCAGGTCATCGAGCACGTCGCCGGCGTGGATCCCGACACGATACGCGCCAACGCCGACCGCTACGCGAGGCAACTCACCGACCTCACCTCCTGGATGGAGAAGTCCTTCGGCCGTGTGCCCGCAGACCACCGGGCCCTGGTCACCAACCACCACGTCTTCGGCTACCTCGCCGACCGCTTCGGCTTCGAGGTGATCGGCGCGGTCATCCCCAGCGGCACCACCCTGGCCTCACCCAGCTCCTCCGACCTGCGCTCCCTCACCAAAGCGATGGAGAGTGCGGGCGTGCGGACCGTCTTCGCCGACTCCTCCCAGCCCAAACGGCTCGCCGAGGTCCTGCGAACCGAGATGGGCGGCGGTGTCCGTGTCGTCGAACTCCACTCGGAGTCCCTCACCCCCAAGGGCGCGGGCGCCGACACCTACCTGCGGATGATGCGCGCCAACGCCACCGCCATGGTCAACGGCCTGACCGGCGCCTGACCCCCGGATCCTGGCCCCTGGCCCCTGGCCCCGGACCCCCGGATCCCGCCCCCTCCCCGGCCCTCCCGGCACCCCCGCCCGTCGGGCGCCGGCTCGTCGTACCCCCATGCCGCCACCGCGCGGTGCAGAAAGGAACAGACCAATGAACAAGTCCATACGCGGCAGAGCCCTCACAGGCACCGCACTGGCGCTCGCCACCGCCACGGTCCTGACCGCCTGCGGCGGAGGAAACTCCTCCACCGGCACCCCGTCCGACGGAACCGCGAGCGCCACGCCCGCGGTGGCGCTCAAGGAGCCGCTGGTCGCCACCTTCGACGGCGGCCTGTACATCCTCGACGGCGAGAGCCTGAAGCTCGCTAGGACCATCGACCTCCCCGGCTTCAACCGGGTCAACCCCGCAGGTGACAAGGACCACGTCATGGTCTCCACCGACAGCGGATTCCGTGTCCTGGACGCCACCGGCCAGGCCCTCACCGACATCGAGTACAAGGGCGCCAAGCCGGGCCACGTCGTCCGCCACGCCGCGAAGACCGTGCTCTTCACCGACGGCACCGGAGAGGTCAACGTCTTCGACCCCACCGCCCTGAGCGGAGGCAGGAAGCCGGCAGGGCGCACCTACACCTCCGCCGAGCCGCACCACGGTGTCGCCATCGAGCTGGCCGACGGCACACTCGTGAGCACCCTGGGCACCGAGGAGAAGCGCACCGGCGCGCTGGCGCTGGACCGGAACAACAAGGAGATCGCGCGCAACGAGGACTGCCCCGGGGTCCACGGAGAGGCCGCCGCGAAGAACGAAGCCGTCGGCGTCGGCTGCCAGGACGGCATCCTGATCTTCAAGGACGGTACGTTCACGAAGATCGATTCCCCCGACGACTACGGCCGCATCGGCAACCAGGCCGGCAGCGACACCTCGACCGTCCTGCTGGGCGACTACAAGACCGACCCCGACGCAGAACTGGAACGTCCCACCCGCGTCTCCCTCATCGACACCGAGAAGAAGAAGCTGCGCCTGGTGGACCTGGGCACCAGCTACTCCTTCCGCTCGCTGGCCCGCGGCCCGCACGGCGAGGCCCTGGTCCTGGGAACCGACGGCGCCATCCACGTCATCGACCCGGACACCGGCAAGATCGAGAAGAGGATCCCCGCGGTGGGCGAGTGGCAGGAGCCGCTGGACTGGCAGCAGGCCAGGCCCACCTTGTTCGTGCGTGGACACGTCGCGTACGTCTCCGAGCCCGGCAGGAAGGCGCTGCACGCCTTCGACGTGGAGACGGGGAAGAAGATCACTTCCGTCACCCTGCCGAAGAACACCAACGAGCTGTCGGGCGTCGTCGCCGGACACTGACCGCGCTCGTGCCCTCGCCGCCACGGCTCGACGCCGCGGCGGCGAGGGCGCACGCAACGACGGCAGCGGGCTCGACCGCGGTCTCGGCGCGTCCCCGGGCACGGCACTGCGCTCCGGGAACCGGGCCGGTGATGCTTAGGGGCGGTTGTCCCTGGAAACGACTACTCCCGAGCGATCGCCCCTCCGGCGGTCGGCCGACACCGGGAGAGGTCTTACGTGGACGCGCCCTTATACCTGAGGCCCAGGGTGGAGCCGCCGCTCGACGCACTGCTGACGGATCGGAACTTCCTGCATGCGCTCGCCGACGCGCTGGGTTCGCCGCTCAACGTGCTGCTCCCCGACAGCGTGGCCGAGAACGCCGCCCGCTTCCGTGCCGTCTACGACCGTCACCATCTGACCGGGCGGGTGTACTTCGCGCACAAGGCGAATCGTTCCAGCGCCCTGCTGCGGCGGCTGGCGGCGGAGGACCCGGCCGCCGTCGGCGTCGACGTCGCCTCCGTGGCGGAGCTGAGGCACGCACTGGGGTGCGGGTTCACCGGCGAGCGCATCATGGCCACCGGCCCCAAGGACGCCTCGTTCCTCTGGCTGGCGGCCCGCGTCGGAGCGACCGTCAACCTGGACTCACCCGGGGAACTGGAACGGCTCTCGGACCTGGTGCGCGCGCACGCGCTCGGCCGGGTCGCGGTGCTGGTACGCCTGTCGGGGTTCGAGCACGCCTCCGGCCGAGAGGGAGCGGGCACCCGACTGCTCTCCCGGCGCAGCCGTTTCGGCACTCCGGTACGGGGCGCGGAGGCGCTGCTGTCGGCGCTCGAACGCAACGCGGACGCAGTGGAGTTCGTCGGCGCCGCCTACCACCTCGACACCACCGGCGTGGAGGAGAAGGCGCGGGCGTCGGAGCAGTGCGTGCTGTTCATGGACGCATGCCGGGCACGGGGGCTCTCGCCGCGCGCTCTCGACATCGGGGGTGGGTTCGGCGTCGGCTACGTCGCCGAGGCGCAGGAGTGGGAGCGGTGGACCACCGCGCTGACCGAGGCGGTCCTCGGTGTCCGCCCGCCTTTGACCTGGCGCGGTTACGGGTACGGGCTGCGCAACGAGGGCGGCACGGTGCGCGGTGCCGCCGCGCTGTACCCCGCGCACCGTCCCACCGCAGGCCCCGGCTACCTCGACGAGCTGCTCTCCCTGCCCGCGCCGGTGCTGGGCCGCCCACCCGCCACCCTTCTGCTGGAGCACCTCCACGACCTCCACATCGAACCGGGGCGCTCCCTCGTCGACCAGTGCGGACTGACGCTCGCGCGCGTGGTGGACGTACGCCCTGTGGACACGGACTCCGGGCGCCACCTGGTGCACCTCGCCATGAACGCGGGCGACATGAGCCTGGAGGAGCACGGAGTCCTGGTGGACCCCGTCCTGCTGCCACGGGGTGATGCCGCGGCCGGTGACGGGGAGCCGATCGGTGTGTACCTCACGGGCAACCTCTGCCTGGAAGGCGACCTCATCACGCGCCGTACGGTCTACCTGCCCCGGCCGCCGCGCGCGGGGGACCTGCTGGCCTTCGTCAACACCGCCGGCTACGCCATGGACTTCCACGCCCACCGCGCGCAGCGGCAGCCGCTCGCGCGGACGGTCGCGGTGGAGCGGCGGGGCGAATCCTGGAACTGGTGCCCGGACGAGGACTACTGGCCCATCACACCCGCGGGGGAGCAGTCGGATGAGATATGACAGCATCACCGAGGCCATGGGCAACACGCCTCTGGTGCGCATCGATCCCGCCGTGCACGGACTGCGCAACATCGACCTCTACGCCAAACTGGAGATGCTCAACCCGTTCGGGTCCGTCAAGGACCGGCCCGCGTGGCACATGGCCCGGCCTCTTCTGGAGGCCGCCACCGACGGCGACGGGACGGTGGTGGAGCTTTCCAGCGGCAACACCGCCAAGGCGCTGGCCCTGCTGGCCGGTATGCACGGCGTGAGGTTCAAGAGCGTCACCAACCGCATGCGCGTACCCGAGATCAAGGAACTCCTTCTTCTGATCGGCGCCGAGATCGAGGAACTTCCCGGGCGCAGCGAGTGCCTCGATCCGACTGACACGGACGACCCGCTGACGCACTTCCACCGGGCGCTCTCCGACCCGGGGAGCACGTACCTGCACACCGACCAGTACTTCAACCCCCGCAACGTCGAGGCCCACGCGGAGGGCACCGGCCCCGAGATCGTGAAGGATCTGGACGGCCGGGCGCCGGACTGGTTCATCGCCTGCGTGGGTACGGCCGGTTCGTCGACCGGTGTCGCCAGGGTCCTGCGCGAGCACGACCCGCGCGTGCGGGTCCTCGGCCTGGTCGCCCACCCATCGGACTTCATACCCGGCATCCGCACCCTCGACGAGGTCCACCAGGTCGGCCTGTTCGACCCGGCGACGTACGACACCATCGAGTCGGTCACCTCGGACGAGGCCATCGACGGAATGATCACCCTGATCCGCCGCTGCGGACTGCTGAGCGGACCGACCGGCGGCGCCGCCTACCACGGGGCGGTTCGGCACCTGCGTCACGCCGACGGGGAGTTGGACGGGACGGGGCGGCGTCGTACGGCGGTGTTCATCGTGTGCGACCGGGCCGAGAGCTATCTCGGCTATGTACGTCAGCGGCGCCCGGAACTCCTGGGACGGACGGCCCGTGGACGGTCCGCGACGGCCGTCACCGACGCCGAGGCCCGTGCGGAGGCCCGCGTCATCGCGGTGGACGACGCCCGGCGCTGGTGTGCCCAGGACGATCCTCGTCCGCTCGTCGTCGACCTGCGCAGCCCGTACGCCTACGCCGCCCTGCACATCGAAGGCTCGATCAACATCGTCGACGAGGTCTTCGAGGACCTGCTCCGTGGCGGGCTCCCCTTCAGCAAGCGCACTCCCGTACTGCTCGCCTGTCCCGTCGGCGAGAAGTCACTGCGCCACGCTGCCGCGCTGTCCCGGATGGGCCACCCGGACGTCCGCAGTCTGGCCGGCGGGATCGTCGCCTGGCGGGACGCGGGCGCACCGCTGGTGCGCGAATGAGCCCGGCCCGCCCGCTTCCTCCCCCGGAGCCGGAGAACCCGCTCTGGCAGCAGGAAGCGAGGGAGCAGTTCCCCATCGTCACCGCGCACCCGGAGCTGGCCTACCTCGACAGTGCCGCCACGTCCCAGAAGCCACGAGCCGTGCTGGAGGCCGTTCAGACCTACCTCACGACATCGAACGCCAACGCCGGCCGCGGCACCTACCCCTGGGCCAACCGGACGACGGACCTGGTGGAGTCGACCCGCGAACGCGTCAAGGAGTTCCTCCACGACCCCGAACCGAGGCGCACCGGCGTCCACTTCACCAGCGGCACCACCGAGGGCCTGCGTACCGTCGCCCGGGACTGGCTCGTTCCGTACCTCACCGACGGGGACGAGATCCTCGTGCCGTACGCCGACCACCGGGCCAATCTGGACCCCTGGCTCGAGGCCCGGCGGCTCCTGGCCGAGCGCGGCGTCCGGGTCCGCGTGCGGGCGCTGCCGTACCAAGCGGGCTCCGGGGACTACGACCATCTGGCCCTGTGCCGGGCCGTGGGCCCGCGGACCCGCTTCGTGGCCGCCACCCACGTCCACCACGTCCACGGCGGCGACATGAACGTGCACCGCATCCGTGAAGCGGTCGGCCCGGACGTGGCCATCTGCCTGGACGCGGCGCAGAGCGTCGGCCACCTGCCCGTCCACCTCGACGGCCCTTCCCTCGACGTGGACTTCGTGGTCTTCTCGGGGCACAAGGCGATGGCGCTGCCCGGCTCGGGAGCGATCTGGGCGCGCAACACGCGGGGGCCGGCATTCCGGCCGGAGGGCTGGCAGGGCACACCCAACACGGTCGGCATCGTCTCGCTGCGGGCCGCTCTCGACTGGCTCGACACGATCGGACCGGAGCGCGTCGCGCGCTGGACGACCATGCTCACCACCCGGTTGACGGACCGGCTCGCGCGTCTGGGGCCGTACGAGGTCGTCGGCTGTCAGGCGAGCCTGTCCGCCGACTCCGCCCTCCCCACCGAGCAGCGCCGACGCGGCATCGTCACCTTCCGGCACCGCGACATCCCCTCCGACGACCTCGGGTTCATTCTCTTCAGCCACGGCTTCATGGTGCGGGCCGACACCCTGTGCCAGGCCGGTTCCGAGGGCCGGGACGCCTCGGTGCGGGTGAGCCTGCACGTCTACAACACGGTGGAGGAGATCGACCGGCTGCTCGCCGTCCTCGCGTCGTTGGCATGAAGAGCAATTGATAATCGTTACCATCTGTAGATCCGTCGGTGCCCCCGCACGGACGAGCGGCAGACGAGGTGACGCGAGCTATGGGTGTGAGCATGGCGACGGCCAGGACCTGGGTCGAGCGCTGGGAACGGCAGCAGGAGCGGTACGCGGTCGACCGCGAGGAGCGGTTCACCGTGATCGCCGATGTCGTCGAGCACATCGCCGTCGGCCGCGCCGACCCCCTCCTGCTGGACCTCGGGTGCGGCCCCGGCTCCCTGGCCGCCAGGCTCGCCGCCCGCTTCCCGCACGCCGAGATCGTGGCCGCCGACATGGACCCCCTGCTGCTGGAACTGGGGCGCACCCACCATGCCGACGCAGCCCGCTACGTCGACACCGTCGTCGGTGCGGACGGCTGGACCGACTCCCTCCGGCTGGAGCGCCCCTTGGACGCCGCCGTCTCGACGACCGCCCTGCACTACCTGGCCGAGCCGGTGCTGCTGCGTACCTACCGCGCCCTCGCCTCCCTGCTCCGTCCCGGCGGCGCCCTGGTCAACGGGGACCACTTCCCGCCGGACGCGGCGGCCTGTTCGGGGCTCACCGCCCATGTGGGCCGCCGCAGGGCCGAGCGCACGGGCGGCCACGCGCGAGAGGACTGGCGGTCCTGGTGGGACGCCGCGGCCAAGGACCCCGAACTGACCGACCTGCTCGACGAACGCCGGCGGCGCCATGCCCTCCATGGCGGCAGCGGCGGCGACGAGCAGGTCGCGGTGAGCCGACACGCCGCACTGCTCCGTCAAGCCGGCTTCGCCCACGTGGCGCCGGTCTGGCAGTTCGGGAACAGCACCGTACTGGTGGCGGTCATGGGTGAAACGGACGGGCTTTCCGCTTCCGCCGGAACCTGAGGCCGGTGGCGGAAGCGGATCGATCGAGGCCGTTGAGGGGGCGGGAGTTCCCCGGGTCTCGCAGGGCCACCCGCAGATGGGTGAGGGTGAGCAGGGCCTGGCGGTCGGCGGGCGGGTGCCGCCGCCGGGAGCCGATCGCGCGGCGGTGCCGCCGCAACTGCTGCGTGGGCCGGTCGTGGGATGTGTCCGAGGGTGTCAGGACGGGTGCAGGAGGGCCGCGCCGGTAGCCCTTGGCCGGGGAGAGCCGCCGTGAGCGGCTTCTCCCCAGCAGGTGGCTACCGGGCCGGACGGTGCCGTGGCTGCGACCACCGCCCGGCCCGGAGTTTCAGTGCCCCGCCACGGTGGTGAGGGGGTCGTGCTCGTGCGCACAGCTCTCGTCGAAGCCGTAGGTGTCCCAGGCCGGGAAGGGGTCGGCCGCCGACGGGGCCTCGTCTTCCCGCATGAGGCAGTCGGCCAGGGCTGCCCGCAGCCGCAAGGCCTTGAGCCGGGTTCCGATGAAGACGAGTTCCTGGAGGTAGGGGCTGTCGGTGTCGCGAGCGGAGTAGGGCTCGAAGCGCACCACTGAACCCGCCTGGGACCACAGCCCTGTCACGTGGGGGCGACTGGCGAGGGTGAAGAAGCCCTTCGACCTGAGGACCTGTCCGTACATGCCGCTGTCCAGAGCCTCCGTCACGAACGACCACAGCCGCCCGGGGTGGAAGGGTGCCGAGGAGCGGAAGACGGTCGAGGAGATGCCGTACTCCTCGGTCTCGGGAACGTGGTCCCCGTTGAGTTCCCTGACCCAGCCCGGAGCCTGCTGCGCCCGCTCCAGATCGAACCTCGCGGTGCCCAGGACTTCGCCGACCGGTACGCGGCCCCGCTCGGCGCACACGACACGGGCGGCGGGGTTGAGCCGCGCGAGCGTCGCTCGGAGCAGGTCGGCGGAGGCGGTGTCGACGAGGTCGAGCTTGTTGAGGACGATGACGTCCGCGAACTCGATCTGATCCATCAGCAGATCGCTGACGGTGCGTTCGTCGTTCTCGTACTGGTCCAGGCCGCGTTGGGTCAGCTCGTCGCCTCTGACCAGTTCGGGCAGGAAGTTGGCGGCGTCCACGACCGTGACCATGGTGTCCAGGCGGGCCAAATCGCCGAGGGTGGCACCGTCGTCGCGAGCGAAGGCGAAGGTGGCCGCCACCGGCATGGGTTCCGAGATGCCGGAGGACTCGATGAGGAGGTAGTCGAAACGTCCCTCGCGCGCCAGCCGGTCCACTTCCTCCAGCAGATCGTCGCGCAGGGTGCAGCAAATGCACCCGTTGGTCATCTCGACCAGGCGCTCCTCGGTGCGCGACAGGGCGGACTCACCACCGCGGACGAGGGCGGCGTCGATGTTCACCTCGCTCATGTCGTTGACGATGACGGCGACGCGCAGGCCCTCGCGGTTTCCGAGGACGTGGTTGAGCAGGGTGGTCTTTCCGGCGCCGAGGAACCCCGACAGGACGGTGACGGGGAGGCGCGGCGAGGGCGCGTCAGGCATGGGGCGTCAGCCTTCGGGGCGGAGCAGACCGCGCTCGTACGCTTTGGCGAGCCGTTGGGGGACGAGGTAGGGAGCGCCGTCCACCGTGATCGTCACCAACTGAGGTGTCGCGGCCTTCCACTGCGCGCGGCGGTGCCTGGTGTTGCTGCGGGACATCCTGCGTTTGGGTACAGCCATGGTGACCTCCGGGTGCGAGCGGCGAGCGAGGCAGACGATACATGAAAATGAATGTCATGACGATCTGCGCTTGTCGTCGAGGCGCATCCGCCGACCCGCAACCAGGGGCTCCAGCCCTCGCACGGCCCTTCCCGGAGGCTGCTCCGGCTGATGGGGCCGTCTCGGCCTCTGCCGACGAGGGATTCCCGACCGCGCGCTGACGCTCGCTCTGCCGAGGCGCCACGGCCGCGTCTTCGCCCACCGCACCGGTCTTCGACGGGCGTGTCCGGCGGCAGGCCGGAATTCCGGTGTTCGGCCGGGGCCGTGGTCTTCGCATGCCACGTGGCCGGTGCGGTCCGCCTGTCGGTCGCCGCGTGCACGTCGGCCGGGACCCGGCAGTCGGCCCGCCTGCCCAACGCTCCGCGATACTGCCGGCCACGCCCGCCTGGGCGGTGCCGCACATCGGGGGCCGCATCTGCGGGATTCAGAGGCCGGGTTGTCGGGGATGCAGGCGCTATGACAGACGATGAGAGCGGATCTCAGGGTGCGGTTCCCGGCGCCGGGCGACCGTCCGGAGCGGGAGACTCATGCGCGGAGCCAGAGCGCCCCTTCTTGCAGCGCCCTCAGAGTGTGCTCGCGGTTGTCGGCGGCATCGTAGGCGTCGTCGGGGGAGTCGTGGGGTTGGTGTTCCTCCTGCTTCCGGACCTTCAGCCGGAGCCCAGACCGGCCCCGGAGCCGGGTGTGGAGTTGGTGGATTTCGATCTCGAGAAGGAGGAGGAGATTCGAGCGGACTGGATCGCGGGAGACGGCGTACGCAAGGACGGAGCCTGGAAGGCATCGCTGGCCACGGTGATCCTCAGGAACAACGGCGACAACCCCGCGCTGGTATCGCACGCGGAGTTCCGCTTCAGTTCGGTCACCGAGGTGGGGTGCCCGTACGGGGCAGGGGGTACCGAGGTGAAGGCCCGCTACGACATCAAGGTCCCCGCCGAGGCCCGGGCTCCGTTCGAGCAGGTCCGCAAGATGAAGTACACCCTGCCGCCCCACGAGCAGGAACGCATCGCCTTCACTGTCGGACCGGAGTCGGCCTTCGAGGGCGCTCTGCCCCAGGTCTACACCTTCGCGATCACCCTGCACCTCGACGACGAGTCCCGCATCGAGGTCCCCGAGATGACCTCCATGGACCCGTCCAGAACGAAGGGTGCACTCGAGTCCGCGGAGCGGGCGATGCAGGACGGCACCAGATACCTCGCCACCACTGCGGACTGCGTCAGGGAGCAGGAACGCAAGGCGCGCGAGATCGTCAAGGGCAACGTCAACGTCTCCCCCGAGCTGAAGCGCTACAGCGCGGAACTGACCAGGCTCGTCGGTGCTCCCGCGCCGCCCCCCTGACGTCCCTCTGCGGACCACGCCCCAGCCCCGGCCGACAGGTACGCGGTCCCCGCTCCGTACGCACTGCCGTGGGACAACCGGTTCCGCGGAAAGGACTTCGGCCGGGGCCGGATCCACCTCGCCGCCATCGAGCCGTCCGCCGCCGTCGTCGATGAGCACCGGCGGCTCCCGGGCGGTAGGCAGCGCCGCACGCGGACCGTTCTCGATGGCACCCCAACCGTGACGCAGCCGACCATGGCGGCAATGTGCCGACGGCTGCACCGGCCGGTTCGCCACCGATATGTCATCGGATTGCGGACTGAGGCTCGGGTCGGAGCGCTCATCTCGATCGGTCTACCGGGGAGACCGTGCGGTCACTCGCATGCGCAGCCCGTTGGGGGACAGGGCGATCGCCATGGAAGGGCGGATGCGGCAGCCGGGAACCGGGATCAGGCGCCGGCGGGTGGTGATGGTGGCCAGGGCGATGGCGGCGTGAGTCATGGCGAAGCCTTCGGCGATGCATTCGCGGACGCCTCCTCCAGAAGGGACCACTGAGCTTGGCCAGGGTGAGAATGTCCTCGGTCGTCCGACGCGCCATGCCGGGTGACGGGGCATCCGAGAACATCGTGCGTACCAGGGCGCGCGTGATCAGTTGCGTCATCTCGCTCGGGACGTCGAACTCCTGTCCGTCGCGCCAGGCGCCGGCGACGGCCGCGGTCTCGCTGGTCATCACCGTGGCGTAGCCGGGCAGACGGCTCGGGTGGAAGGCCGGCTGAACCAGCCGGCGAGTCCGGCGGTGCGCGCTGTGGGGACAGATGAGGAGGCCGTCACCCACCACCTCACGGCCTTTGTCGTACCACTCTGTCTCGTCGAAGGTGCGGTCGCTGACGAGTACCTGGCGCGTCAGTTCTGGTTCACGGACCAGGAGTGCCGGCCTTCTGCCCATACGCAACCGGACCACGTTGTGGTCGGGCAGGGATTCCCGAAAGCCCAGCGGGTCACGGAGCAGAGCAGGCCCGTGGCCGAGCAGCGGCAGAGCGCCGGGGGCCTTGGGGATGCTCCTCGTCATGTCCACGAACCCTCCATCGGCGCACTGCCGAGAATCCGTTCCGGGCGCCGCGGGCTCGGGTAGTGCACGTGCTCCTGAACTGTCGCAGTCGGATGAAGCGCGGTGTTCTGTGGGCGGTTGCCCATCTGCCCGCGGTATCGAACCGTTCCCCTTCCGGCCGCTGCCTGTCCCGCCAAGAAGCTCAGGAGCGGGCCGTTCGCCCCGACCAGGCCGAGCAGACATCTCTGCGGCACATCCGGAGCCACCCCACGCAGCACCGGCCGACAGCCTGGTGCCCGTCGTGCACGCGCAGAACAACACGCTCACGTAGTGGAGTTGAGAAGGTCATCGTCATCCTAGCGATGAGGTGGCGTATGGGTAGCGGGCACGCACCCGCGCTGATCAGGCCCTCCGAGCAGAGAGGCGATCGAACCGCGCATCCCACCCTCGCCTGCTCCACCGGCTGCCTGCCGGCCCGACAGACACCGCCAAGGGCGGATCCGTTTCTCACCGGCGGTCGGGAACTCGTTCGGCACGTGTGGTACTCCGGCAGGCATCCGCCGCCCCGCACTGCGGCGCTGGGCTTCGATGAAGGCGGCCAGAACCGCCTCCCCTCGGTGGCGTACCCCTGTGTCCCGTCGAGCAGACCGGGCTGCTCCTGCCGTCCGGCCGGCGGCACGGGAAGGCGCCGGTGGGTTCGCCGACCGTGGTCATGTGCTCGTCTCCGCCCCGGTCGGGCCTGCCTCACGATCTTCGGTGAGGGGGACAGCTTCTTCCCGCATGGTGTCGACGATCGCGGCGCTGCCATGGCGTCGTTGGCGTCGGCTGTACTCGGTGATGGCCTGCCACAGGTCACGCCGGTCGACGTCGGGCCAGTGGTTGGGGGTGAAGTGCAACTCCGCGTACGTGGTGTGCCAGGGAAGGAAGTTGGAGGTGCGCTGTTCGTTGCCCGTTCGCCACAGCAGGTCGACGTCCGGCATGTCGGGGTGGGGCAGGTGGCGGGCGAAGTCGGCCTCACTGATGAGGCGGGGGTCGATGGCGCCTGCACGGGTTGCCTGGGCGAGGGCTGCGGCTGTGCGGGTGATCTCGTCGCGGCCGCCGTAGTCGATGCAGACGGTGAGGGTCAGGCCGGTGCGGTCGCGGGTGCGGTGCTCCTCGCTCAGGAGGGCCTGGACGAGTTCGGCGGGCAGCTTGTCGGGTCGGCCCAGCCAGCGCTGGCGTACGTCGAGGTTGCGGATGGGTCCCTCGTCGAGGTCGCGTCGGATCGCTTCCAGGATGGTGGCGATCTCCTCGGTGTCGCGTTTCCAGTTCTCGGTGGAGAACGCGTAGAGGGTCAGGTGGCGCAGGCCGATCTCCAGGGCACCGTAGACCACCTCGTGGGCGGCGGCGTTGCCGGCGCGGTGGCCTTCAGGGCGGGGCAGGCCGCGCTGCTCGGCCCAGCGGCCGTTGCCGTCCATGATGACCGCCACATGGGCGGGCATCCGGTCGGCCGCGATCTGCGGGGGCCGGGCGCTGTCGGGGTGTGGTGGAGGGGGCTGGAGGGTGGTGCTTGCGGCTCGAGGGCTCGGACCGCTCACGGTCACCGCTGGTCGTCGGGGTCCGGGCACGGTCAGGGGCGTCAGGCTCCAGGCCAGCTTCGAGCGGATGCGGGCGGGGGCCAGGACGCGGGTGCGGGCCGCGAGAGAGGGGCGCGGGGCGCGCTTGAGCAGGGCGTGGCCGGCCGCGTCGACGGCATCGAGCTGGGCGCGCATCAGGCAGGAGGCCGCGTTGAGCACGTTGGCAGGGCCTGGGTGCATGCCTGTGGTCATTGCGGGCCTGGTCACCCAGTGACGGGCCAGAGCCGTCAACTCCCGGATCAAAGCTGCTGTGGCCTGGCTCCAGGTTCCTTGCCGCAGGTCGTCCTCGGCGCCGGGGAAGGCGTCCAGGGCCTCCTGCGGCAGGAGCAGGTCGCCCTGGGCCAGGTCGGCGCTCAGGTCGGTGAGGATGTCGGTGAGCTGGGCGCCGTCGATGAACCGCTGGTAGTCGTGCTGCCCGCCCAGCCGGAGGGCCATCGGTGCTCCGGCCCGTTCGAACAGGTGCCGTACCTGGTCGACCCAGGGCACGAGCCCCTCGCTGCACCAGGACCGCCACGCGGCCCAGTCGGCGAAGTGCCGGCCGCGGGCGTCATCGCGTGTGCTGGTCATGGCGCCTCGCAGGCCGGACAGGTCCAGGCGCCATCGCAGGGCGGTGTCCACCAGGGCGTGCCGGACCGGATCCCTGCTCGTGCCGGCCGCCAGGTCCAACTGAAGGGCTCGGGTCCACACTTCGACGCGGGCCGCACGTTCGGCTGGGTGGGCATCGCGCTGGTCGGCCAAGTCGTCCAGGACGGTCGCTGCCGCCCACAGGGCCCACCCGGCCGGGCGCAGCGCGGTCGGCATCAGTTGGATGAGGGCGAAGATCCCGGGATCGTTGACTCGTGTGGTGCGTCGGCACAGCCGGTACGCCACCCGCAGAGTCGGGTCTTCGCCGGTGGGCAGCCGGTGGGTGAGTCGCCCTCGTTGTGCCGGCAGAGCGGCGTCGCGGTCTGCCGTAGGGGGGTGCGTGGTGGCGCGCATGTCGGGAGCCGGGACCTCAGTGTGCTTGAGTGTCGGACGCCGTGGCCGATGGACTGGCAGTGTGGCGCAGTGGGGGAATGTCGGCCTTGCTGCTTCCCGGGCCAGGCGGCGGAACCGGGGCAGTCGACAGGCGGGTGCGGGTGCTGCGGTGGAAGCCCAGCAGGGCTACCAGGGCGGCCAGCCCGAACCAGGTGAGCTGGATGGCCAGATGCCCGGGGACCGGGCTGGTGGAGAAGCCGGCCGCCGTGCTGGCCTGCATGGCCCCGTAGGAGGGCAGGTAGCGCATGACAGGG
Source organism: Streptomyces sp. NPDC043746 (assembly GCF_056436485.1). Classification (NCBI taxonomy): domain Bacteria; kingdom Bacillati; phylum Actinomycetota; class Actinomycetes; order Kitasatosporales; family Streptomycetaceae; genus Streptomyces; species Streptomyces sp. NPDC043746. The sequence goes on along the minus strand of NZ_JBWKCM010000004.1, from coordinate 114,338 downwards.
TTGTCGGCCCCGGAACTCGTGATGGGGTTCTGCAGGGCGAGATCGATGATGCTCGTCATCACGATGGCGAACATCCCCTCGACCTCCCGGCGCAGCAGGGAGCCGAAGCCGACCCCGAGCGCGCCGTAGGTCAGTCCGGCGCAGAACAGGGAGGCGGCGAGCAGGAGAGGCTGGCGGGGGGTCCATGTCAGACAGGTGACGACAGTGGCGTAGGCGGCGACCGCGGCCGAGACCAGAGCCAGGGCGGTGACCTTGGCCAGGACCAGATGGGCGCGCGGGTAGCCGGCCATGGCCAGCCGACGGTCGAAGCCGCTGCCGGAGAATGTGGCGGCGAACATCATGAAACCGGTGATCAGGGTGACGGCATTGAGCGCGCCGCTGATCGAGGTCAGCTCATTGCCGTGCGGAGCCAGAGCCTCCCCGGTGGCACGAAGCCGCATCCGGGCCGGAGTGTCGGGCATCGCCAGGTATGCCAGGATCGTCCATACCGGGACGAAGAGAATCACCAGGACCATCGCGAAGCGATTGCGACCGTGTTCAAGGAGCGCGAACCGGGTGGCGACAGCGAAGCGGGCCAAGTGAAACCTCACGCGGCAGCCCCCGCCTCGCCCGCGCGCAGCGTTCCGTTGTCCAAGCGCCACAGCTCGTCCAGGCGCTCGGTGTCGTACGCCAGATGAGAGACGACCAGGACTGAGCGTCCCGCATCCCGCAGCTGCGCAGCCAGATCCCAGAACCGCTGGTAAGTGTCCCAGTCGAAGCCCTGATACGGCTCGTCCAGCAACAGGACCTGCGGATCGTGCATGAGCGCCAGCGTCACGTTCAACTTCTGCCGCGTGCCGCCGCTGAGAACCCCGGCCCGCTCATCGGCGTACCCGGTGAAGCCCAGCACGTCCATGATCTCTTCGGCGTACCGCACATCCGTGAGCCGGTAGGCCGTCTGGAAGAACGTCAGGTGCTGCCGGACGGTCAGCGCGTCATTGAGGACCACATGCTGCGGGCAGTAGCCGAACCGGCCGCTGTGACGGACCGATCCTTGCGTGGGCGCCAGTTCGCCGGACAGGATTCTCAGCAGCGTGGACTTGCCGGCGCCGTTCTCCCCGACAATCCCGCACAGCGTTCCGGCCCGGAGCCGCAAGTCGACGCCCCGCAGGACCACACGCCGACGGTAGGCATGATGCACACCCCTGATCTCCACGCCCGTTTCCTCCCCCTCGCCATCTGGACGGACCACGCCCGCATGGCCTAACGCGCGCGACGCGTCGCGGACACGCCGCCCCTGCCCCCCGGTTTCAGCGGTAGAGGCGTACGAAGCACGTCGAGCAGCCAAGCCCGGCTCGGGTGTGGGCGACCCCATCCGCACCGCTCGCTCAAAGATCAACTCGGGTGGCCGCGCCGCATCGAGCCCTCCTGCGCTCGCGAGTCCCTGCCAGGGGGCGTGGAGGCGTGCAACCGCTCCCGGCTGATCGGGGTGACGGTGATCACGGATACACGCGGGGGAGAACTGCGTAGGTTTGCGGAGTCGTCGCGGTGGAGTTCGTGAGGGTGAGTGGACTCTTCCCCATCCCCCTGGCGAAGCGTCGGAAGAGTCAGCAAGCGGTCAGCGTGCGTTCGGGAATACCTGGGGGACGCTGTCCGGGCATGCGTCTCGTTGTAGTGTGAGGAAACAGCACTTGACCTGCAAGAACGCAGGCAGGGAGCCTATGACCAGGAGTACCTTGATGATGCGTACCATGTTCAAGTCCAAGATCCACCGCGCCACCGTCACCCAGGCCGACCTGCACTACGTCGGTTCCGTGACCATCGACGCCGACCTGATGGACGCCGCCGACCTGCTGCCCGGCGAGCTGGTCCATATCGTTGACATCGACAACGGCGCCCGCCTGGAGACGTACGTCATCGAGGGCGAGCGCGGCTCCGGTGTCATCGGGATCAACGGCGCCGCCGCACACCTCGTACACCCCGGTGACCTGGTCATCCTGATCAGTTATGCCCAGGTCGAGGACGCGGAGGCCCGCGCGCTCACCCCGAAGGTCGTCCACGTCGACGCGGACAACCGGATCGTGGCGCTCGGCAACGACGCCTCGGCGCCGGTGCCTGGGAGCCGTACGGAGCGGAGCCCGCAGGCGGTCGCCGCGCGCGGCTGAACCGGCCGGGTCCGATGTCCGGCCCCACGGAACGAGGAGAGGGCAGAGGCCCATGGCGGAGAGCGCGGCAGTAGAGATCAGCGACGACCGGGAACGGGGCACGCTCACGGCGTACGAGGACGGGAAGGCCGCCGGGACGATCGCGTATTTCACCATGGAGCCCGCCCCGGGCGCGCTCGTGGCCGTGCACACCGTCGTCCGGCCCGAGCACGAGGGCAAGGGCATCGCCGGGGCGCTGGTCCGGACGTTCTACGCCCTCGCCGCCGAGGAGGGCGTGCCCGTCGTGCCGCTGTGCCCGTACGCGGCCAAGTGGGCGCAGCGCCACCCGGACGAGGCGCCCGCGGCTCCGGAGGGGCTCGTACGGGAGGCGGAGCGGCAGCTCAAGGATCACCCCGAGCTGTTCTGAGGCGCCTTGGCCTCGTGACGGGGGCGCCCGGGGAGTCCTCGGCCCGCCCGTCTCAGGCCCTCAGCACGGTGTCCGTCCCACCCCGGAGGGCCAGGTCCTGGCGGATGTACCACTCGGTGCCCAGCGCCCGACGCCGGTCGTCCGGTGACAGCGCGGCGATCCGGCCGGGCGCGGCGCCCCGGACGACCTCGCTGCGGTGGGCCAGGATCGCCGCCAGCTTCTGGGGCAGCCACGGGGAGACGTCGACCGTCGTGGTGATCCACGTGTCATCGGAGACACGGAACGCGTCGACGGGCGTGCCCCGCCGGCCCAGGCGACCGCCCACCGCCTCGGCGGCCGAGCGCGGGTGGGTGGCCAGGTAGAGGGCGCTCGGCTGCCAGGGGTCACCGGCCTCCGGGTGGAGCCGGGCGAGCCCCGCGGCCCGGACGGCCAAGGCGGTGACCCGATGGGCGTGCACGTGGTCGGGGTGGCCGGTGAGGCCGCCACAGGGGTCCGGGGCGATCACCACCTGCGGCCGGAGGGCGCGGATATGGGCCACCACGGCGCCCACGGCCTCGTCCAGCGGGGCGTCGAGGAACCGGGGGCGGCCGGGCGCCGACTCCGGAACCTTGGCATCCGCGTAGCCGAGCAGCCGGGGCGGCCCCGCGCCGAGGATGTCCAGCGCCCGCGCCAGCTCCTCGGCCCGGTGGGTCCCCTCCGTCCAGGTCGCGGTGACCACCGCGGTCCGCGCGCCGGCGGCCGCGTGCCGGGCGAGTACGCCGCCCGAGAAGAGGGACTCGTCGTCCGGGTGTCCGTGGACCGCGAGCACGCTCGGCAGGGGAGGGGACGGCTCTTCGTGCTGCGGGGCCGAGGCCGCGGCCGTACTGGCTGCGGGGAACCCTGCCGAGGGGGCGCCGGGCGGTCCATCACCCCGTACCTCGGCCGCGTGGCGCAGGACCAGGTCGAGGGTCGAGCGGCTCAGCCGGAGGCGGGGGAGCACCTCCGGGGCGAACCAGTGCAGCATCACCCCCTCCGTCAGCGGGAGCCGCGCGGGGTCCCCGTTCCACCGGCCGGAGTAGAGGGCCACCGGGACCGGCGTACCGTCGGTGCCCGTCGCGATCTCGACGGCGTAGGGCTCCAGTACCGGCAGGTCGAGGCCCGCCTCCTCCCACAGCTCCCGCCGGACCGTCTCCTCCAGCGACCGGTCCTGCGGTTCGCGGCCGCCGCCCAGGAGCGACCAGGCGCCCGGCTCCCGGATCAGGCCCGGCAGATGGTCGCGCAGGTGCATGAGGTACTGCCCGGCGTCGTTGCGGATGAGCGCCGAGGCGTTCGCCGGTTCGGCGGCCGGGGGGCCGGGGACGGGCAGGGGGGCCTCGGGCGGGCGGGGCGGGTGGTCGGTCACGGGGCGACCGTAGCGTCGGGCGGGAGGCGGGGAGGCGGGGAGGCGGGGAGGCGGGGAGGCGGGGCGGCGGGTTCGGCGGGGGACCAGTCCCGCGGGTGACGGGCGGCGTGCCACCCGGTCGACCCGTACGTGTGGACTCGGCAGGCGCGGGCAGCCGCACCGGGAGACGGTGGAGGCAAGCTCCATCTGTCCGTTTCATGTCGTTGTGGAGGATCGAAATGACCCACCCGTACCCCGACCCCGTCCCGCCCTCGCCGACGCCTCCGCCCGTGCCGGGTCCGCCCACCCCCGTACCGAGCCCGCCGCCGGTGCCGCCGGGCCCCGCCCCGGTGCCGCCCGGCCCGGCGCCGGACCCGATCCCGCAGCCCCCTGCGCCCGGCCCCGACCCCGTACCCGACCCGGAGCCGCAGCCCGAGCCCGCCGGGTCGTAGACACGGGAAGGAGCGGCAGACACGGGAAGGACGGGGGAGTGGGGACTCCGGGCGTGCGGAGCGTACGGAGTTCCCGCTCAGCCCAGCACGGTCAGCGCGTCCGCGTACGCCGCACCGCTCTCCGCGGCGATCGCGTCCATCGTCTGCGCCTCCCGCACCGTCGCGAACACCACCTCGCCCTCCGCCGCCGACGAACGGAAGCCGTACACCGCCGGGCGCGGCAGGCTGTTGTACGCCCACGGGGTGGAGAAGTAGTACGCCCCCGTGTCGTACAGCACGACGACGTCGCCCTCGGCCAGCTCCGGCAGCTCCCGGCCGTAGGCCACCACATCGCCCGCGAAGCAGCACGGGCCCGCGATGTCCTGCGCCAGCGGCGGGCCGTGCTTCGGCGTGCCGTCGGCCGCGAACGCACCGATCCGCAGGGGCCAGGAGCCGGGCATGAACACCGTACGGGTGGCGGTCTGCGCCCCCGCGTGGGTGAGCGCGATCCGGCGTCCGCCCGCGTCCTTGGTGTACTCCACCCGCGCCCCGATGAAGCCGTTCTTCGCCAGCAGCGACCGGCCGAACTCGGTGACCAGAGCGTACTTGCCGGAGAACAGCCCGGGGGCCGCCGCCGTCAGCGCGTCCACGTACGCCGTGTACGTCGGGTGCGTGGTGTCGTCCGTGAAGTTGACCGGCAGTCCGCCGCCGATGTCCAGGCTGGTGACCCGCCGGGCGCCGAGGCGTTCGTTGATCTCCTCGGCCAGCTCGTACGTCCGCGCCACGCCCTCCGCGATCAGTTCCAACGGGCAGCCCTGGGAGCCCACATGGGCGTGCAGCCGGGTCAGCCACGGGCGCGCCTCGAAGGCCCGCACCACCGCGTCCCTGGCGCCCGGATCGCGCAGCGCCACTCCGAACTTCGAGGTGTCCGTCGCCGTGGACATCGGGCCGATCGTGCCACCGCCCACCTGGGGGTTGACCCGCAGCCCGAGGACGGCGGCGGAGTCCCGGGTGCGGAGCGCGTCCACGCGGTGGAGTTCGTCGATGCTGTCGGCGTTGACGGCCACGCCGAGGGCGAGCGCCAGCCGGATCTCCTCACGGGTCTTGGCGGGGGAGTCCAGCACGATCGAACCCGGCGCGAACCCGGCCTCCAGGGCGAGCCGCAGCTCCCCCGGGCTCGCCACCTCGCACCCCATCCCGCAGTCGGCGAGCAGCCGCAGGACCGGGACGAGGGAGGAGGCCTTGGCGGCGAAGGTGTGCAGCACACCGGGACTGTGCGCGAACGCCTCCCGCAGTGCCGCGACGGACGACCGCACGCCGTCCGTGTCCACGAACCCGGCCACGGGGCGGGACTCGCCCAGCAGCCCCTGCCGGACGGCCGCCCGGACGGCGGCGTCGAAACGGACGGCGGGGCGCGCGCAGGGAGCGGACGGTGCGGAGGACGACGGTGTCGTACGGGCGGAGTCGGTGATGGCTGCCCCCACAGGTCTCCGGCGGAAGAGGTCCACGGCCGAGGATACGGGCACAGAGCGCCTCAGGCGCGGCGATGAGCACGGCCGGCCCCTCACGCGATGAGCCCGACCACCGCCTCCGCCGTCAGCATCCGGAAGGTGAACGCCTGCTGGAAGTAGAGGTGGACGCTGGTGGCGTCATGGTTCGTGTACCCGATCGACAGGTCCTGGCCCAGGCGGAGTTCGAAGTCCCCGCCCCGGGTGGAGAGCAGCACCCCGCCCCTGACCGCGGGCGCCCACAGGATCTCGTCGTCCACGATGCGGCTCAGATGCGTCTTGACCGGATACCCGTGGTCAGAGGTCTCGGCGGCCTCGGTGAACGCGTCCGCGCCGAGCAGCAGCCGGTACGGTCCGTCGACACCGGCCAGCCGCAGTCGTGTCACCGCCTGGCTGACGGCGACCGGATAGTCCCGCGCGTCCGCGGGCAGCGGCAGCGGGTCGTGCGAGGAACCGTCCCGCAGACCGGCGATCCCTGCGGCCGCGTACCCGTCGATGATCGCCATGTCCTCCGCGAACGCACAGGTGCGCGCGGCGTCCTTGACGGGCTGCCAGTCGCTGTCGGCGGATCCGCGCTCCACGTCGTCCACCGCCTGCCGGCTCACGGTGAACGGCACCCGCCACTCGATGACCGGCATCGACGTCCGCGCCCGGGCCAGCACGTCCGGTGTCGGCGGGTCGATGTCGCGCAGGTGACCGTCCCCCACCGCGGCCAGTGCCGGACCGTCCGGATCGGACACGTCGACGACGCGGCGGCCGGCCACATGGCGGCGGAAGGTCCGCCGGGCCTCCTCCTCGATCTCCTCCCAGGCGGCGGGGGTGACCGGTGCGAGTTCGCGGTGCAGATTGTTCATCACTGGGCGCTTTCCTGCAGGCTGCCGATGCGCAGCGAACCGTGGTCCGGCTCGGTCGCGGCCGGTTCCCCGATAAGCGGTAGGGGTACCGGTTCCGGCCGGTCGGCCGAGCGGACCCCGGCGGGCGGGGGCGGCGGGTCGTCGAGGAAGTCGGCGCGGGGCGCGAAGAAGAGACCCCCGGTGACCGCCGTGGAGAAGTCGAGGATGCGGTCGTGCGTGCCGGGCGGGTCGCCGAGGAACATGTTGCGGAGCATGCGTTCGGTGACGTCGGGGTCGGCCGCGTACCCGATGAAGTACGTACCGAACTCGCCCTGCCCGACGTTGCCGAACGGCATGTTCGCCCGCAGGATGTCCCGCTCGGTGCCGTCGGGGTCGGTGATCGTGTTGAGCGCCAGATGCGAGTCGGCGGGCTTCTCGTCGTCGGGGAACTCCACGTCGTCGAACTTCGTGCGGCCGATGACACGCTCCTGCTCCTCCACGGAGAGCGCGTTCCAGGAGGTCAGGTCGTGGAGGTACTTCTGTACGACGACATAGCTGCCGCCCTCGAACTCCGGATCGTCGTCCGCCCCGACGAGCGCGGCCACGCGGGCGTCGTCGCCCACCGGGTTCTCCGTACCGTCCACGAAGCCGAGCAGATCCCGGTGGTCGAGATAGCGGAAGCCGTGCGTCTCGTCCACGATCCGCAGCGCCCCGCCGAGCTTGTCGAGCAGCTGCGCCGCCCACGCGAAACAGACGTCCATCCGCTCGGCCCGGATGTGCAGCAGTACGTCGCCCGGGGTCGCCGGGGCGTGGTGGAGAGGGCCGCGCAGCTCCGGGAACGGGTGCAGGTGGGCCGGGCGCGGCCCGTGGAACAGCCGGTCCCAGACGGCGGAGCCGAACCCCGTCACACAGGCCAGACCGGCGTCCGGGTAGCGGAACCCCAGGGAGCGCGCGACGGCCCCGAGGTCCGGCAGCACCTCCCGCACGGCCTCCTCGCCGCCCGGCTCGACCGTGCCGACCAGGAAGAGCGCCGCCCTGGTGAGCGGGGCCACCACGGGCTGGACGGAGACGGGGTCGGGGACGGCGTCGGGCATGCGCGCAACTCCAGGCATCGGGGCGGGTGGGCCGGGCGAACAGGGCGGGCTGTCCGTTCACGGACCGCGTGAACGGGGCCCGCACTCCACTCAGCCACGTCCGGCGGGCGACCGCATGCGGGGTGGACCGGGCGGGGGAGCGTCACCAGGCCGGGAGGCCCTCCTCCCCGGGTGCCTCACCGGGCCGAGGGCGCCTGCGTGCTTAACGGGTCCCCGAAGGACACGCACCCGTACCCCTGCCCGGTCTCCGTCCCGGTCAGCGGGTCTCCACCTCGGAGCGGTCCCCGCCCCACAGCGTGTGGAACGATCCCCCGCGGTCCGTACGCCGGTAGGTGTGCGCTCCGAAGAAGTCCCGCTGCCCCTGCGTGAGCGCCGCCGGCAGCCGGTCCGCACGCAGACCGTCGTAGTACGACAGCGCGGCGGCGAAGCCGGGCGTCGGCACCCCCTGGCGCACCGCCTCGGCCACCACCGCGCGCCAGTCGTCCTGCGCGGCCCCGATCTCCCGCCCGAACCCCTCGTCGGACAGCAGGCTCACCAGCCCGGGCCGGGAATCGTAGGCGACCCGGATGCGGTCCAGGAACGCCGCCCGGATGATGCAGCCCGCACGCCAGATCGCGGCCACCGAACCGAGATCGATGTCCCAGCCGTACGCCTCGCTCCCGGCCCGGATCTGGTGGAAGCCCTGGGTGTACGAGACGATCTTCGACGCGTACAGGGCCTGCTCGACCCGGTCCGCGAACGCCGACGCCTCCGCCCCCTCCAACGGCTCCGGCACCGGCCCGGGCAGCGCCCGCGAGGCCTCGCGCAGGTCCGCGTGGCCGGAGAGGGAGCGGGCGAAGACCGCCTCCGCGATCCCGGAGACGGGAACGCCCAGGTCGAGAGCGATCTGCACGGTCCAGCGCCCGGTGCCCTTCTGCTCCGCGCGGTCCTGCACGACGTCGACGAACGGCTCGCCGGTGGCCGCGTCCGTATGGGCGAGGACCTCGGCGGTGATCTCGATCAGATACGAGTCCAGCCGCCCGGTGTTCCAGCTCCGGAAGGTCTCCGCGATCTGCGCGGGGGAGTACCCGGCCACCCTGCGCAGCAGGTCGTACGCCTCCGCGATGAGCTGCATGTCCGCGTACTCGATGCCGTTGTGCACCATCTTCACGAAATGCCCGGCCCCGTCGGGGCCGATGTGCGCGGTGCACGGAGTGCCGTCCTTCGCCCGGGCGGCGATCCTCTCCAGCATCGGGCCCAGGGAGGTGTACGACGCGGCGGAGCCGCCCGGCATGATGCTCGGGCCGTGCAGAGCACCCTCCTCGCCGCCGGAGATGCCCGCCCCGACGAAGTGGATACCGTGCTCGCGCAGCTCCTTCTCCCGGCGGCGGGTGTCCTCGAAGTGGGCGTTGCCGCCGTCGATGATGACGTCCCCGTCCTCCAGCAGCGGCGCGAACTCCCGGATCACCGCGTCCGTGGGATCCCCGGCCTTCACCATGACCACCAGCCGCCGGGGGCGCTCCAGCGCCGCGACGAACTCCTCGGGGGTGTGCGCGGCGACGAAGGCCCCCTCGTCCCCGAACTCCTCCACCAGGGCGTCGGTGCGGGAGGTGGTGCGGTTGTGCACGGCGACGGTGAAGCCGTTGCGGGCGAAGTTGCGGGCCAGGTTGCGGCCCATCACCGCGAGTCCGGTGACGCCGATCTGGGCGGTGCCGCTCATCTGTGTGCTCCTGCGGGGCCGGGGGCGTGTTCGTCAGGGGGATTCAGGGTCGGACAGGGAGTACGGGAGGGGGGCGCGGCGGCGTTCACGCGTCCGGGGCGGGAGGGCCGTCGGCGGGGGAGCGGTTCCCGGAAGCACCGTCGAGGGGAGAGCCCTCGACCGGAGAGCCGCCGCCGGGAGAACGGTCGCCGGAAGCACCCTCGGAGCGGGCCTCGCGAGCCGAGGCGCCGTCCACGAACGCGCCGTCCAGCAGGCTTTCGTCGTCCCCGTCCTCCGGAATCACATGCATCGCGGCTTCCTCGGCCGACGCCGCCGCCCCGTCGATGCCGACATCGCTGGCGGTGAGCGTGGCCGGTACCCGACCGTCCGCCTGCTGGGTCAGTCGCCCGGCACGGGCGACGCCGACCTCGCCGTTCCACAGCTCGCCGTCCCCGCCCGCGAGATCGCCCACCCCGTCGCCGGTGAAACCGGGGCTCTCGGGAACTTCCCTGCTCAGTCGGGCGTCGAGGGACTCACCCGTGACGGTCTCGGGGGCCGTGGTGCCGAGGCCCTCCACCACCCAGGGCCGGTCCGGCGGCGAGTAGCCCTCGTCCAGGGGATCGCCGGTGCCGGAGGGGTCCAGCAGGGTGTCCTCGGCGCCGAGCTGTTCCTCGGGGTCGGAGGCCTCCGGCTCCTGGGGCTGGTAGACGTTGTCCCCCCAGTCGGTGTCGCTCATGGCGCGTCCTTTCCTCGGGAGAACCACTGTCCCCTGTACGCAATTCCACTCCGGTCCCGCTCCGGCCGCAAAGGGAAGATCGGATTGCGGCCTTCCGGCGCGGCGAGTCGCGGGGTGCCGACCGGCCCCGTACGGAGGGGCGAGGCCCTTGCCGTGCGGAGGCGGGAAGCCGCACCACAGGGTGCCGTTTTCGTCCAACGGGCACATGAATAGGATGGTCACCCATGACGAACGGACCGCAGCCACCCGGTGGCGGGCACCCGCACCCCCGGTGGCCGGGACAGCAGCAGTACGGAGGGGCCGAGCCCTCTCACGGGGCCGCAGCGCCCCTTCCGCAGGCTGAGTCTTTTCCCCCGGCTGAGCCCCCTGCCCGGGCAGATCCCTTCCTCCCCGCCGTGCCCTCTGCCGGCACCGCGCCCCCTCCCCGGTCGGCCGCGCCGACCGCCCCGTCCGGCATGCCCGCCCGCCCGCCGCTCCCGGCGGCCCCGCCCCCGCCGTCGCGGGGTGGTGGTCGGCGGACCGCGGCCGTCGCCGTGTGCGCGGTGGCCGCCGTGGTCGCCGCGGCCGGGATCGCCGGGTTCCTGGTGTTCGGCGGGGGAGACAGCGCGAAGCCGGCCGCCGGGCCGGCGCCCGCCGACTCCGTGGCCCCGTCGGACGGCCCCGCAGCCCCCGAAGCGCCTCTCGTGCCCGGCTGGAAGACCGTGGTCAACCCCGCGCGCGGCATCGCCTTCGACGTACCGGCCGAGTGGGCGCCGAAGCCGGCCGGCTGGATCAGCTATGTCGCCGAGGACAGCGACCCCGACGAGAAGCCGCTCGTCGGCTTCTCGGCCCCCGCGGTCCTCAAGGAGAAGTGGTGCCTCTCCGACGACGACCACAACGGCACCCAGGAGGAGACCGCGCTCGCCTCCGCGGGCTCCCGGGGCGAGCGCCAGGCCCGGAGCACGGCGGAGGCCGCCCGGGAGAACGCCCGCCTCTGGGCCTACGGCAACTACGCCCAGCCGCACGGGGACAAGGTCACCACCGGCCCCGCCGAGCCGTTCACCACCAGGTCCGGCCTCACCGGCAGCGTCGCGACGGCCACCTCGTCCGGTGTCGAGGCGAAGGGCCGGTGCGATGTCGACGGCCGCGCAACCGCGTTCGCCTTCAGGGACGCGAAGGGACAGATCGTGTCCTGGACGTTCGTCGGGGTGCGCGGTGTCACCGACGAAGTGCCTGATCAGACGGTACGGAAGATCCTCGCCACGGTCCGGCTCGTACCGGCCGCCGACTGAGCGGCGGCAGCCGTTCGGCCCTGTCCCGTCCCGCCCGTCAGCAGCGGTCTCCGGACCGCCCCCGTGGGCAGCGGTGGCCGGGCCGCAGTGGGAGCGCGCCGCTCGTCGAGGCCCTCAGTACGGCGGCAGCCGCAGCGCCCCCGTGCCTTCGCGTACGTCGTGGACGATGCGCGGCTTCTCCACCGGGTTGCCGTGCTCGTCCGTCGTCACCAGGACCGCGTCGTCGCTGTTCACACAGCGCCCCCGCTCGTCCGGCCGGGGGCAGAAGAGGAGATAGCCGGTCTGCCGGTCGACCCGGCCCGGCTCCAGGCGCCACACCCACTGGTAGTCGCTCATCACCACGTCCGGGTAGGTGGCGCGCAGCTCGTCCGCCACCGCCTTCCGGACCGTCCTGCCGAACTCCTGGCGCTGCTCGAACGAGCGCAGGACCCGGGCGCGGCCCGCCGTCCCGACCTGCCCGGCCTCGATCTCGTAACTGGCCGAGTGGTGGGTGTGCTTGGTGAGGGAGCTGACCAGATCCACCCGGGTCAGCCGCATCAGGGTGGGCCAGGAGTCCTTGCCCCGCTTGCGCTTGGCGGCGACGGCGGGGGAGACCACGTTCACGTGCGAGCCCTTCGCCTGCCCCATCCGGCTCTCCGGCCCGCTCGCCGTGACCCACCGCTGGACGCAGCCGCCGATCTCCGCGAGCACCTTCTCCACCGTGTCATTGGTCAACTCGGCTACCACATAGGGGGGTTCGCCGGAGAGTCCGAGAGCGACGACCTCGTAGCCGCATCCGTCGAACGCGTCCCGCAGGGTTCGGAACGCCGCCGCGTCCGTCCGGGCGCGCGCCACCGCCTCGGTCAGCACTCCGGCGCACTCCTTGCCGTCGCAGGTGCCCTTCGACCCGTCGATGCGCAGCCGCACCACCGCGTCCCGGTCGTCGGCCACCGCGAGGGTCACTTCGGAGCCTCCTGTGCCCGGGTAGAGCGTGCGTGCCCCGATCACCTTGAGCTGCCCGGGGTAGTGCCTCTCGGCCAGCTGCTCCGCCGCCCGGCGGTCGTCGTCGGTGCTCAGCACCCCGCACGCCCCGGCCGTCATCACCAGCGCACCTGCCAGCACGGAGGCCGCTGCGGCCCTCCGACCCCTGAGGCGTGTTCCAGCCATGATCCGCTCCTTCGAAGGGGTCCTGCCGACCTGTCCTGTTCCGTGTTGCTGTGACCGTAGGACCGGGCCGGGCGCTCCGGATGAGTACGCCTACTCAGACCCGGCGCGGATCGCTCTCCGCATGCCCCCCGGACCGCCTTCTGCTATTGGCATGGACCTGATGACCTGACTCCGCTACAGTCCGGGACGGCGCCAGGTGAGAGCGCTCTCAGCGCCTCGACCCCGTGCGCTCCCGGATGCACCCGTTCCGCCCCCACGTCGTTGGAACAACAGGAAGGGCCACTCCCTTGAGACACGCAACCGCCCTGCGGACCGCCCTGTCCGCGCTGCTGGTCGCCGGCGCCTGGACGGCCGCCGTCCCGGCGACCGCCTCCGCGGCCCCCGTCGACTCCGCCACCTCGGCCCCCTCCGTCGCGGAACTCCCCGCCTCCGCGGCCCTGCTCTCCGCCATGCGGCGTGACCTCGGTCTGACCGAGGGGCAGGCCCGCACGCGGCTGGCGGAGGAGAAGGCAGCCGCGGCCCTGGAGCCGAAGGCCCAGCGCGCCGCGGGCTCCGCCTACGGCGGATCCTGGTTCGACGCCACGACCGGCAGGCTGACCGTCGCCGTCACGGACGTCGGCAAGGCCGCCGCCGTACGGGCCGCGGGCGCGCAGACCCGGATCGTGGAGCATTCGGCCGCCCAGCTCGACGCCACCATGAAGCGCATCGACGCACTGAGCGCGCCGAAGGGTGTGGCGAGCTGGCGCGTCGACCCCGAGGCCAGTCGCGTCGTCGTGAACGTCGTCGCGTCCGCACAGGGTGACAACGATGTCCGGGCCTTCGTCGCCAAGGCCCGCGAGGCCGGTCCCGTCACGGTGGAGCGGACGGCCGAGGCTCCGCAGACCTTCGCCGCCGGAACCGTCGGCGGCGACCCGTACTACACCGGCAACGTCCGCTGCTCGATCGGCTTCTCGGTCCACGGCGGCTTCGTCACCGCCGGTCACTGCGGGAGGGCCGGCCAGCAGGTCCGTGGCTGGGACAACTCGTACATCGGCAACTTCCAGGGCTCGTCCTTCCCCGGGGACGACTACGCCTGGGTGAATGTCGGCAGCGGCTGGTGGACCGTCCCCGTCGTCCTCGGCTGGGGCACCGTCCCGGACCAGCTGGTCCGTGGCTCGAACGAGGCCCCGATCGGTGCCTCGATCTGCCGCTCCGGCTCCACCACCCGCTGGCACTGCGGCCGGGTCCTCGCCAAGAACGAGACCGTCAACTACAGCCAGGGCGCCGTGCACCAGATGACCAAGACCAGCGTCTGTGCCCAGGGTGGCGACTCCGGCGGCTCGTTCATCAGCGGCGACCAGGCTCAGGGCGTCACGTCGGGCGGCTGGGGCAACTGCTCCAGCGGCGGTGAGACCTGGTACCAGCCGGTCAACGAGATCCTCAACCGGTACGGCCTGAGGCTCCACACCGCGTGATCCGGGGGAGCCGGCCGTCCGGCGGGGCGGCCGGTTCCCGACGGCGTACGGGGTGACGACGTACGCGGCGGACTTCCCGCCCACGGGGCAGGGGGAGCAGTTCGCACGCCCGTCAAAACAACTTGCCCGGCTGCCCCACCGGTTGGCGACGGCGCGGCCTGCCGCACCGGGCGCACACCGCTGCCGGTGCGCCTGGAGGTCAGCGGCGGCCACGGAAACCCGTGGCCGCCGCGGGCTCACCGTCCGTACCGTGCCCCCGGTTTCCAGAGACTCGGCCGCAGTGGAGGAGCCGCCGGACTCCCGAACGGCCCCGGTGGCCCGGGTCGGATGCTCCTCGGGAGAGCAGCGCCGGTCAGCCCCGAACTCGACCTGGATGTGCCTCGGTTCAACGCTCTCCTCAGCCGGGCGGCCGGTCCGTGGGGGCGGAATCCGGCCACACCTTCGACCGTGGCGGCCGACTGTCACGTTTCGCTTGTGATCAGCCTTCGCGCCGTCCTACGTTTGCCGCTTGCGACGTGTCCCAACGCCAGTGGGGGAGACCAGTCATGGCCGCAAACGGTCGGCACCGCCGATATCAGCCCAGCCGGATCAACCGTGCCTCGCTCACGGTGACCGCGGGCGGTGCGGGCCTGGCGCTCCCGCTCATCACCGCGGCCCCGGCGGGGGCGGCCTCCGGCGAGGTCTGGGAGAAGGTCGCCGCCTGTGAATCCAGCGGCAATTGGGCCGTCAACACGGGCAACGGGTATTACGGCGGGCTCCAGTTCAGCGGTTCGACCTGGGCGGCCTACGGCGGTGCGGAGTACGCGTCGCGCGCCGACCTCGCCACCCGGGAGCAGCAGACAGCCATCGCCGAGCGGGTGCTCGACGGGCAGGGGCCGGGCGCCTGGCCGACCTGTTCCGTGAAGGCCGGCCTGACCCGGGGCGGCGACGCCCCCGGCCCCACCGTGCAGAGCGCGGGCGGCCGGCCCGTCCAGGCCGCGGTGCCGCGCAGCGCCCCGCCCCGGCAGCCGAAGGCGACGCCCGCCGCGGCGACGCCGACGCATGTGCCGGGGAAGCGCGACTCGTACACCGTCGCCGCCGGCGACTCGCTCTCCGGCATCGCGGACGCCCAGCGGGTCCGGGGCGGCTGGGCGAAGCTCTACGCGGCCAACCGCACGGTCGTCGGTGACAACCCCGACCTGATCTTCCCCGGCCAGCGGCTGAGTCTCACTCCGCGCGGCGGGGACGGCGCGAGCGCCGGGAAGGCCGCGCCGCGCCAGGCGCCGAAGAAGCAGACGGCCCCCCAGCAGGCCACACCCCAGAAGACCGCGCCGAGGACCGCGCCGCAGCAGGCCGAGCAGCGCACGGCCGAGCAGCGGGCGGCCCTCGCCCGGGCCGAACGGCAGAAGAAGGCCGAGGAGGAGAGGGCCGCACAGCGGAAGGCGGCGGCCGCGCAGGCCGAGGCGGCGAAGAAGGCCGCGCCCGAACCGCCCCGGCAGGCCCCCGCGGAGCGCGCCGCGAAGCGCTCCGGTATGAGCGCCCCCGTCGCCGCCTCCACCGGCACCGCGTACCGCCAGGCCGGGGGCTGGTCCAGCGGCTATCACACGGGCGTCGACTTCCCCGTGCCGACCGGCACCTCGGTCAAGGCCGTCGCCCCCGGCCGGGTGGTCTCCTCCGGCTGGGCCGGGGCGTACGGCTACGAGGTCGTCATCCGCCATGAGGACGGCAAGTACAGCCAGTACGCCCACCTCTCCGCGCTCCATGTGAAGGAGGGGCAGGCGGTCTCCGGCGGGCAGCGCATCGCCCGCTCCGGCTCCACGGGCAACAGCACCGGCCCCCACCTGCACTTCGAGGTCCGCCTCGGCCCCGGCTACGGGACGGACATCGACCCGCTGGCCTACCTCAGGGCGGGCGGGGTCAGCGTCTGAACGGACCGCTCGGGGCACGGAGCGGCCGCGCGCCGACCGCGGCCCGCCCGGCGCGAACCACCGAACCCCACCCGCGGTACCGCGCTGCCCCGCCGCAGCGGCGCGGGAAGCGGCGGCACGTACGTGGACCCGGTGCCGCCCGGCGCACCGTGGGACCGCGCCCCGCCCGACCGTGCACCGCCGGACCACACCTCGGCGACCACCGCCGCCACCCCCGTCGGCGCCGAGCCCGGGGCCCCGGCAGCCACCGCGCCCACGCCCGGCATCCCCGTGCCCCGCGTCCGCGCACCCACACCGACCCCGGTCGCCCCCGCGCCCACCACACCGACGTTCCCGGCCGCCGGGACCACACCCGACGCGCCTTCGGGCCGCAGCCGCCCCGCCCGGGCCCGCTCGGCGCTCAGCCGCTCCCTCGTGAGCAGGACCAGACCGGCCGCTGCCAGCGCCCCGCTGGCGAGCGCGAGAACCGTCCCCGCCGCGCCGTGGCGGAAGTGCTCGCCGAAGAGCGTGAGCCCGATCGCGGCGGCGACCACCGGGTTGACCACCGTGACCGTCGCGAGCGGAGCCGCGAGCCCCGCGCCCCGGTAGGCGGCCTGGGAGAGGAGCAGGCCCGCGGCCGCGAGGGCGGCGATCACCAGCAGGGTCGGCAGCCCCGAGCGCACCGCGCCGGAGGTCCATTCCACGGCCACGGTCTTGGTGAAGACCGAGGCCATGGCGAACGCCCCGCCGGCCGCCGCGGCCAGCACCGCGCTCCGCAGCACCGGCCGGCTCAGCGACCGGGCGAGGAGGAGCAGCGCGCCCAACGTCCCGAAGGTCGCCGTGGCCAGCGCCAGCTGCTCGGGGCCGCGCAGGGTGTGCGGTTCGGTGCTGCCCGTGAGGGCCAGCAGCCCGACCAGACCGGCCGTCGCCATGAGCGCACCCCGCCAGGCCCGCGCTCCCGCCCGGCGTCCGACGAAGAGGGCGGCCATCGGCAGGGCGAAGACGATCGTGAGCGCGCCGAGGGGCTGGACCAGGCTGAGCGGACCGTGGGCGAGGGCGACCACGTGCAGGATCGCACCGGCCCCGTTGAGCAGCACGGCCACCCACCACACCCCGTTGCGCACCAGCGCGTGCGGGGCGTTGTCGCCGCGCGCGGCCACGCGCTCCTGGATGATCGCCCCGGCCGCGTAGGCGACCGCGGAGACCAGTGACAGCA
This sequence comes from Streptomyces sp. NPDC043746, assembly GCF_056436485.1. Classification (NCBI taxonomy): domain Bacteria; kingdom Bacillati; phylum Actinomycetota; class Actinomycetes; order Kitasatosporales; family Streptomycetaceae; genus Streptomyces; species Streptomyces sp. NPDC043746. Next base: position 97,175 of record NZ_JBWKCM010000004.1, on the reverse strand, counting down.
GCACAGACAGCGCGAGGGGGCTCATGTACACCACGATGTCCTGTCCGGGGTGGCGCGTCGTCGGCCTCGGGACGTCAATCCCGCGTACTGCCCCAGCAGGACGGGCGGGGGACCGAGGTCCTCCCCTCGACGGTAGCCCCGCCGGGCCCGGCCGTCAGAAGTCGCGGACCGGCGGATACGGTGAGCTTCGCAGCCGGTACACGCGGTCGCCGGAGACCGGCCGCGCTCCGGCGCACCACCGGGGACCGGAGCGTCGCACCACCGGTGACCACAGCGAGTCGCCGCACCGGTGACACGGCGAGGGAGGAGCGGGGCATGGACCTGGCACAGGCGGCGTCGGTGGGCGGGTTCTTCGCCGTACGGACGGAGCCGGTCCCCGACGGTGCCCACCGGCCGCTGGCGGAGCTCTACGCGGGCGGGACGGGCCCCCTGACCGCGCGGATCGACAAGGTCGCCGCCCGGCTCTCCGCCCCCGAGCGCAGGGTCGCCGCCTCCATCGCCCATCTCGGCCTGGCCGCCCGGCTCTGGTCGCTCGCACTGGGCCCGGCCGCGCTCTTCGGCAGCTTTCCCGCCCTCGCACCGGACACCCTGCACTGGGACCCGCAGCACACCTCGCCCGACGACCTCTGGCTGGCGGGCCCCGAGGAACTGCCCGGGACGGCCGACCGGATCCGGGAGCAGGTGCAGTACGGGCACCTGGAGCCGCTGGCCGAGGCCGTCCGGCGGGACGGGAACATCTCGCGGCAGCTGCTGTGGGGCAACGCCGGCTCGGCGCTGGCCGGGGCCGTGCGGGAGCTGGTCACCTGGTCGCGCGGACAGGACCGCCCGGATGTGGCGCACCGGGCTCGTGCCCTGGGGGCCGAGCTGTTCGACCATCCCGATCTGGGCGCCACCGGCGCCCCGCGCACTCCGGCGTTCCGGCGCCGCAGCTGCTGCCTCTACTGGCGCTGTCCGGGTGGCGGGCTCTGCGGCGACTGCGTCTTCGACCGGCCGCCCGGGGCAGCGCGTTAGCCGTGGTGGGGGTGCGGCCGGACCCCCACCACGGCTAACGCGAGCAGAGGCGGGTCAGGAGGGCAGGGCCGCGTCTATGGCCTCGTCCACATCGCGCAGGACGGGGATCGCGCTGTCGAGCCCGATCATCCCGATGAGCCGCTGGACGAACGGCGAGGGCGCGGCCAGCCGCAGCCGACCGCCCAGGGCGCTCTGCCCCTGGAGCAGCACGTTCACCGTGGTGGAGTCGGCGAAGCCCACAGCGGAGAGATCGACGACCACAGGACCGGAACCCTCCTCGGCCGCCTGGTCGAGGGCCCGGCCGAGCGGTGGGACGCTGTCGATATCGAGGTCACCCGACACGGTGAGGACCAGAGCACCCCGTTCCCGACGGGAAATGACGCTGACTGCTCGGTCTTCGCTGGGCGGTGGTTGCACGGAAGGCACCTCGGGCGGGCTCGGGCGGATGAAGGACGCCGGTCTGCCGGACGGCTCGGCCTCGTTCCGTCCCTGCTCACGGCGGGGTACAGGGCAACGATAGAAGGAACAGTTGCCATTTGACAACATTCTCCATTGGGTAACAATCTGATCCGCAACGGTTGAAGGACCAGCCGTCTGCGGTGACGCACCGAGAGAAGCGGAAGCAGGGGCTGGGATGAGGCTAGGCGCTGTCGGCGACATCTTCACGGAGCAGGGGAGCCGCCGTCCCCGATTCCGGCGAGAGCCGCTCCGAAGCGGCCACGTGGAAGGCGGCCAGTCCCTCCGCCAGCGCGGTGACCGCGGCGGGCTCCATCCGGTCCAGCACGGCGCTCACCTCGCGCGCCCGCAGCTCCCGGTATTCTTCGAGGAGGGTCCGGCCGCGCAGGCTCAGCCGCAGCTCCACCTCACGTCGGCTCGTCGGGCTCTGCGCCCGCTGCACGAGCCCCATCGCCTCCATGCGGTCGCACAGCCTGCTGACCGACGGCGCGCGGGAGCCCAGGGCCTCGCCCAGCGAGCGCAGATTGGTGCCTTCGTGCTTCTCGATCACGAGCAGGGCCCGGAGCTGGGACGGCGAGACCGTGCCCGACGCGGCCGCTTCCTGGCCGCGGCCCCAGAGCACTTCCAGCAGCTCCGAGGCGGCGGTGGCGTCGGCGGACACCTCTGCGCGGCTGCGCGGGCGGCGGGCACGGTGGGGCATCGCTCCACTCTGTCATCCGTCGGCCCCACTTGTCAGCCCGGCCCGGCCCCTCACCACGTCCACCGCGTCGCAGAACGAAGAATGCACGAGAGCCCGTGAACAGAAGACCGGACATCGAGTCGGCTGTCAGGGCAGCCGCTCCGCATGCCCTGCTGACGACGCTGCGCACCATACTGGCCGACGCCTACGGTGCCCTGGCGGTGGAACTGCACCTGGCCGACTACGGTCTGCGCGTCCTCAACCGCATGGACGGGCCCGACGGCGAGGAGGAGCCGCTCTCCCTGCACAACAGCGCCGAGGGCCGGGCCTTCGGCAGCCAGGAACCCCGCGAACGGCAGGTGCGGCACGGCGACGCGGTCGACCACTACCTTCCGGTGACCGTACGCGGCGAACGCCTCGGGATCCTCACCGTCCGGCTGCCCGCCGAGCGGTCGACCCCGCAGATGGTGGGCGAGCTGACCCACGTGGCCGATCTGCTGGGCCACGAGATCCTCGTCGCCGAACGGGACACCGACGTCTACCAGCGCGCCCGCCGCACCACCCGGCTCACACTCGCCGCCGAGATGCAGTGGCAGCTGCTCCCCGCCCGGGCCTGCACCGCCGCCGAGTTCGCCATCGGCGCCCAGCTGGAGCCCGCGTACTCCATCCATGGCGACAACTTCGACTGGGCGGCGGACGGCGACACGCTGACCCTCGCGGTGACCAACGGCATGGGTGAGGGGATACAGGCCTCCCTGCTCACCAACCTCGCCGTGAACGCCCTGCGCAACGCCCGCCGGGCCGGGATAGGCATCGCGGATCAGGCCGCCCTCGCCGACCAGGCGCTGTACGACCAGCACCGCGGCGCCTCGCACGTCTCCACGCTGCTGCTCCGCTTCGAGCTGGCGACCGGCCGGGTCGGGGTCGTCGACGCGGGATCGCCGCAGCTCTGGATGCAAAGGGGCCGCACGGTCCGGCGCATGGAACTGGACGCCCAGCTCCCGCTCGGCATGTTCGAGGAGTCGCAGTACACGGTCCAGGAGTTCCACGTGGAGCCCGGCGACCGGCTCCTGCTGCTCAGCGACGGTGTCTACGAGGCGGTCTCCCCGGCGGGAGAGGCGTACGGCGAACGGGCGCTGGTCCGGTCCATCCAGTCGACGCGGCTGCTTCCCGCCGCCACCGTCCCGCGCGCCATCCTCGGTGAACTGTCCGAGTACCGCGTCACCGAGACGCTCGACGACGCGCTGGTGGTCTGTCTGGACTGGTTCGGGCGTCAGGACGACGGCGGCTGAGCCGGAGACGCGACGGTACGGAGGCCCCGGGACGCAGCACGCGCTCCGGGGCCTTCCCGTGCCGCTCGTCCGGTGGTCCGGATCAGGTGGAGAGCTGGAACTCCGCGCGGATCCGCTTGCCGACGGGCACTCGCTCCGCGACGAGCCGGTCGCACAGGGCCACCACGATCTCCATGCCGTGCCCGCCCAGCCGGGAGGGGTCGGGGCCGTACAGCACGGGCATCGCCGTACTGCTGTCGTAGACCGTGACGCTGATCAGCTCCGCGTTCCCCTCCAGCTCCAGGAGGTACGGGCCGTGGCTGTAGCGGTCGGCGTTGGTGACCAGTTCGCTCACGGCCAGCATCAGATCGCTGCGGGTGTGCTCTCCGATCGGGGCCAGGCACTCGACCGCGAGGCGGGTGAGGAAACGGTCCGCCAGGCCGCGCGCGAGCGCGATGCAGCCCGGCTCGCCGTCGAAGACCTCGGCGCTGAGCAGTACCCCGGTGGGCGGCAGACCCCGGCCCGGGTCCTCCGGTGGCGAGGTGACCTCTGTGTTCATGTGCTCCAGCCAGGCGCCGCAGTGAGGTCCAAGACCGTGTTCAGCCCTTCGTCTACCCGCGTCGAAGCATCCCACTCCAGGCGGTCCGGACCGATCCTACGCACGTCCGGGCAGCCGCACCACGGTCACGAAGAATTCGTCGATCTGGCGGACCGCCGCGATGAACTGGTCCAGGTCCACCGGCTTGGTCACATACGCGTTGGCGTGCAGCTTGTAGCTGCGCAGGATGTCCTCCTCGGCCGAGGAGGTGGTCAGCACGACCACGGGGATCAACGCCAGCTCGGGGTCGCCCTTGATCTGCTCCAGGACCTGCCGGCCGTCGTACTTGGGCAGGTTCAGGTCGAGGAGCACCAGATCGGGGCGTGGGGCGTCGGCGTGGTCGCCGCGCCGGTAGAGGAAGTCCAGCGCCTCCTGGCCGTCGCGCACGACGTGCAGGGTGTTGCGGATCTTGTTGTCCTCGAACGCCTCACGGGTCATGAGCTCGTCGCCGGGATCGTCCTCGACCAGGAGGACCTCGATGGGCTCTACGGGGCTGTTCACGATGCGTCTCCGGGCTGGCTGGTGGTCGGTGCGGGAGCGAGCAGCTCCGCTGTGGTGTGCTGGGGCGCGTCGGGTGCGGCGGGCAGGGTGAAGTGTATGCGCGTGCCCTCGCCCGGTCCGGCGTCCAGCCATACCCGGCCACCGTGGAACTCGATGATCTTCCGGCAGAGCGCGAGACCGATGCCCGTGCCCTCGTACTCGTCGCGCGCGTGCAGCCGCTGGAAGATCACGAAGACCTTGTCCGCGAACTCCGGCGCGATCCCGATCCCGTTGTCCTCGACGGTCAGGTGCCAGTCCTCGCCCTCGCGTACACAGCCGACGGTGATCCGGCACTCCACGCCGGCCCGGCGGAACTTGACCGCGTTGCCGACGAGGTTCTGCCAGACCATCGTGAGGGCCGTGGAGTCCCCGACCAGCACCGGCAACTCCTCCGGCCGCTCCACCACGGCCCCGGACTCCTCGACCGCCGCGGCCAGGTTGCCGAGCGCACGGTCCAGGGACCGGCCCAGATCGACCGGCTTCCACCCCTCGTGGACCCGGCCCACCCGCGAGAAGGTCAGCAGATCGTTGATGAGCACCTGCATCCGCTTGGCGCCGTCCACCGCGAAGGCGATGTACTGCCTGCCCCGGTCGTCCAGCTCCTTGCCGTACCGCTTCTCCAGCAACTGGCAGAAGGAGGCGACCTTGCGCAGCGGCTCCTGGAGGTCGTGCGAGGCGACGTACGCGAACTGCTCCAGCTCCGAGTTGGAGCGGCGCAGTTCCTGGGTCTGCTCCGCGAGCAGGGTCTCGCGGCTCCGCGCCGCTTCCAGTTCGTCGACCAGCTGCCGCCGCATCTCCTCGACCGCCAGGGCCACCGCCTGGACGTCGGCGGGCCCCTTGATCTCGATCCGCCGGTCGAAGGCGCCCGACCGGACGCGCTCGGACGCGGACCGCAGCCGGTTCAGCGGAATGCCCACCACCCGGTGGAACAGGACGCTGAGCGCCACCACGGTCAGGACGAAGACGGCCACCAGAGCGAAGAGCACCTGGTCGCGGGTGGTGCGCGCCTCGTTCAGCTCGGCCCGGACGGCGTCCCGGGCCTCGGAGAGGTGGGTCTGCTGGGCACCGTAGGCCTGCCGCAGCGCGTCGAAGTCGCTCTTGCTGCTCTGCAACAGGGCCGCGGCGCCCGGGCCGTTCGGGCCCTGCGCGCGCACCAGCCCCAGCAGCGGCTCTGCCTTCTGCTCACGCCACCGCTGTGCTGCGGTGTCGATGGCGTCGAGGTCCGCCGTGAACTGCCGGTGACCGCCCACCAACCGGCGCGCGGCGGCCAGTCGTTCCCGCTCGGCCGCCTGCCCCGCCTCGTACGGTTCGAGGAAGGACTCGTCGCCCGTCAGGGCGAATCCGCGGACCGCCGTCTCCTGGTCCAGCAGGGCGTTCTGCAGTTGGAAGGAGACCGAGCGGGCGGGTTGTATTCGGTCCACCAGGTCGGTGCTGAGGTCGGACATCCGGGCCAGCACGAGGCCGCCGGTCACCAGACAGCCGCAGACGACCACGACGAACCCGCCGAGGAGCAGGTGGACCCAGTTCTGCACGGAGAGCCGGGCGGCCACCCCGGTACGTGCCGTGGCGGCCCTCCCGCCCGTACGCGCGGACCGTTCCGTCGGTGCGGACTGTTCCGCAGTCATGAGAGTTCCGCCCCCCAGCCCAGATGCAGTACGGCCACGTCGTCCGCGAGACCCCCGTAGGGGGCGGCTCCTTCGGCGGCGCCCGCCACCAGTGCGTCGATGAAGGCGCGGCCCGGCAGCCCGGTGTGGGCCCGGGCCATCTCCAGCAACCCCTCCTCCCCGAGGCGGCTGTCCGGGCCGTCGCGCCCCTCGAAGAGCCCGTCGGTGAAGAGCACCACGCTGTCACCGGGGGCCAGCGGCAGGTCGACCGTCGTCCACCGGCCCATGCCGGGCAGCAGCCCGAGCGCCATGCCGCCCTCCGGCTCCACCCACTGGACCTCGGCCCCCCGGCGCAGCAGGAGACCGGGGTGGCCCGCCCGGACGATCCTGGCGCCGCGTCCGTCGGGTGCGAAGCTCAGGGAGGTCATCGTGGCGAAGACATGCGCGTCCGAGCGCTCGGCGACCAGGATCTCCTCCAGCAGCTCGATCTGCTCCAGCTGGGAGGTCCCGCACAGCACGGCCGTGCGCCAGGCCACCCGCAGGCAGACCCCGAGCGCCGCCTCCGCCGCTCCGTGCCCCGAGACATCACCGATCACCGCGTGGACCGTGCCGTCGGAGGTCTGCACGACGTCGTAGAAGTCCCCGCTCAGCAGCCCGTGGACGCGCCCCGGCTCGTACCGGGCGCGGGCCTGGAACCGGTCGTCGCGCAGCAGGGGGACGGGCAGCAGACCGCGCTCCAGCCGGGCGTTCTCCTGGGCGATGAGCTGGTTGGAGCGCAGCGCCGCGGCGGCCCGCTCCACTTCCTTGCGCTGGAGGGCGTAGCGGACCGCCCGGGAGAGCACCTCGGGGTCCAGCCGCCCCTTGACCAGGTAGTCCTGGGCGCCCTGGGCGACCGCCCGAAGCCCCGTGCCCGACTCCTCCAGGCCGGTGAGGACGACGATCGCGGCGTCGCCGTCGGACTCCAGGATCTGGCGTACGGCGTCCAGGCCGTGGACGTCCGGGAGGTGGAGGTCCAGCAGGACGCAGACCGGGGTGGTGCAGGTGCCCAGGAAGGCGCGGGCCTCGGCGAGCGTCTTGCGCCAGGTCAGCGCGGAGTCCAGCTCGCTGTCGGTGAGCATCTCCTCGACCAGCAGCGCGTCGCCCGCGTCGTCCTCCACCAGGAGGATCGTGGCGTCGACGTTCCACAGGAGAGCGCTGGGGGAGGGGTCTTCGAGGGGGTCGGGCTGAGCCGGGATGCCGGTGGCGCCCACAGGTTTGAGAGACGTCCCCATGGGTGACTCGGCCAACCCCTCCACCCCCTCGTACGAACGGCGTCGGACCGTCCGGCCGACCGTCGGGAAGCATATGTGATCCACGACCCCGGCGAAGGCCGCCGGCCGACGTGCGGAAACAGCAGCGGACAGGAACGGCCGGGCACCCGGGAGGGTGCCCGGCCGGAGGGGAGCCGGCATCCCCGGCTCAGCCGCCGGGGGCCGTGCGCGAGCTCACGCCTCCACGCTCATTCCCTGGCGCAGCCGCTTGACGATCCGGTTCAGCAGCCGCGACACATGCATCTGCGAGACCCCCAGCTCCGCGCCGATCTGCGCCTGCGTCATCTCCGCCCCGAACCGCATCTGCACGATCCGACGCTCCCGCTCGTCCAGCTGCTCCAGCAGCGGGGCCAGGGTGTGCAGGTTCTCGACGGTCTCCATGGCCGGATCGCTCTCGCCGAGCACATCGGCGTACGCGCGCTGCTCCTGGCCGGACTCGCTGTCCGCCGAAGGCGTGTCGAGCGAGCCCGCGGAGTAACCGTTGGCGGCCACGAGCCCCTCGATGACCTCCTCCTCCGGCAGCTCCAGATGGGCGGCCAGCTCCTTGACCGTGGGGTCGCGGTCCAGCTCGGCGGAGAGCTGCTCCTTCGCCTTGGCCAGCTCGACCCGCAGCTCCTGCAGGCGGCGCGGCACGTGCACCGACCAGGTGGTGTCGCGGAAGAACCGCTTGATCTCGCCCACGATGTAGGGGACCGCGAAGGTGGCGAACTCGACCTCGCGGGAGAGGTCGAAGCGGTCGATCGCCTTGATCAGCCCGATCGTCCCGACCTGGATGATGTCCTCGGTGTCGTCACCGCCGCGGTTGCGGAACCGGGAGGCAGCGAACCGGACCAGCGAGAGGTTCATCTCGATCAGGGTGTTGCGCGCGTACTGGTACTCGTGCGTGCCCTCCTCCAGCACCTGGAGACGGTCGAAGAAGACCTTCGACAGGGCCCGGGCGTCCTTGGGCGCGACCTTCCCGGCGTCCTCGATCCAGGGCAGCTCCTCGGCGTCGACGTCCGTCCGCGTGCCCACCGACTCGTCGCTCAGCGGCGCCGTCGCCACGGTGGCTCGCACTGACATCGCCGTCATGGTGTCACCCTCCCTGCTGTCCAATGTGTCGGACGGTCGCCTGCCCGGTCATCCGGAAGTCATGCCCCCTGTTTCGGGAAAGTTCCCGGGCCGGCTCCCGGGAGCGGTCGGCCCCCGCGAGCCCTCGGTGCTCCACCCGCGCGGAGCAGCCTCGCGCGCATGGCAAACTTGAGCGGGGTGTTTCGGCCTGCGGTGATACCGACCCGCGGCGAGAGAAGACGGCAGAGGAACGGCAATGACGGTGACAGAGGACAGCCCGGAGTTCGCTCCCGGAATCGACGAGTTCGGTCCCGGAATCGACCCGGAGCGGCTCGCCGTCTGCCTGAGCGTGCTCGACGAACTCGACCGCATCGAGGTCGACCACCCGGACGCCATCGCCGTCCGCCGGGCCACCGCTGGGATCTACCGCACCGTGAAGCAGCGCCGCCGGCAGGAGCGCCGGGCCGCGAAGACCGCCCACGACCGGGCCGTCACCGAGGCCACCGCGACCGGCTCGGCCGAGCGCATCGACGACGAGACGCAGGGTGTCCTGCCCTCCTCCTCCACCGTCGGGGAGATCGCGGGGATACTCCAGCGCCCCCGCTCCTGCTACATCTGCAAGACCCGCTACGTCGAGGTGGACGCGTTCTACCACCAGCTCTGCCAGCCCTGCGCCAAGGAGAACCGCGCCCGCCGCGACGCCCGTACCGACCTCACCGGGCGCCGGGCGCTGCTCACCGGCGGCCGGGCGAAGATCGGCATGTACATCGCGCTGCGGCTGCTGCGCGACGGCGCCCACACCACGATCACCACCCGCTTCCCCAACGACGCGATCCGCCGCTTCAAGGCGATGGAGGACAGCGACGAGTGGATCCACCGGCTGAAGATCGTCGGCATCGACCTGCGCGACCCGGCCCAGGTCGTCGCACTGGCCGACTCCGTCGCCGCCGAGGGCCCGCTCGACATCCTCATCAACAACGCGGCCCAGACCGTGCGCCGCTCCCCGCAGGCCTACAGCGAGCTGGTCTCCGCCGAGTCCGCCCCGCTGCCCGCGGGCGTCCTTCCCGCCGCCGAGGTCATCGGCACGTTCAACAGCGGCACGGTCGACCGGGTGGCCGCCCTGCCCGCCGCCCGCAAGGAGGGCCTCAGCGCCCAGGAGGTCACCGACCTCGCCCTGGTCACCGGCTCCGCTTCGCCTGCCCGGATCGCCGCGGGCACCGCGATCGACGCGGGCGGGCTCGTCCCCGACCTGCACGACACCAACAGCTGGATCCAGACCGTGGACGAGGTCGAGCCGATCGAGTTGCTGGAAGTCCAGCTCTGCAACTCCACCGCGCCGTTCATCCTGATCAGCCGCCTCCGACCGGCGATGGCCGCCACCGCCGCCCAGCACTCCTACGTCGTCAACGTCTCCGCGATGGAGGGCGTCTTCAGCCGGGGCTACAAGGGCGCGGGCCACCCGCACACCAACATGGCCAAGGCCGCGCTCAACATGCTCACGCGTACCAGCGCCCAGGAGATGTTCGAGAAGGACGGCATCCTGATGACGGCCGTGGACACCGGCTGGATCACCGACGAGCGGCCCCACCCGGACAAGATGCGCCTCGCCGAGGAGGGCTTCCACGCCCCCCTGGACCTGGTCGACGGCGCGGCCCGCGTCTACGACCCGATCGTGCGGGGCGAGGCCGGCGAGCCGCTCCACGGCTGCTTCCTCAAGGACTACGCCCCCGCGAACTGGTAGATCCCGCCCTCGTCGGCGGCACCCGACCGGCCCAATCGGAATCACGCCCTCCGTGCGACGGCCGCAGACCCGGCCCAGGATGGATCCTGGGCCGGGTTTTCGTGCTCCAAAGTGGCCGGAAGTGACCCACTGCACACGTTCTATCGAGCGCGAAGCTGCTCATTTGGTTACTCTGAGGCGAACGGACGCCATCGAGGAGCCCACGAAAACTCCCCGACCGTCCCGGGACAGGTCTGCAACCCGACCGCCGTCCCGCCCCGACACGGCGCCACCGCGACCGACATATCCCCAGCCCCTGCCCCACCACTGGGCGGTCGATCTCCGGCGTCGCAGCCGGAGCGTCGGAGAACCCAGGGTGACGCGACACAGAGGAGTGCGCGGTGACGACACCGGAACTGACGTTGCACGAGAAGCGACCCGCCGAACGGTACGGGGAGCGGACCGCCCGGCCCGAGAAGCTCCGGAACATCGAGGTGTGGGCCAGGTCCGCACCGATCCGGCTGGCCGGCTACGAGGACGACCTGGCCGAGCCCCACATCCTGCCCGGCATCGACTGACCGCCCCGGCGCGGCTCACGTCCCACGGCCCGTCTCCCGGTCCTCCTGCTCCGGCGGGAGCGGCCGGGAGACGGGCCGCATGAATTCCCGGACGTAGGTACGGTCCCACCAGCGGCCGGTCGCCCGCAGCTCGCGCGGCTCTGTGAACCGGTAGTGGAAGACCCGGGCGCGGACGTGCGAGGGCGGCCCCTGCGGGAACGGGTCGCGGGCGAGCAGCCGGAGCGTGTCCCGGTCGCCCCGCAGCAGCCGCTCGGTGAACGGCCCGAACCAGGAGCGCGCGTACGCGGGGGAGAGCGCGGCGAACCACATCATCCAGTCCAGCCGCAGATGGTACGGGGCGAACAGGCGCGGCAGCCGCCGCGGATCGCCCGGTTTGCCGCGGAACCCGTACTCCCGCCAGTCGGCGCTCTCGTCCGGGACCCGGTCGGCCGTGCCCTCCACCACGACTTCCAGCCGCATTCTGCTGATCGAGCCGAACGCCCCGTACGCGTTGACGAGGTGGAGCGGGTCGAAGGAGCGGTTCATCACCTGCCGGCGCGAGAGCAGATTGCGCGCGGGGCGGTAGCTGAGGACCACCACCAGGGCCGTCACCGCGATGACGACCACCTCGTACCAGAGCGGTGGCGCGGTGAGCGCGGGCGGCTGCCCTGCGAGCGGGGTCCAGTCGATCACCGAGAGCGCCAGCGCGATGGTCAGCCAGTTCAGCCAGGCGAAGTTGCCCGACGCGACCAGCCAGAGCTGGGTGAGGACCATCAGGGCGGCGGCCGCGCTCGCCACCGGCTGCGGGGTGAAGAGCAGGAAGGGCACCAGCAGCTGGGTGACGTGGTTGGCGGCCGCCTCGACCCGGTGGACCGGCCGGGGCAGGCGGTGGAAGAACCAGCTCAGCGGCCCCGGCATCGGCTGGGTCTCGTGGTGGAAGTCCAGGCAGGTGAGCTTGCGCCAGCACGTGTCCCCGCGCATCTTGATCAGCCCGGCGCCGAACTCCAGCCGGAACAGCAGCCACCGCAGCAGCCAGAGCACCAGCACGGGCGGCGCGGTGTCCCCCGTACCGAGGAAGACGGCCAGGAACCCCGCCTCCAGGAGCAGCGACTCCCAGCCGAACCCGTACCAGACCTGCCCCACCTGGACGATCGACAGGTACAGCACCCAGGGCAGCGCCCACAGCAGCATTCCGCCCCAGAGCGGAAGGAGGCCGTCCAGCCCGGCGATCAGGGCCACCGAGACCGCGCAGCCGGTCCAGGCGACGGCGGCGAAGAACCGGTCGGAGTAGTGCAGCCGGAACAGCCCCGGCGCCGCCTTCCACGGCGTGCGGCGCAGCAGCTCCGGTGCGGGCAGGATGCCGTGCTCACCGATCAGCGCACGGAACTGGAGGGCGGCGGCGAGGAAGGCGACCAGGTAGACCACGGCCAGCGTCCGCTGGAAGATCAGCCTGCTCAGCCAGTAACCGTCGGCGGAGAACCACTCCATCCCTGCCAGTATCGGCCCGGCACCGGCGTTCAGCCCGTCGCCGGGGCCGTCCGGCCCGCCGCGATGAGCCGGCGCAGCGTCCGCCCCAGTCGGCGCGCGTACCAGAGCTGCACGGGCGGTACGAGCGGTCCGGCGAGCCGGGTGTACCAGGCGGCGGGCCGGGAGAAGGCCATGACCGTGAACCAGACCGTGCCGTCGTCCGCCAGCTCCACCACGAAGCACTCCTCACCCCGCTCCGGGTGGCCGGTGAGAGTGCCGTAACCGAACCCGGTGCGGCCCTCCTCCCCGTACTCCGTCCAGATCACCTCGCACGGGGCGGTCAACCGCAGCGGTCCCACGCCGAGCGACACCCGGACGAAGGCCCCGGGCTCCGCGCGTACGGCCGAGGCGTCGATCCCGGCTCCCGAGGCCCGGTGCAGCCGCCACTCGGTGAGCGCCGCGCCCGCCGCCGCGAAGTCGTCCGCGCCCCGGCCGACCCGGGTGCGGTGGTGCAGGTGGTGGTAGCCCCTAGGGAGCGGGCCGAGGCGGGTGGCGCCGGTCTCGGGGTAGGTGAGGGTGCTCATGCGGTCCTGCTTTCCGAAGGGTTCAGGGCACGGATGCGGTGCCAGGCGAGGAGCGAGCAGAGGGCGAAGCCCAGCGCGTTGCCCAGGCCGTGGGTGGCGGCCATCCAGGTCAGGGTGGGGTGGGGCAGTCCGGTGGCCTCGCCGACCGCCCAGCTCAGGGCGAGCAGCATGGTCGCCACCAGGACGGCGGCCGAGGTGAGCAGCAGCAGCCGGGTCGTCCGGTCCCGCCCCTCCGCCCGGCCCAGGCGCCAGGTGAGCAGGCCGACCGTCCACATACCGGCCGTCAGGACCACGGCCCCGGCCAGCTCCGCCCAGTCCCCGATGAAGTAGCCGACGAGGACCAGCAGGGTGCCCAGCGGCACACTGAGCGCGGCGAACCGGCCCGCGGGCCCGCCGGAGACCTGGCAGACCAGCCCGGCGACCAGGGCTGCGGCGAATCCGGCGTAGTGGAAGTGCGGCACGGTCAGTCCGAGGATCTCCAGCTCGAAGCCGAACAGCTCATGGCCCCATCGCTCCGCGACCAGAGCGAGCGCGGCGACGGCCGGAGCGACGAGCGCGGTGAGCAGGGCGATCCCGGCGGGGGAGAAGTCCCGGTCGCGGAACGCGCGGCGCGGGGCGTGCAGGGCGAGGAGCACGGTGCCCACCGCGTAGCAGAGGGCGAGCCCGGTGGCGGCGGGCCCGCGCGGCAGCCAGAGGGCCGCCGCGCCGGGGGCGGCGAAGAGGGGCCAGAGCCCGCGGATCCGGTCCAGCTCCGCCAGTCCGGTCAGCCGCAGCCCGGCCGGGACGACCAGGAACATGCCCGCCATCACGATCGCGTTGACCAGTACGGTCATGTCCCCGCCCCCCATGTTGAACGCGTTCAACCAGCAGGGTGAGCCTAAGGGTTTTCTTGAACGCGTTCAAGACGAGGTCCGGTGGGGTGCGGGTGTCCGCTTGCGGGCCGCCGCCCGATGCGGCACAGATGGTGACGAATCCTTTGAGGTCCGCCTGGATCGGACCGTTCGCCATGGACAGGCAGGAGAGCCCCGTGCGCTCACCCAGACGTTTCCGGCGCGGAGCGCTCGTCGCGCTGTCCGCCGGGGTCCTGCTCGCCGTCGTCGGCTGCGAGAGCGCCGTCGACCGCACCGCGAAGGGCACCACGGGTACGGCGGAGGCCGAGGACGTCCTCCTCCAGCCGCTCGCGGAGCCGGGCCCCGGGCCGTTCACGGAGTCGACGGCGCGGTCCGCGCCCCCGCCCCCGGCCACCCGTTCGCCGCAGGAGGACGGCGGGGCCGCCACCCGGACGGTCCATCGGGTCTCGGGTGCCGTCCCCGGGCTCTACGGCGGTGTCCGGTCCGAGGCCGCCTGCGACGTCGACGAGCAGGCGCGGCTGCTGACCGCCGACCAGGACAGGGCGCGCGCCTTCGCCGAGGTGGTGGGGGTCGAGGCCGTGCAGGTCCCGGGCTATCTGCGCTCGCTCACCCCGGTGGTCCTGCGCGCCGACACCCAGGTGACCAACCACGGATTCAGTGCCGGCTCCACCACCGCCTTCCAGGCCGTGCTCCAGGCGGGCACCGCCGTCCTGGTCGACAGCAGGGGGCTGCCCCGGGTCCGCTGCACCTGCGGCAACCCCCTGGGCCGGCCGGTGGCCGCGAAGGGGCAGGTCGCCCATCGGGGCGAGCGCTGGGCCGGCTACGACCCCGCGCGGATCCTGGCGATCGACCCCGGCGTGCGGCCGCTCACCGCCCTGGTCATCGTGGACGCCGCCGACAACACCTGGATCGAGCGGGCCCTCGGCGACAGCGGCGGACGTGACCGGGCCCCGGCCGATCCACCGCCCTTCGAGCCGAGCGTGGACCTGCTCTTCCCCTCGCCCGCCCGCCCTCCCGAGGCCGTACCGCCGCGTCCCACCCCGTCGGCCCCTGCCCCCGCCGAACCGGAGTGCCCCGCTCCCTCGGCCACCGACGGCCCCGGCGAACTGCCCCCCGGCTGTCCGCCGCCGATGGAGCCCGACCCCGGCACCGAGGCGCCGGACGACTTCGACGGGCCGCCGGACGACGGGCCGCGGGGGTGGGAGGAGGACGACTTCGGCGTGGTGCCGGAGCCGACCCAGGTCTTCCCGGCCGACCCGGCCGACCCGGCCGAGCCGGATGGGCCGGACGACTTCGGCGGGCCGGACGAGCCGATGTACGCGGATGCCGATGTCCCCGAGCCCTTCCCCGGCTGACCAGCCGCCCCGGGCCCTCGCCAGGCCGTGCGGCGCCTCCTCCGGTCGGCGTACGGATCGCTCGAAGAATCGGATGAATGATGGCAGAGTGGCCCACATGGATGATCGGGTAGCGGGTGCCCTGTCACTCCCGGACGACTGGCCCGCCCACCCGGACCTCAGCCTCGCCCTGAACCGAATGGGCAGCTTCGACTGGGATCTGGACACCGGCCTCATGCACATGGACCGGGCCGCCCTCGACGTGTTCGACCTGACCGCCGACGAGTACGACAACCGGCCGGCCTCCCTCGCCCACCGCGTGCCGACCGACGAGGCCCAGCGGCTGGACGGCATGGTCTCGCAGGCGCTCAAGAGCGGCCGGACCAACTACGGCGCCTACTTCCGCATCCAGCGCCGCGACGGCAGCCTGCGCTGGACCCACACCCAGGGCTTCGTCCGCCGCGACGAGACCGGGCGGCCCCACCGGATCATCGGCATCGTCCGCGACGCCACCCAGGAGCTGGCCGACTCCGACGCCCGCCGTGAGCTGGACGAGGAGCGCCGCCACCGCACCAGCCTGGTCGAGGGCACCACCGCCGCGCTGGCCCACGCCCGTACGGTCAAGGACGTCATCGCCGTCCTCAAGAACTCCCAGGGCCTCGCCCACCTGGGAGCCACCAGCCTGGTCATGGGGCTGCTGGAGTCCGGGCGCATCCACCTGGTGGCCGACGGACCCGAGGGCGCCTACGTCCCCGGCACCCGGTTCACCCGGGTGGACGAGCAGTACCCGATGAGCGAGGTCGTCCGCACGCTCACCCCGCGCTTCATCGAGTCGGCCGAGGACTTCGCCACCTCCTACCCCGTCCTCTGGCCCCACATCAGCCACCTCGGCATCACCTCCGCCGCCTATATGCCGCTGATCGCCCAGGCCCGCCCGATCGGCGCGCTCGGCCTGCTCTACCGGGACAAGGCCGGCTTCACCCCCGACGAGCGCAACCTCCTCATGGCGCTCGGCACCTCGATCGCCCAGAGCCTCCAGCGCGCGATGCTCTACGAACAGGAGCACGACCTCGCCGAGGGGCTCCAGCAGGCGATGCTGCCCCGCCGGATCCCCGCCGTCCCCGGGGCCCAGGTCGCCGTCCGCTACCGCTCGGCCCGGCTCGGCCGGGACATCGGCGGCGACTGGTACGACCTGATTCCGCTGCCCGGCGGCCGCGTCGGCGCCGTCATCGGGGACGTACAGGGACACGACACCCACGCCGCCGCCGTCATGGGGCAGCTCCGTATCGTGCTGCGGGCCTACGCCGCCGAGGGGCACAGCCCCGCCACCGTCATGGCCCGGGCCTCCGTCTTCCTCCACGAACTGGACACTGACCGCTTCGCCACCTGCACCTACGCCGAGGCCGACCTGACCACCGGGGTGGTCCAGGTGGTCCGCGCCGGCCATGTCGACCCCCTGGTACGGGACGTGGACGGGAGCTGCCGCCGGATGCCGGCCGAGGGCGGCCTGCCGCTGGGGCTCTCGGCGGAGTTTGGGCGGCTGGAGTACCCGGTCTCCACGGCCGAGCTGGACCCCGGCCAGACGATGATCCTCTTCACCGACGGACTGGTCGAGCTGCCCGGTTCCGACCTCGACGAGGGCATGCAGCTGCTGACCACGCTCGTCTCCAACGGCCCCCAGGACCTCCAGAAGCTGGCCGACGACCTCTGCGACGCCGTCGACGTGCGCGGTGGCCAGGACGACGTGGCGCTCCTGCTGCTCCGCCGCCGGGCCGCCCAGGCCCCGCAGCCCGGCGGCAGGCTCCGCCAGCACGTCGCCCAGAACGACCCCGAGGCGCTCAGCTCGGCCCGGCACATGATCCGGGCGGCGGTACGCGCCTGGGGGGCGAAGGAGCGGGCCGACGAGATCGAGCTGGCCGCCGACGAGCTGACCACCAACGCCCTGATGCACACCGACGGCGGGGCCGTGGTGACGATCCGGGTGATGGCCGGGTCCGAGCGGCGGCTGCGCGTCGATGTGGAGGACCACTCCAGCGCCCTGCCGCGGCGTCGGGACGCGGGGACGGAGGGGGTCTCCGGGCGCGGCCTGATGCTCGTCGACCGGCTGGCCGACGTCTGGGGCGTGGAGTCCCGGGGCAGCGGCAAGTGCGTCTGGTGCGAGTTCCTGATCCCCGAGCGATCGTGATGTGCGGGCGACCCGTTTCGTAACAGTAAGTAACATGTCTGTGCTTGACCGTAACCGACCGCAAGCGATTGACTGCGAGGGTACGGATGCTCCGCCCCCGACGACATGAGGCCCCTGTTGGGTACCGAACTCCTGGCCCCGCTCGACCTGGCCTTCTGGCACCTCGAATCCGACGCCCACCCCATGCACCTGGGTGCTCTCGCCGTCTTCGCCCCGGCGCCCGGGCCCGGCGCCACCCCGGACCGCGTCCTGGAGCTGCTCCGCACCCGGGCCGCCGCCATCCCCCGGCTGCGCATGTGCGTACGGGACGTCCTGCTGCCGGTCGGCGGCGCCGCCTGGACGGTCGACAAGGGCTTCGACGTGCATCGGCACGTACGGCACGTGGCGGTGGAGGGCGGCGACTTCACGGCCGGGGCCACCCGGCTGGCCGGGGAGCTGATGGAACAGCCGCTGGAGCGCGGGCTGCCGCCCTGGCAGATGTATCTGATCGGCGGTGCCGACGACGGGCCCTTCGCCGTCCTGGTCAAGCTCCACCACGCGCTGGCCGACGGGATGCGGGCGGTCGCCATCGGCGCCGGGATCTTCGACGAGATCGCCGCGGCCACGACCCGGCCCACCCCGGGAGGCCGGCCCGCCCTCCCGCCCCGCTCCTGGCTCCCCGACCCCCGCGAGATGGCCGGTATGGCGCTCGGCCGGATCGGTGAGGTCGGCCGGGCCCTGGGCGTCGGCGCGTCCGTCGTCCGCGCGGGCCGTCTCGACCTCCGCTCCACCGCCCTCACCGCCCCCTCCAGCGGCACCCGGCGCCTGGCCACCGCGGACCTGGACGCAGCCGCCCTCCAGCGCGTCCGCCGCGCGGAGGGCGGCACCGCCAACGACGTCCTGCTCGCCGTGGTCGCCGGGGCCCTGCGCCGCTGGATGGCCGGACGCGGCGAAGCCCTCCCCGGCGCCGACCCGCGCGCCCTGGTCCCCGTCTCCCGGCGCAGGCCCGGCGGCGCGGTCACCGGCAACCGGCTCTCGGCCTATCTGCTGGACCTGCCCGTCGGCGCGGCCGACCCCCGCGAGCGGCTCCGGGCGGTGCGGACCGCGATGGAGGGCAACAAGGCGGCCGGACCGCTGAAGGGGGCCGGTGCCGTCGCCGTACTCGCGGACCAACTCCACCCGCTGGCCCACCGGTTCGGCGCGCCCCTGGCCGCGAACGCCGCCCGGCTGCTCTTCGACCTGCTCGTCACCAGCGTCCCGCTGCCCCGCTCCGCGCTCTCGCTGGGCGGCTGCCCGCTCAGCGCCCTGTACCCGATGGCCCCGCTGGCCCGGGGCCAGTCGCTGGCCGTGGCCCTGTCGACGTACGGCGGCCGGGTGCATGTGGGCCTGGTAGCGGACGGCAAGGCGCTGCCGGACCTGGACCGGCTGGCCGAGGCGGTGGCGGAGGAGTTCGCGGACCTGGAGGCGCTGGTGACGGGCCGCCTCCGCTCCGGCGCCCGAGCGCCCGGGCCGGTCGTCTGACAGGCAGCCGTACGCCGCCTGCGCCAGGCTGGAGCCATGCCCGAACTGCCCGAAGTCGAAGCCCTGCGGCTCTTCCTCGACGACCACCTGGTCGGCAAGGAGATCGCCCGCGTCCTCCCGCTGGCGATCAGCGTCCTGAAGACGTACGACCCGCCGCTGACCGCTCTCGAAGGCACCGCCGTCACCTCGGTCGACCGCCACGGCAAGTTCCTCGACATCGAGGCGGGCGGGCTGCACCTCTGCACCCATCTGGCCCGCGCGGGCTGGCTCCGCTGGAAGGACTCCTTCCCCGCCGCCCCCCCGCGCCCCGGCAAGAGCCCGCTCGCCCTGCGGCTGGTCACCGCGGACGGCGACGGCTTCGACCTCACCGAGATGGGCACCAAGAAGAGCCTCTCCGTCCACCTCGTCCGCGACCCCATGGAGGTCCCGGGCATCGCCCGCCTGGGCCCCGACCCGCTGGCCGGCACCTTCGACCGCGACGCGTTCGCCGCCGTCCTCGCCGGAGCGCGCCGCCAGATCAAGGGCGCCCTGCGCGACCAGGCGCTCATCGCGGGCATCGGCAACGCCTACAGCGACGAGATCCTGCACGTGGCGAAGATGTCCCCGTTCAAGCGGACCGCCGACCTGGACGAGGACGAGACCACCCGCCTGTACACCGCGATGCGCACGACCCTCCAGGACGCCGTGGCCCGTACCGGCGGGGTGGAGGCCGGAAAGCTCAAGTCCGAGAAGAAGAGCGGGATGCGGGTCCACGGCCGCACCGGCGAGGCCTGCCCGGTCTGCGGCGACACCGTCCTGTCGGTCTCCTTCAGCGACTCCTCGCTCCAGTACTGCCCCACCTGCCAGACCGGTGGCAAACCCCTGGCCGACCGGCGGATGTCCAAGTTCCTCAAGTGAGACTCGGGGGTTCTTGACGTGAGGCCCGGACTCTCCCCCGTACGGGCTCCGGCCCTCACCGCCCCACCGTCACCAACCGCCGCCCGTCCGCCGTCCGTACCTCGAAGCGGTCGATGCCCTCCGGCCGCAGCGCCGCCCCGCCCGCCACCTCCACCAGGCCCCCGGCCCCCGCACCCCCGGCCGACCAGCTGCTCACCGTCTCCTCGCTGCCGTCCCGGCCCACCGCGACCAGCGCGCACACCCCGACGGCTTCCACCCCCACCGCCTCCAGTGCCACCGCCGTCCCCCATTCGCGCCCCGCCGCCGTCACCACCGCCGCCGCCCCCGACCCCGGATCCGCCCCCGCCCACCGCTCCGCCACCGCCCCCTCTCCCGGACCGCCCCAGGACCCGGTCGCCACCGCCGACGGACCCGCCACCGCCAGCACCGCCGCCGCTGCCACCAGCACGATCCGCCGTCGGCCCGCCCGCCGCCGCCGGGCCGCCACCGTCGCGACCAGCCGGACCGCGAGGCCGGGCGAGGGCCGGACCACAGGACCGGCCACCGCCAGCCGGGCCGCCACCGCAGCCAGCTCGCGCGCCCGGGCGCGGCACGGACCGCACTCCTCCAGATGCTCCTCGAACCGGAAGGCGTCGGCCCTCCCGAGCACGCCCAGCGCATAGGCCCCCACCCGGATGTGGGGCTCGGTCGTCAGCATGTACTGCGGTACGGGAACAAGCCGGGATTCACTCAAGCCAGGAGGCCCCGGAGCCCCTAAACTCCGGGCTCATGCTGCGCGTACTCGCCGTCGACGACGAACCACCCGCCCTGGAGGAGCTGCTCTACCTCCTGCGCGCCGACCCCCGTATCCGCAGTGCCGAAGGTGCAACCGGGGCGACCGAGGCGCTGCGCCGCATCGGCAGCGCCGTGGACGCGGGCCCCGACGACCCCTCCGCCATCGACGTCGTCTTCCTGGACATCCACATGGCGGGCCTCACCGGCCTGGACGTCGCCCAGCTCCTCGCCGGATTCGCCGCGCCCCCGCTCATCGTCTTCGTCACCGCCCATGAGGGCTTCGCCGTCCACGCCTTCGACCTCAAGGCCGTGGACTACGTCCTGAAACCGGTCCGCCGCGAACGGCTCGCCGAGGCGGTGCGCCGGGTCGCGGAACAGGTGGCGGACCGGTCCGCCCCGGTCAACGACACCTCCGCCGACCAGATCCCGGTCGAGCTGGGCGGGGTCATCCGCTTCATCCCGATCGACGAGATCGCGTACGCCGAGGCCCAGGGCGACTACGCCCGGCTGCACACCGCGAGCGGCAGCCATCTCGTCCGCATCCCCCTCACCACCCTGGAGGAGCGCTGGCGCTCGCGCGGCTTCGTCCGGATCCACCGACGCCACCTGGTGGCGCTGGGCCGCATCGACGAACTGCGGCTCGACGCGGGGAGCATGAGCGTCCGCATCGGGGAGGCCGAGCTGGCCGTCAGCCGCCGCCACACCCGCGCCCTGCGCGACCTGCTGATGCGCCAGGGCGGCCGTTGAACGGAGCCCCGGCCCACCCCCGTGACCTGCGGCCCCTTCGGTGAAACCTTCCCAGCACCGGCCCTCGCCGCCTAGACTCCGAGCCCATGTCACAGGAGACCTCACCCCGGCGCGAAGTCGTCACGGGAGAGCCCCGCCGGGTGCGTCCCCTGCCCCGCTACCGGACCCAGTCGGAGATCGAGGAGCAGACCGCACTCGGCGGCGCCTACGTCCGCTCGCTGATGCGCAGCCAGCTCCGCGCCGGGCTCACCGTCTTCGCCGTCCTTGCCCTCGTCGCGGGCACCCTCCCGCTCCTCTTCGCAGCCCTGAACAGCGCCCCCCTCGTGTGGGCGGTGCTCGGCTTCGCCACCTACCCGCCGCTCACCCTGGCCGCCTGGTGGTACGTGCGCCGGGCCGAGCGCAACGAGCGCGACTTCGCCCGGCTGGTGGAGGGCCGCCCGACGCCGTGAGCACCCCCGACCACACGGCGTCCTGGGTGGCGGTCGCCCTCGTCGTCCTCGCCACCGTCCTCGTCGGCGGCTTCGGCCTGCGCATCTCCCGTACGACCTCCGACTTCTACGTCGCCTCCCGGACCGTGCGGCCCCGGCTGAACGCCGCCGCGATCAGCGGCGAGTACCTCTCGGCCGCCTCCTTCCTCGGCGTCGCGGGGCTGGTCCTGCTGCACGGACCGGACATGCTCTGGTACCCGGTCGGCTACACCGCCGGCTATCTCGTGCTGCTGGTCTTCGTCGCCGCCCCGCTGCGCCGCTCGGGGGCGTACACCCTGCCGGACTTCGCCGAGGGGCGGCTCGAATCCCTTCACGTCCGCCGCCTGGTCAGCGTCCTCGTGGTGGGGGCCGGGTGGCTCTACCTCGTCCCGCAGCTCCAGGGAGCCGGGCTGACGCTGAAGATCCTCACCGGGGCGCCCGGCTGGCTCGGCGACGTGCTCGTCGCGACCGTGGTGATGGTCGCCGTGGCGGCGGGCGGAATGCGCTCCATCACCTTCGTCCAGGTCTTCCAGTACTGGCTGAAGCTGACCGCGCTCCTCGTCCCCGCCCTCTTCCTCGTCCTCGCCTGGCAGGGCGACGGCCGCCCCCGGGTCAGCTTCGACGACCAGTTCGCCGTCTTCCGCGCCGACCACCCGCTCTACGCCACCTACGGACTGATCGTGGCGACCTTCCTCGGCACCATGGGCCTGCCGCACGTCGTCGTCCGCTTCTACACCAGCCCCAACGGCCGCGACGCCCGCCGCACCACCGTCGCCGTCCTCGCCCTGGTCGGCCTCTTCTATCTGCTGCCGCCCGTCTACGGGGCGCTCGGCCGGCTGTACGCACCCGAGCTGCGCCACGGCGGAGACGCGGACGCGGCCGTGCTGCTCCTGCCGGCCCGGGTGATCGGCGGGCTCGGCGGCGATCTGCTGGGCGCGCTCATCGCGGGCGGGGCGTTCGCCGCCTTCCTCTCCACCGCCTCCGGACTCACCATGGCGGTCGCCGGGGTCATCACCCAGGACGTCCTGCCCTCGCGCGGGGTGCGCCACTTCCGCCTCGCCACCGTCCTCGCCATCGCCGTGCCGCTCGCCGGCTCGCTGCTGGTCAGCCGGGTGCCGGTGGCCGACGCGGTGGGCATGGCGTTCGCCGTCTCCGCCTCCTCCTTCTGCCCGCTGCTCGTCCTCGGCATCTGGTGGCGCCGCCTCACCCCGCCCGGCGCGGCAGCGGGGCTCCTGCTCGGCGGCGGCTCGGCCCTCCTCGCCGTCGCCATCACCGTGAGCGGGGCCGTCACCCCGCCCGGCTGGCCGCACGCCCTGCTCGCCTGGCCCGCCGTCTGGTCCGTCCCCGTGGGGTTCCTCGCGATGATCCTCGTCTCGCTCGCCACGCCGGGGCGGATCCCGCCCGGCACCAACGCGGCCATGACCCGCTTCCACCTCCCCGAGGCCCTCACCTCGGCACGGGCCCCCGGGCGGGAGCGATGACCGGGGCCGCGATCGCCGTCCTCACCGTGCTCGTGGCCCTGCTGTTCGGTACCGGGTTCCTGCTGGGCCGCAGGACCGCGCGGCCACTGCGCCCCAGCGATGTCGGCACCCCCGTCGAACACGCCACCTTCGAGACCCTGCACACCGCCTCCCTCGCCGCGCCCCCGCTGCGGGCCGGGCTCACCGAGGAGAGCGCCCGGCGCTCGGCCCGGCGGCTGCGGTCCCTGCTCGGCACCGACGCCCTCTGCCTCACCGACCGGGAACGCGTCCTGGCCTGGGACGGCGCCGGACACCACCACGGCAAGGACGTGCTGGGCCACATCCAGGAGCTGCTGGAGGGCGGGCGCGGCACCGCCTTCGACAGCGGCTGCGCCGACCTCGACTGCCCGCTGCGCTGGGCGGTCGCCGTCCCGCTCACCGTCGAGAACCGGGTCCTGGGCGCACTCGTCGCCTACGCCCCGCGCGAGTCGGCGGTGCTGGCCCGGGCGGCGGGGGAGGTCGCCCGCTGGGTCTGCGTACAGCTGGAGCTGGCGGAGCTGGACCGCTCCCGTACGCAGCTGATCGAGGCCGAGATCAAGGCGCTGCGGGCCCAGATCTCCCCGCACTTCATTTTCAACTCCCTCGCCGCCATCGCCTCGTTCGTCCGCACTGACCCCGAGCAGGCCCGCGAACTCCTCCTGGAGTTCGCCGACTTCACCCGCTACTCCTTCCGGCGGCACGGCGAGTTCACCACCCTGGCCGACGAACTCCACTCCATCGACCAGTACTTGGCGCTGGTCCGCGCCCGCTTCGGCAAACGCCTCTCGGTCACCCTCCAGGTCGCCCCCGAGGTGCTGCCCGTCGCCCTGCCCTTCCTCTGCCTCCAGCCGCTGGTGGAGAACGCCGTCAAGCACGGCCTGGAGGGATCCGTCACCCCGGCGCGCGAGCGGCCGGCGGACACCCCGTTCCGGATCACCATCAGCGCGCTCGACGCCGGATCGGAGGCCGAGGTGGTGATCGAGGACAGCGGCGGCGGCATGGACCCCGAACGGCTGCGCCGCATCCTGCGCGGCGAGGCCACCACCCCCTCCACCGGCATCGGCCTGCTCAACGTGGACGAGCGGCTGCGCCAGGTGTACGGGGACGGGTACGGGCTCGTCATCGAGACCGGGGTCGGCGCGGGCATGAGGATCACGCTGCGGCTGCCCAAGTACCGTGCGGGGGTGCACGGTTCATGACGTCCGAGCCCTGCCCGGGTCCGCCCCCCGCCTTCCGGTGCCTCTCAGCACAGATGGACGGCCAAGTGCACCAGCGGCAGGCCCAGTTGCCACGCCGGGGTCCACACCTGCACCTCCCCCTCGGTTTCGTGCCCGCCCCCGGCCACGGGCTCCCGGGGAGAGGTCACGATCGCGTCCAGGTCGGCGGCGAGCAGTTCGGTCTCCTCCAGCCACCTCCAGGCCGCCCGCGCCAGGGCCAGGTCCGGGTCGCCCGGCCCGGCCCGCAGCTCCCCCTTTGCGAGGCGCTCGCAGATCCAGCTCCGCCAGGTGGTCCCGTACGCCGTGAGCAGCCGCAGCTCGTCGACGCGCGCCTCGGAGAGCACGCCGGGGACCGGGGCGTTCCCCAGGAGGCCGGAGAGGAATATCGTGAGCGCGAGCGCGTCGCGCCCGGCCCGGAACTCCAGCGTCGTCGGCTCCATGAGGTCGCCGGTGCGTAACAGCTCGTCCGCGACGTACTCCGTGCACAGCCAGGCCATCGGTACCGGCAGCCCGTCCCCTCCGGTCCCAGCCGTATCCTCGGGACGCATCCCCTCTCGCCTCTTTCCTTGCTCGTTGCCGGGCTTCACGCAGCATTGAACCGGGGGCGGACGCCCCGCGTGGGCAGAAGCGGAGGATCGCCCAGGAGATGCGAGGCTTGCGAATGACCACCGACCCCGGCGATGACCCGCATGTGCGCCTGCTGCTGGGCGCGTACGTCCTGGACGCGCTGGACCCGGAGGAGACCTGCCGGGTGGCCCGCCACCTCCGGTCCTGCGACTCCTGTGCCCGCGACTACGTGGAGACGGCGGAGGCCTCGCTCCTGCTCTCCCTGCTGCGGGCGGAGGACCTCGGGGAGTAGCCGGGCAGGTTTCGGGAGAGCAGCCGCAGGGCGTAGTACGAACGGGACTTGACGGTCCCGGCGGGGATGCCCAGTGTCTCGGCGGTCTCGCCGACGCTCAGCCCCCGGAAGTAGAGCTGCACCAGCACCGCGCGGTGTTCGGGGCTGAGCGTGCGGACCGCCTCGCGGACGTCCAGCGCGCGGACGGCCGAGTCGGCGGGGTCCTGTTCGGCCGGGGTGCTCTCCAGTACCAGGTCGCTGACCTCGGTGGGGCGCGCCTGGCGGGAGCGCCTGGCGTCGATGGCGAGGCGGCGGCCGACGGTGAAGAGCCAGGGGCGCATCGAGTCGTAGGGCGCGTCGAAGGCCTCCGGGTGCTGCCAGGCGCGCACCAGGGTCTCCTGCACCAGGTCCTCGGCCCGCTGCCGGTCCCCGAAGGTCAGCCCGAGCAGGAAGTGGAAGAGGGCGGGGCCGTGTTCCCGCTGCAACTCCGCGATGGCCCGCTCATCGGTCGTCGTCGTGGTCTTCATGAACGTCCGTCCTTTCCCGCGGGAGGCCCCCGACGGCCTCGCTGCCGCCTGGCGTATCCGAACGCATTCGGCGGCGCGGGAACACCCGGTGCGCCGAGGCGTGCGACGAGCGGTCGCTCAGTGCGGCGAATGGTGCGGCGAACGGTCGAGGGGCCGTCGGGGTCGGACGGTACGACCAGTTCAGCTAGATATGCGGCAATGATCCTTGCTTCACCGGTATGACGATCTGTGTAGTCGGATGGTCGCAACCATCCGAGCAGGGAGTCGAGCAGATGCAGATGACGCGGTGCGTCCGACCGGGCGCCGTGACCGCCCTCGCCCTCCTGCTCGCCGCGGCCACCGGCTGCACCGGGCAGCCGCCACCGGCACCCGCCCCGAGCGCACCACCGGCCGCGCCGTCCTCCGCCGCGCCGGGCGCGGGCGGCCAGGAGACCGACGTACCGCGTCCGTTCACTCTCCTGGCCTCGGGTGATGTCCTGCCGCACTCCTCCGTCATCGACCGTGCGGCGGCCGACGCGGGCGGGCAGGGCTACGACTTCACCCCGATGCTCAAGGGCGTCCAGCCGGTCGTCTCCCGCGCCGACCTCGCCCTCTGCCACATGGAGACGGTGTACGGGAGGGACGGTGGCCCGTACACCGGCTATCCGACCTTCAAGTCGCCGCCCGAGGTCGCCACCGCCCTCGCCGCCACCGGATACGACTCCTGCTCCACCGCCTCCAACCACACCCTGGACGACGGCGCCGACGGCATCGTCCGCACCCTCGGGGCCCTGGACGCGGCGGGCATCCGGCACGCCGGATCGGCCCGCTCCGCCGCCGAGGCCGCGACGCCCACGATCCTCTCAGCGGGGTCGGGGAAGCGAGCGGCGAAGGTCGCGCACCTGGCGTACACCTACGGCACCAACGGTATTCCGCTGCCCGCCGGGAAGCCGTGGGCGGTCAACCTCATCGACGAGCGGAAGATCGTGGCCGAGGCCAGGGCGGCCCGCCGGGCGGGCGCCGACGTCGTCGTGCTCTCCGTCCACTGGGGCACCGAATGGCAGGACGAACCGGATGCCCGGCAGCTGGAGCTGGCCGACCGCCTCACCGCCTCACGGGACGCGGGCCGCCCCGACATCGACCTGATCATCGGCACCCATGCCCACGTCCCGCAGGCGTACGAGAAGGTCAACGGCACCTGGGTCGTCTACGGCATGGGCGACCAGATCGCCGGAGCGATGATCAACTACCGGGGCGTCCAGGACCCGCGCGGCAACCAGGGCACGCTGGGCCGCTTCACCTTCGCCCCGCCCGTGCGGCCCGGCGGGCGCTGGACGGTCGCGAAGGCCGAGTTCGTACCGCAGTGGTACGACACCACCGCCGGACGCACCGTCAACCTCAACGCCTCCGTCAAGGCCGGAGCCGACCACCACCGCCCGGTCCGCGACCGCATCCGGGACGTGACCCTCGGCCGGGGCGCGGAGCAGGACGGCCTGGTCATGGGGGAGTAGTCGGAAGCCGTCGAGGGGTTACGGCACCACGGTGACCGGCCAGCGCCCCGCCTTCACCAGCCGCACGGCCACCGAGCCGATGAACCGGTGCCCCGCCGACTCCGAAGCCCCCACCACCACGGCGTCCGCCGTCAGTTCCTCGGCCGCCGACACCAGCCCGCTGTAGGGATCACCCCGGAACGTGTGGAACTCCCAGCGCACGTC
This sequence comes from Streptomyces sp. NPDC043746, assembly GCF_056436485.1. Classification (NCBI taxonomy): domain Bacteria; kingdom Bacillati; phylum Actinomycetota; class Actinomycetes; order Kitasatosporales; family Streptomycetaceae; genus Streptomyces; species Streptomyces sp. NPDC043746. The sequence goes on along the minus strand of NZ_JBWKCM010000004.1, from coordinate 69,798 downwards.
CCAGGTGTCCTTCAGCCGCTCCGCCGACTCCCGGATCTCCTCGGCCAGCTCCTGCGCCACCTCACCCGTCGTGTCCCCGATGGGCACGCCCAGCGCGGCGCCCGCGGGGACCACGGGCTGCACGTAGACCAGGGCCAGCCGGGCGTTCTGCCGCCGGGCGAGACCGGCGGCATAGGCGGCGGCACGCATGGACGAGTCGGACCCGTCGAGCCCCGCGACGATCACCTTGGGCCCGTCCGTTCCCCGTTCGAACCGGTGGGACTGCTGCTCTGTCACGCTCCCGAGGCTATCCGGTGGAGCGAGGGCGCGGCCGGAAGGGCCCGGCCTCCGCCGGTCGCTGCGACGAACGGGTGCAAAACGGGCGACCCTCGGTGTCGCCGACCGGGGAGGACGCCCGGCCGTGCGAGCAGTTGGTGATGCGAAGTGATCACCTCCGGACCGACCGCCGCACGCTGCTGAAGGTCGCCGTCGGCCTCGGGGCCGCCGCCACCGTCCACCTCGTCGCCGCTGATCCGGCCTCCACGCCCACCCGCCCCGCGCGGGCCGCCGGCACCCCGCCCGCCGCGGCCGCGGGGCCGCCCGCCGGGCTACCGGGCCGCCCGCCCGCGTACCGCCTCCAGCCCATGACGGCGGCCGCACCGCCCCGCTTCCGGCCGGCCGTACCTCCCGTACGCACCCGGCCCTTCGAGAAGCTCCCCGACCTCGGCCGCTCCGTCGTGCTCACCTTCGACGACGGACCCGACGCGCGCTACACCCCCGACATCCTGGCCACCCTGCGCAAGCACCGGGTCCGCGCGATGTTCTTCGTCTGCGGCGAGATGGCCGACACCCACCGCGACCTGTTGCGCGAGATGGCCGACGACGGCCACGTGGTGGGCAACCACTCCTGGTCGCACCCGTTGATCCCGGGCCTCTCGCGCGCCGCGATCCGCGACGAGCTGGGGCGTACCAGCGACGTCGTGGAGGCCACGCTCGGCACCGCGCCGCTCTGGTACCGCGCTCCCTACGGCGCGTGGAACCGCAACTCGTTCGAGATCGGCGCCGACCTGGGCATGGAGCCGATGGCCTGGACCGTCGACACCCTCGACTGGACCACCCCGGGCACGAACACCATCGTCCGCCGGGTGCTCGACGGCGCGGCCCCCGGTGTCGTCGTCCTCTCCCACGACGCGGGCGGCGACCGCTCCCAGAGCGTGGCGGCCCTGCGCCGCTACCTCCCCCGGCTGATCGACGAGGGCTACCGCGTCACGGTGCCGCAGCGGATCTGATGACCGCGCGCGGCGGTGCCCCCGGCGGACCGCCGCCGGGGGCGACGGCGCCGCACCGGTCAGCGCGTCTCCACCAGCCGGGCGAAGACCACCACGTTCCCCTCGTAGCCGCCCGCCTTCGAGTACGAACCGCCGCAGGTGATCACCCGCAGCTCCGCGTGGCCCGTGTCGCCGTAGACCCGGGCGCCGGGGAAGTCGTTCTTGGCGAAGACCTCCACCCCGTACACCTCGAAGACCGCGATCCGGCCGTCGTAGCGCTCGACCTCGACCCGGTGGCCCTTCTGGAGCGAGCCCAGGCCGTAGAAGACCGCCGGGCCTGAGGTGTTGTCGACATGGCCGACGACCACGGAGGTGCCGCGCTCGCCGGGGGCGATGCCGTTCTGGTACCAGCCGGCCAGGTTGGGGTCCTCGGCCGGCGGGGCGTCGATCCAGCCGTCGGTGTCCAGGTTGACGTCGATGATCGGGGCGTCCACGTCGATGGTGGGGATCCGTACCCGGGAGGCGGGGGCGTACGGCAGCGGCTGCACCGGCTCGCCCTCCACCGGCGGCCCCGCGGTGTCACTGCCCAGATCCAGCGAGGCGGCGGCAGCGGGCTGCGGCGGGCCCTCCTCCCCGAACTCCGCGCCGTTGCGCAGCAGGGCGAGGCCCGTGAGCATGACCAGGGCGACGGCCCCCCACGGCACGCGTCTGGTCCGCCCGGCGCCAGCGTAGTCCCGGCCCATGGTGCTCCCTTCGTCGCGACGCTTGGAACGCTAGGGGCGGTGCGGCCGGGCGGCGATCAGGGAGAGGCGAACGGGTGGCGGGCGCGGACCGGGCCCCGAGGGCACGCGATGCGGTGCCCTCGGGGTGACTGCCCTTCGGAGTAATGAGCAGATAAAAGTTCTGACACCCTGTGACCTGCGGCTCCGTCAGATCCAGGGCTTTCCGTACGGCGTGTCGCGTCACCGGGGTGGAGCAGTGCCGAAGTGCGAGCCGAAGGGGGACTGGTGAGTGTTCGTCGTGGGAGGCGTTCACGTCGATCCATCCCGGAGGACAGGCCTCCGGGGCGTCCCCCGCTGGAGGTCCACACAATGCGTGCTTCACGCGTTCTCGCGGTCACCGCGACCGCATTCGCGGCCGTCGGGCTCGCCGCACCCATGGCCGCCGCCACCAACGGCCCGGTCAACGTCAGCGTCAACCCGCAGTCGGTCCACCAGGGCGCGACCATGAAGGTCACCGCGCAGGGCTGCGGCCACGGCGGCAAGGTCTGGTCGAACGCCTTCCCGACGACGGAGCTCTCGGCGGGCGGCACCAACCACGCCACCGCCCACATCCGGCACAACACCACGCCGGGGCACTACCACCTCTCCGTGAAGTGCAGCGACAACGACAAGATCGCCACGCACAAGTTCACCGTGCTCGCCGGCCACGGCGCGCAGGGCGGGCTCGGTGGCTCGATGGGCCCGAGCTCCGTGGAGATGCAGGTCGGCGGCGGCCTGGTGGCCGCGGCGGCCGTCGGTGGCGCGGTCTTCCTCGTCCGGCGTCGGCGGACGAGCCATGCGGCGTTCTAGGACGTCCGACCTCCCGCCCGGCCCGATACGCCCGTCGCCCCGAGTCCTGGACCAGGACCCGGGGCGACTGCCGTGCGACCCCATGCCGTGGCCGTCAGCGCCGGCGGCCGGTGGAGCGGCGGCGTGCGAAGTAGAGGGTGCCGGTGGCGGCCACGAGCACCAGGGCGGCGCCCGCCGCGATCTGCACGGGGTCCGTGGTCCCGGCGCTGCCGCCGAGCCCGCCGCGCACCCCGCTCGGCGCGATGGCCGTGGAGCTGACGGTCGGGGCCGTGGTCGGGACGGCCGTGGGGGCGGGGGGGACGGTGGGTCCCGCGGTGATGGTGAGGTTGACGTTGCGGGTGGTGCCCGTGGAGCCGCAGGAGAACGTCACCGCGTAGACCGCGCCCCGGCGGGCGTCCGTGTCGACGGTCGCGGTGGCCGTGGTGCTGCCGCTCGGGATGACGGTCGTGTCGAAGATGCCCGAGGTGACGGTCGTCTCGCCGGTGCACCCGCCGCCCCCGAGGGTCACCCGGCCGCCCGGTGCGACGACCGAGGGGGTGATGGTCGGGTTGAACGTGTTGATGGCCCCGTCCGGCGCGGCATGGGCGGCGGGCGGGGCCAGCAGGGTGAGGGCGGCGGCGCCCAGGAGTGCGAGGGGTGCGACACGTATCGCGCGCATGGTGGATCCTCCGGGTTCCCCGAGGGGCAGCTGCGGAATGAATTTCCACATAGCAGGAAAAATGCACCTCGATGCGCGACACGCTAGGAGCGGCGTGGACCGGCCGCTATCGGGGTCCGGCGAACGGGTCATCCTGTACCCCGGACGGCGGCACCGCCGTCCCCACCGGAGGCGGCGCCGTCCGGGGCGGAGGTCAGGGGGCGGCCCCCGGGAACAGGTCGATGAAGGGGGAGGCGGTGGCCGAGACGCCCCGGCCGAAGGGGGAGTCGAAGGACCAGATCAGGAAGAGCAGGAACGCGATCAGCGCGCTGAAGAGCCCCGCCAGCAGCAGTTCCCGGAAGGTTCTGCGGATCTGGAGGGTGAAGATCAGCCCGACGGTCACCAGCGCCCCGATGATCAGGCCGAACCACACCACCCCGGGCATCGTGGCGCCCGCGTTCTCCCCCCGTGAGCTGCGGGCGTCGTCCGCCGCCGCCACCTGGTCCACGAGCGGCTGGTAGGCCTGCCCCTCGTGCTCGGTCTGCGGCTCGTAGTCGGTGACGTCGGCCCGGACCCGGGCCAGCAGCTCCGTGCCCCGTTCGGTGAGGGCGCCCTGCTCGGCCATCACCCGCCACTCCTCACCGACGACATGGCCGACGTAGGCGTCCAGATCCGCGCGGATGCGGTCGCGGACCTCCGCCGGGTAGACGGAGGAGCGCTCCCGCACCTCGTGCAGCGCCTGCGCCTCCAGCCGTACGGACTCCTGGGCGGCGCTGCGGCCCTCCCAGACCCCGGCGATGGCCAGGCCCAGCACGATCGCGTAGACCACGCCGATCATCATCGTCATGTACTCGATGACGTCCGGCGTCTCGGACGGATCGTCGTCGTCGGCGACCCGTCGGTTGTTGAGCACGGCGATGGTGAGCACGACCGCACAGGCCGACGCCATGGCAATGCTCAGGACGAGCCATTCGGACATGGATATCTCCTCGTCAGCGGGGACGGTGTCAGCGGGACGATCGCGGCCGCAGCACGGCGACGGCGAAGACCGCCGGGGCGGTGATCAGCAGGGTCGTGGACACCAGGGACGGACTGCTCCGGGGCTCCTTGCGGGTCGCCTTGCGGTATGTGGGCAGCGCCACGGGCCGGGCCTCCGGCGGCTTCGGCGTCACCGAGGGGGTGGGTGACGGCGTCGGCGTCGGCGTCGGCGTCGGCGGGGGTGGTGCGGGTGGTGGCGGGGGCGCGGGCACGGGTGCGGGCACGGGCGCGGCCTTCGGTACGGGGGGCGGGGGAGGAGGTGGCGGCGGTGGGGGTGGTGGCGCCGGTTCCGGGGGTGGCGGAGGCGGGGGAGGAGGTGGCGGCGGCTCCGGGGAGGGTGGCGGCTCCGGAGAGGGCGGTGGAGGCGGGGGCGGCGGCGGAGGGGGCGGCGGGGGCGGAGGCGGAGGGGGTGGGGGTTCCGGCGTGGTGACCACGCAGCCCCTGCCGCCCGCCACCGCGACCGCCGTACTGCCGTCCCCCTGCCCGACGATGGCCACCGCGCAGCTGTCGGCGTGCGCCGACGGCGGTACGGCGACCAGCCAGACGAGTGCGGCGGCTGTCGAGAGCCGCCCGATGCGGGATCCGTACACGACCGGGAGCATGATCCATGCCGCGCGGAGACACGCGCGACTCCGCGACCGATTCGCCTGATGGTGGGACAATCCGCCGTTCATGTTTGCATCGGGTTGACGGCCCGGCGTCCGCCCGGCCGCCGACCCCTGCCGTGCGACGGTCGAACTCTTCCCGCACCGCGTTGAACGCGACCCCCGCGACGCCCCGTACCTAGGGACGTGGACGGCGCGGCTTCGCGCCGCATCGGAGCGCACAACAAGACGACGTACTACGGGAGTCGACATGAATACCTGGCGCAACGCCTCGCTCGCGGTCACCGCGGCGGCCCTGTTGACGCTGACGACGGCGTGCGGTCAGGAGCAGGGCACGGCCTCTCCCAACGGCCAGGCGGTGGGCAACGCGGCCCCGGCGCAGCAGCCGGCCGAGAGCGGCTACGGCTCGTCCGGCGGCGGTTACGGCTCCGGGGCGGATGTCTCGGCACCGAAGGCGGCGGGTCGACTCGGCGTGCAGGACAGTCAGAAGCTGGGGAAGGTCCTCACCGACAGCGAGGGGTTCACGCTCTACCGCTTCGACAAGGACACCGCGAAGCCGCCGAAGTCGAACTGTGACGGCGACTGCGAGAAGGCCTGGCCGGTGGTGCCCGCGGGCGGCGCCACCGCCGCTGCCGGCACCGACGCCGACCTGCTCGGCGAGGTCGTCCGGACCGACGGTTCCAGGCAACTCACCGTCGACGGCTGGCCGATGTACCGGTACGCGAAGGACACCGCACCCGGCCAGACCAACGGCCAGGGTGTCGGGGGCACCTGGTTCGCCTCCGCCCCCGACGGGAAGAAGGCGGCGGCGAACGCCGACAGCACGTCCGGTGCCGAACCGGCCGACGCGGCGGGGCTTTCGGTCCGCAAGGACCCCGAACTCGGTGACATCGTCGTGGACAAGCGCGGTATGACGGTGTACCGCTTCACGAAGGACTCCGCATGGCCGATGAAGACGGCCTGTACCGGAGAGTGCCTCAAGAAGTGGCCGGTAGTCGCCCCTGTGTCCAAGAACTCGGTGGAAGGCGTGACCAAGAAGGGATTCGTCACCTTCGACCGACCCGACGGCATCAAGCAGCAGACCATCGACTGCTGGCCGCTCTATACGTTCGCCGGGGACGAGAAGCCCGGTGACGTGAACGGGCAGGGAGTCGGCGGCACCTGGTTCGCGGTCTCGCCGGACTCCGGCCTGGTCGGCGCGGAGTAACCGCCCAGCAGCCCCCAAGTAGCCCCGAACCGCCGGGAATCGGCGAGTGACATGTCGGTCCGTCGCTGCATGTGTACGCGCAGCGACGGACCGGCCGTTGTTGCCACCGGAGTGTGACCAATAACGGATCCCTAATTTCCGTTTCCACTCGCTCTCCTGGCGGCCGATCAGTAGCCTCTGGTCAACACTGACCATGAACATGGCCGGATCGCCGTGGCGAACTTGTTGGAGACATCGATGGAGCGTCCCGCCTGGGCACCGCAAGGCATAGATATCTCGGTGCCGAGCGTGTCCCGCATGTACGACTTCTATCTGGGCGGATCGCACAATTTCGAAGTGGACCGGGAAGCCGCGCGGAAGGCCATGGAGTTCCTCCCGGGCCTTCCCAAGATCATGCAGGCCAATCGGGCCTTCATGCGCCGGGCCGTGCGGTACGCCGTCGACCAGGGCATCGACCAGTTCCTGGACATCGGCTCCGGCATCCCGACCTTCGGCAACGTCCACGAGGTCGCCCAGGCCGCCCACCCCGGCGCCAAGGTGGGTTACGTCGACCACGACCCGGTCGCCGTCGCGCACAGCCAGGCGGTGCTGGAGGGCAACGACCGCGCCGTCATCGCCGCCGCCGACCTGCGTAGGCCCAAGGAGATCCTCGCCCACCCGGAGATCACCGGACTCCTCGACCTGGAGCGGCCGGTGGCGCTGCTGCTGGTGGCGGTGCTCCACTTCATCGAGGACGCCGACGACCCGTACGGCGCCGTCGCCGAACTGCGCGAGGCCCTGGTCCCCGGCAGCCTGGTCATCCTGACCCACGCCGCGTACGACGGGATCCCGCTCTCCCGTGAGGAGGCGGACGGCACGGTCGGCGTCTACCGGAACATCCGCAACCCGCTCATCATGCGCACGCACGAGGAGATCGCCGGGTTCTTCGAGGGGTACGAGATGGTCGACCCCGGCCTGGTGTCGATGCCCGAATGGCGGCCGGAGACCCCGCAGTCCCCGGAGCAGGAGGACCCGTACGCCTTCTCGGGCTTCGGCGGGGTTGGGCGTAAGGCGTGAGCATTCCCGCCCAGCCCTCCGACGAGCAGGACGCGGAACCCGACGGTCCCGAGGGCCGGCTCCGGAGATTCGCCACGATCTGGAGCCGGGCCATCTTCCCTCTGACGGCCACCTCCCTGACCCGTCCCGAGTTCGAGGGGCACCTGCTGCCGCTGGCCCGTGAACTCAGCCTCGCCCTGCACGCCCACCCGTTCGACGCCTCGCCCGCCGCCCGGATCGGCGCGGCCCTGGTCGACGCGCACTGCACCGACCCGGACGCCCTCAGCTCCACACTCGGCGTCGTCGACTCCTACCTCGTGCTCTACTGCGGCGGCAGCGGCCCCGGTGAACTCTCCACCGAGGACGCCCGCGCCCGGTGCGCCCGGATCCAGCACACCCTGGCCGCCGGCTTCTCCCAGGCCCTGCGCGAGCGGACCCTGGCCGAGCAGGAGGCCATCGCCCGCTCGGCGCTCACCGCCCGCTCGGACGCCGAACAGGCCCTGCACACCACCGAGGCCCGCTTCCGCGCGGTCTTCGAGGACGCCGCCGTCGGCATCGGTATCGCGGACCTGGACGGCAACGTCCTGGAGGTCAACGACACCCTCACCAAGATGTTCGGCGGCCTGGAGCACCACGTCCGCAGCCACAAGGTGAACGAGTGGGTCCACCCCGAGGACTCACCGCAGGTGTGGAAGTACTACAACGAGCTGGTACGGGGGGAGCGCGACAACTACCGGGTCGAGAAGGCGTACTACCGCAACGACGGCACGGTTCTGTGGACCAACCTCACCGTCTCCCTGCTGCGCGACGCCGAGGGCCGCCCGCAGTACCAGCTGGCGCTGATGGAGGACACCACCGAGCGGCGCCTGCTCAACCTGCGGCTGCGGTACGAGGCCACGCACGACGCGCTCACCGGACTGCCCAACCGGACGCTCTTCTTCGAGCGGTTGGAGAAGGTCCTCGCCGCCAAGGACGGAGCCCGCTTCGGCCTCTGCTACCTGGACCTCGACGGCTTCAAGGCCATCAACGACAGCCTGGGCCACGCGGCCGGCGACCGGCTTCTGGTGGAGGTCGCGGACCGGCTGCAGAGCTGCGCGACCGCGCCCGGCGAGATGGTGGCCCGGCTGGGCGGCGACGAGTTCGTGGCCCTGACCACGGACACGCGCAGTGCCGACGCGGTGGACGAGCTGGCCGCCCGCATCCTCAACGTGCTCGCCACCCCGATCCGGCTGGACGGCCGGGAGCTGACCGTCCGGGGCTCGATCGGCGTCGTCGAGGGCCCCTCCGGGGTGCGCGGCGCGGCGGAGGTGCTGCGCAGCGCCGACATCACCATGTACCGGGCCAAGGCGGCGGGTGGCAACCGCTTCGAGCTGGCCGACGCGGAGGCCGACGCCCGGGCCATCACCCGCCACGGGCTGACCACCGCCCTGCCCGCCGCGCTGGACCGGGGCGAGTTCTTCATCGAGTACCAGCCGCTCGTCCACCTGGGCGACGGGACCGTGCACGGCGCCGAGGCGCTCGTACGGTGGTGCCATCCGCAGCACGGGGTGCTCGGCCCCGACCGGTTCATCCCGCTGGCCGAGCACACCGGGCTCATCGTGCCGCTCGGCCGCTGGGTGCTGGAGGAGTCCGTCCGGCAGGCCAACTTCTGGCAGGAGCGGCACAGCGACGGCGGCCCGCTGCGGATCAACGTCAACCTCTCACCGACCCAGTTGCACCACCCCCGGCTGGTGGCCGAGACCGTGGACGTCCTGGAACGCTCCGGTCTGGAGCCGAGCGCGCTCTGCCTGGAGGTGACCGAGTCCGCCCTGATCGGTGCCGACGACGATCTCCTCAAGCCGCTGCGGCAGCTCGCGGAGATGGGCGTCGACATCGCGCTCGACGACTTCGGCACCGGCTACTCGAACCTGGCCAACCTGCGGCGGCTGCCGGTGAGCGTCCTCAAACTGGACCGCTCCTTCACCCGGGGCATGCAGCAGCACCCGGCCGATCCGGTCGACCTGAAGATCGTCGAGGGCATCGTCTCGCTGGCCCACAGCCTGGAGCTGGCCGTCACTGTGGAGGGCGTGGAGACGGGGGCCCAGGCCGAGCAGCTGCGCCGACTGGGCTGCGACACGGCCCAGGGCTGGTACTACGCCCGCCCCGGTGCTCCGGACCGCATCCACGCGCTGCTCCTCGCCGACGCGGTGTGACCGGCGAGCGCGGCCCGTCCGCCGCGCTCTCCGGCCCCCGTCTCCGGCCCCCGTCCGCCGTGCTCGCCGACCCCCGTCTCCGGCCCGTGTGCCGGGCTCCGCGCTCGCCGGCCCCCCGACTCCGGTGTGCCGGGCCCCTGCTCATCCCGTCTCCGGCCCGTGCTCCAACAGCATCCGCTGAAGCTCCCGGGCCGCCCGGGGCGGGGCCACGTCGCTGCGGTGCGCGAGGGCGATCGTGCGCCGCAGCCCCGGCCCGGCCAGCGGGGTCCTCCGCAGGTCGTGGCCCGCCCGGCCCGCGGCCATGCTCGGCACCACGGCGATACCGAGCCCCGCCCGCACGAAACCGAGCACCGCGTCCATCTCCCCGCCCTCCACCGTGAACGAGGGCTCGAACCCCTCCGCCCGGCAGGCGGCGAGCGTCAGCTCCCGCAGGTTGTAGCCGTGACGGAACATCACCAGCGGTGCCCCTTCGAGATCCGCGATCCGCACCCGGCCGCCCCGCCCCGGCGCCGGCCCGGCGGCGGACGACACCACCACCAGGTCCTCCCGCAGCAGCTCCACCGTGGTCAGCGCGGGCGAGGCGGCCGGCAGCGGCAGCACCACCAGCGCCAGATCGAGTGCCCCGCGCGCCAGCTGCCGTACGAGGTCGTGCGAACCGCCCTCCTCCAGCAGCAGCCGCACCCCGGGATGGCGGTCGTGGAAGGCGCGCAGCACATCGGGCAGCAGCCCCGTGCAGAGGCTCGGCGTCGCACCCAGCCGCACCCGGCCGCTGCGCAGCTGCACCAGCTCCTGCACCTCATGGCGGGCGGTCTCCGCGTCCGCGAGGATCCGCCGGGCCAGCGGCAGCAGCGCCTCGCCCGCGTCGGTGAGGGTGATGTTGCCCCGGGCCCGGCTGAACAGCTCGGCGCCCAGCTCGCTCTCCAACGCCCTGATCTGCTGGGAGAGCGAGGGCTGCGACACATGCACCGCCTCGGCGGCCCGGGTGAAGTGCCGGGCCTCGGCCACGGCCACGAAATAGGTCAACTGCTGGAAGTGCACACCCCCGACGCTACCGCCTTCGATAGAGAGAGGCTATGGAGATGAGCCAGGCCATGTCTTGGACTGATCAGTGGCTCCACCCCTACCGTCGTGTTCATGGCATTGGCAACGCGGACGGACCGACGGCCGTCGATGACGCGTACGCTCTGGGACTCGACCGTCGGCAAGAAGACGATCATGGCCGCGACCGGTCTGGTCATGCTCGGTTACCTCGTCGTCCACATGGTGGGCAACCTGAAGATCTTCTTCGGACCCGGCACGTTCGACGGGTACGCCCACTGGCTGCGCACCCTGGGCGAACCGGTACTCCACTACGAGTGGGCGCTGTGGATCGTCCGTGTGGTGCTCGTCGCCGCCGTCGTGCTGCACGGCGTCTGCGCATACCAGCTCAGCCGCCGCGACATCCGTGCCCGCCCGGCCAGGTACGCCCACAAGCGGCCCGGCGCCAGCTACGCCACCCGGACCATGCGCTGGGGCGGCGTCATCCTCGCGCTCTTCATCGTCTGGCACGTCCTCGACCTGACCACCGGCACCGTCCACACCAGCTTCGAGGCCGGACACCCGTACCAGAACGTCGTGGAAACCTTCTCCACCTGGTACGGCAACCTCATCTACATCGTCGCGGTGCTCGCCATGGGCCTCCACGTCCGGCACGGATTCTGGAGCGCCGCGCAGACGCTCGGCGTCGGCAGCGCGACCCGCGACCGCATCCTGAAGACCCTCGCAGGCGTCCTCGCGGCGGTGCTGACCCTGGGCTTCGTCTCCGTACCCGTCGCCGTCATGACCGGAGTGGTGAGCTGACATGCCCGACTACACCGACTACGCCACCGGCGAGCCCCTCGTCGACACCAAGGCACCCGAGGGGCCCGTCGCGGAGCGCTGGGACACCCGCCGCTTCCAAGCCAGACTCGTGAACCCCGCCAACCGGCGCAAACACACGGTCATCGTCGTCGGCACCGGCCTGGCCGGCGGATCGGCCGGCGCCACCCTGGCCGAACAGGGCTACCACGTCGTCCAGTTCTGCTTCCAGGACTCGCCCCGCCGCGCCCACTCGGTCGCCGCCCAGGGTGGGATCAACGCCGCGAAGAACTACCGCAACGACGGTGACTCCATCCGCCGGCTCTTCTACGACACCGTCAAGGGCGGCGACTTCCGAGCCCGCGAGTCCAACGTCCACCGGCTCGCCCAGATCTCGGTGGAGATCATCGACCAGTGCGTCGCCCAGGGCGTCCCCTTCGCCCGCGAGTACGGCGGCCTCCTCGACAACCGCTCCTTCGGGGGTGTCCAGGTCTCCCGTACGTTCTACGCGCGCGGCCAGACCGGGCAGCAGCTCCTCCTCGGCGCCTACCAGGCGCTCTCCCGGCAGATCGCCGCGGGCGGTGTCGAACTCCACGCCCGTACCGAGATGCTGGACCTCATCGTGGTCGACGGCAAGGCACGCGGGATCGTCGCCCGCGACCTCGTCACCGGGAAGATCGACACCTACTTCGCCGACGCGGTCGTCCTGGCCACCGGTGGCTACGGCAACGTCTTCTACCTGTCCACCAACGCCATGAACTCCAACGCCACCGCCATCTGGCGGGCCCACCGGCGCGGCGCCTACATGGCCAACCCCTGCTTCACCCAGATCCACCCCACCTGCATCCCGCGCACCGGCGACCACCAGTCCAAGCTCACCCTGATGAGCGAGTCGCTCCGCAACGACGGCCGCATCTGGGTCCCCCGGGCCAAGGGCGACACCCGCCCTGCCAACCAGATCCCCGAGGACGAGCGCGACTACTACCTGGAGCGCATCTACCCCTCCTTCGGCAACCTGGTGCCCCGCGACATCGCCTCCCGCGCCGCCAAGAACGTCTGCGACGAAGGGCGCGGAGTGGGCCCCGGCGGGCAGGGGGTCTATCTGGACTTCGCGGAGGCCATCGGGAGGATGGGCCGGAAGGCGGTCGAGGCGAAGTACGGCAACCTCTTCGACATGTACCAGCGGATCACCGACGAGGACCCCTACACGGTCCCGATGCGCATCTACCCCGCCGTGCACTACACGATGGGCGGCCTCTGGGTCGACTACGACCTCCAGACCACCATCCCCGGCCTCTTCGCCATCGGTGAGGCCAACTTCTCCGACCACGGGGCCAACCGGCTCGGCGCCTCCGCGCTGATGCAGGGCCTCGCGGACGGGTACTTCGTCCTGCCGTCCACGATCAACGACTACCTCGCCCGCAACCCGCACACCGAGAAGGTCGACGACGGACACCCCGCCGTGGCCGAGGCGGTGGCGGAGACCGAGGACCGGCTCAACCTGCTGCTCTCCGTCGACGGCGACCGCACCCCCGACTCCTTCCACCGCGAGATCGGTGAACTCATGTGGGAGTACTGCGGGATGGCCCGCACCGAGGACGGACTGCGCAAGGCGCTCGCCCGGATCCCCGAGATCCGCGAGGAGTTCTGGCGCCGCATCAAGGTCCCCGGCACCGGCGAGCAGTTCAACCAGTCGCTGGAGAAGGCGAACCGCATCGTCGACTACCTGGAGCTGGCCGAGCTGATGTGCCTCGACGCCCTGCACCGCGCCGAGTCCTGCGGCGGCCACTTCCGCGCGGAGTCCCAGACCCCGGACGGCGAGGCCGAGCGGCGCGACGAGGAGTTCTCGTACGCCGCCGCCTGGGAGTTCACCGTCACCGGCGGCGCCCCCGTCCTGCACAAGGAAGACCTCGTCTTCAGTGACGTCCACCCCACTCAGCGGAGCTACGCATGAAGCTCACCCTGCGCGTCTGGCGCCAGCCGAACGCCGAGACGCCCGGCGCCATGGCCACCTACGAAGTCGACGACATCTCGGCCGACATGTCCTTCCTGGAGATGCTCGACACCCTCAACGAGGAGCTCATCCTCGCCGGGGACGAGCCGGTGGCCTTCGACCACGACTGCCGCGAGGGCATCTGCGGGGCGTGCAGCCTCGTCATCAACGGCGACGCCCACGGCCCCGAGCGCACCACCACCTGCCAACTCCACATGCGGTCCTTCTCCGACGGCGACACGATCGACATCGAGCCGTGGCGCGCCGCCGCCTTCCCGGTCGTCAAGGACCTGGTCGTGGACCGCTCCTCCTTCGACCGGATCATCCAGTCCGGCGGCTACATCTCCGCCCCGACCGGCACGGCCCCGGACGCTCACGCCACGCCGGTGCCCAAGCCGGACGCCGACTTCGCCTTCGAGCACGCCGAGTGCATCGGCTGCGGAGCCTGCGTGGCCGCCTGCCCCAACGGCTCGGCGATGCTGTTCACCTCGGCCAAGGTCAACCACCTGAACGTCCTGCCGCAGGGCGCCCCGGAGCGCGAGACCCGGGTGCTGGACATGGTGGCCCAGATGGACGAGGAGGGGTTCGGCGGCTGCACGCTGACCGGCGAGTGCGCCACCGCCTGCCCGAAGGGCATCCCGCTCCCGTCGATCGCGGCCATGAACAAGGAGTGGCTGCGGGCGACACGCAAAGTCCGCCGCTGAGAAGTGAGGTGATCCCGTACGGCACCCGGGCCGGGGTCGTACGGGATCAACTGCCCAGCGCCTGCGCCAGATACGGTGCCGTGCGGCTGCCCGCCGCACGCGCCACCTCCCGGGGCGTCCCGGCCGCGACGACCCGCCCTCCCCGGTCGCCGCCTCCGGGCCCGAGGTCGATGACATGGTCCGCGCCCGCGACGACGGCCATGTCGTGCTCCACGACCACCACCGTGCTCCCCGCGTCGACGAGCCCGTGCAACTGCCGCATCAGCACCTCCACATCGGCCGGATGCAGACCGGTCGTGGGCTCGTCCAGCAGATACAGGGTGTGTCCGCGCCGGGTGCGCTGGAGCTCCGATGCCAGCTTGATCCGCTGCGCCTCGCCGCCGGACAGCTCGGTGGCGGGCTGCCCGAGCCGCAGATAGCCGAGCCCGACATCGAGCAGTGTGGCCAGGGCGCGCTCGGCGGCCGGGGTCCCGGCGAAGAACGAGGCGGCCGACTCCACGGTCAGATCAAGAACGTGAGCGATCGTCAGCCCGCGCAGGGTGACCTCCAGGGTCTCCGGGTTGTAGCGGGCGCCGTGGCAGTCTGGGCAGGGGGCGTACGTGCTCGGCAGGAAGAGCAGTTCGACCGAGACGAACCCCTCGCCCTGGCAGGTCTCGCACCGCCCGCCGCGTACGTTGAACGAGAACCGCCCCGCCGTGTAACCGCGTTCACGTGCCGTCCCGGTCTGCGCGAACAGCTTCCGTACGGTGTCGAAGAGCCCGGTGTACGTGGCCAGGTTGGACCGGGGCGTCCGTCCGATCGGCTTCTGGTCCACCTGGATGAGCCGGTCCACCGTCTCCAGCCCGGTGACGGCGGTGCAGAACCGCTCGCCCGCCCCGGTGGCCTCCTCGCCCGCCTGCCGGTCGGCCAGTACCCCGGCGAGTACCTGGCCGACGAGGGTCGACTTGCCCGAGCCCGAAACGCCGGTCACCGCCGTGAAGACCCCGAGCGGGAAGGCCGCGTCGACCCCGCGCACATTGTGGCGCTCGACCCCGGTGAGCCGGATCCACCCGGTCGGCGTGCGCGGCTCCCGTAGCGGCGCGGGGTCCCGGTCGAACAGGAACCGCCGCGTCGCGGACTCCGGCACCCCGGCCAGCCCCTCCGGCGGCCCGCTGTGCAGCACCCGCCCGCCGTGCTCCCCGGCCAGCGGGCCCACGTCCACCAGCCAGTCCGCCCGCCGCACCACATCCATCTGGTGCTCCACGACGAAGACCGAGTTCCCGGCCGCCTTGAGCCGGTCGAGCACCCCGAGCAGGGACTCCGTGTCGGCGGGGTGCAGCCCGGCCGACGGCTCGTCCAGGACGTAGACGACACCGAAGAGCCCGGAGCGCAACTGCGTGGCCAGCCGCAGCCGTTGCAGCTCACCGGAGGAGAGGGTGGGGGCGGTGCGGTCCAGACTCAGATAGCCGAGCCCGAGTTCGGTCACCGTCCCGATCCGGGCCAGCAGATCGGCGGTCAGCACGTGGGCCGTCTCCTGCGCGCCCGCAGGCTCGGCCCCCGCCCCGGCGTGTGCCCCGGCCAGCACCTCCGCCAGCTCCGCCAGGGGCAGGGCGGCCAGCTCCGCGACGGTCCGCCCGCCGAAGGTCACCGCCAGCGCCTCCGGCCGGAGCCTGCTCCCGCCGCAGACCGGGCACGGCACGCTGGTCAGGAAGCGCTCGGCCTTCTCCCGCAGGGTGCGGCTCCTGGTGTCGGCGAAGGTGTGCAGCACATAGCGCCGGGCGCTCATGTACGTTCCCTGGTAGGGGCGTTGGATGCGGCCTGCCTCGCGCACCGGATGCACCGTCACCACCGGCCGCTCGTCGGTGAAGAGGATCCACTCCCGGTCCGCCGGGTCCAGCTCGCGCCACGGCCGGTCGATGTCGTACCCGAGGCTGTCGAGCACATCCCGCAGGTTCTTCCCCTGCCAGGCCCCCGGCCACGCGGCGATCGCCCCCTCCCGGATCGACAGCGAGGGGTCGGGGACCAGCAGTCCCTCGTCCGTACGGTGGATGCGCCCCAGCCCATGGCACTCGGGGCAGGCCCCGGCCGCCGTGTTGGGGGAGAAGGCGTCGGAGTCCAGCCGCTCGGCCCCCGGCGGATACTCCCCGGCCCGGGAGAACAGCATCCGCAACGAGTTGGAGAGTGTGGTCACCGTCCCCACCGACGACCGGGCCCCGGGGGCGGAGCGCCGCTGCTCCAGCGATACGGCGGGCGGCAGTCCGGTGATCTCCCCGACGGCTGGTGCGCCCACCTGGTGGATGAGCCGGCGGGCGTAGGGGGCGACGGACTCGAAGTAGCGGCGCTGGGCCTCGGCGTAGATCGTGCCGAACGCCAGCGACGACTTGCCGGACCCGGAGACCCCGGTGAAGACCGTCAGGGTGTCGCGCGGGATGTCGACGTTCACGTCCTGGAGGTTGTGCTCGCGCGCGCCGCGCACCCGGACGTACGGATCGTGGGGGGAGTGCATGGGGGCGGGGCTCCGTAGGCGAGGGGGCGGTGTCGGGGTGGACAAACGGTTCGATTCTAGGCGCGGGCGGTTGTGCGGGCCGGTCGGCCACCTGGGCGCAGGGCGAACCAGGCCGGTACGGCGAGGGCCGCCGTGCCCGCCGCCACCAGGAGCGCACCGGTCAGGGACCGGTCCGCCAGGGGCCCGGCGACGGCGGCACCCACGGCGAACCCGGTGATCTTCAGGCTGGCGCCCGTCGTGAAGACCTGGGTGCGCAACCCCTGTGGCGCCTCCCGGTGACGTACCGCGAACAGGGCGGTGAGCTGGGGCCCCTCGGCCAGTCCCACGACGGCCACCGCCACGACGAGCGCCACCGGCCCTCCCGCGGCGGCCAGGCAGAGGGCGGCGGCCTGGAGCAGCGGGGCGGCCCACAGGACCGTGTCGGGGGCGACCGTGTGCGGGTACCGGGCGAGGACGGCGTTGGCCAGGAGCGCGGAGAGCGCCGCGCAGGAGAGCAGCGCCGCACCGAAACCGGCTCCACCCACGGCCTGTTCGCCCAGCAGGGGGAGGCAGGCGATCATCATGCCCTGGGCCGCGCAGGAGAGCACCGAGGTGAGTGTGGCCCGGGCGAGGGACCGGCTCCCGGCGATGGCCCGGACGCCCGTGGCGACGACGCCGGTCGACGGCGCGGCCCGTGACATCGCAGTCCGCCCGGAGAGCGACGCCCGAGCCGGTCCGGAAGCCGGGGGCAGACGCCAGGCCGCGGGCGCGGTCGCCGCGATGAGCACCGCCGAGACCACCACGGCCGTCGGCGCCCCCACCGCCTCGGCCACACCGCCCGCGAGGGCCGGACCGGCGAGGCCCGCCACGCCGAAGGTCATGGCGTCGAGCGCGTTCGCCCGGGGCAGCCGGCCGGCCGGGACGGTCCGGGGCAGTTGGGCCGTCCAGCCGCCCGAGAGCGCGGGCCCCAGCAGCCCGGTCACCACCGCGACCAGAAGGGTGACGGCGGCCGGCGCTCGGCCGAGCCCGCCGAGGACGACCGCCAGGCCCGTCGCGTACAGGACGAGCGCCCCGGCCAGCAGGCGGCCCGGCCGGGCCGAACGGTCGAGCAGCGCCCCGAGCACCGGCCCGCCGATCCCGGCGGAGACGGTGACGGCCGCGAGCAGCGAGGACGCCTCCGTGGCCGAGCCGGTGAGGGCGAGCGCGGCCAGCAGGAGCGCGGGCCCCGCCATGTCGTCCCCGGTACGGGCCACGAGCGCGCCCACCAGGTAGGAGCGGGGAGAGGAGTGACGGTCTGCCATGGGCGGGACGGTACGGAGGTAACGTAAAACTCCACAATATGCGTTACATTCGGCGGATGCCCTCCACCGCCGACGACTGGTCCACCCGGCACTCCGTGCTGACCAACGCCCGCCGCGCCGCTGCCCTGGTGAACGCCCTCACCGACGACGATCCGGACCCCGGCGAGGTCGCCGAGGTCCTGTACGCCTACGGGGAGAGCGGCACCATCGATCTCACCCCGCGGGACCTCGCGGAGATGCGCACGGCCGCCGCGCGACTGCGCGAGGTTTTCGCCGCCACCGACGCCGACGGCGCGGCCACCGCCCTCAATCGCCTCCTGCGCGAGCACACCGGCCCGCTGCGGCTGACCTCCCACGAGGGCGACAGCCCCTGGCACCCCCACATCGACCGCGACGACGACGCGCCCTGGGGCGCCTGGCTGCTGGCCTCGTCCTGCCTGGCGCTGACCGTGCTGGTCTGGGACCGTCAGCGTCCGCCCGGGCGGATCTGCGCCTCACCGAGCTGCCCCGACGTCTTCGTCAACCAGGGCAGCGGCCCGGACCGCCGCTACTGCTCACGCCGGTGCGCCACCCGCGAACGCGTCGCGGCCCACCGGCGGCAGCAGGCGGAAGCGGCCCCGCGCTAGCCCGGCGCACACGCAGCTCAGCGCCCGTACGCGCTCAGCGCCGCAGCTTCGCGATCCCGGCCAGCCGCCGCAGCGAATCCACCAGCGCCTCACGGTCGTACGAACTCGTCGTCACGAGCACCTCGTCCGCCCCGGTCTCCTCGATCGCCCGCTCCAGCTGCTCGGTGACCTGGTCCTCCGTGCCATGGATGTGGCCGTCGAGCCCGCGTTCGTACAGCTCCCGCTCCTTCGCCGCCATCGTGCGGAGCTCGATCTCCTCGGCGGGGGCCAGCGGGGGGAAGCTGCCGTGGGTGCGGGCGTACGCCATGGCCCAGGCCTCCGGGACCAGCAGGCGCCGGGCCGACTCCGCCGACTCCGCGACGGCGACCGTGCCGGAGACGATCACCTCGGGGCGCTCCGCGCGGGCCGAGGGGCGGAAGTCCCTGCGGTACACCTCGACGGCACGGAGCACCTTCTCCCGGCCGCGCAGATCGCCGATGACGAGCGGGAGCCCGGCGGCGGCTGCCACCGCCGCGCCCTCGCCGATCGCCAGGACGTAGGCGGGGATGCGCAGGCCCTCCGCCGGGCGGGCGTGCACCTGGGGGTGGGTCTGCTGGGTGCCGTCGATCCAGCCGAGCAGTTCGGCGAGGCGGCCGGGGAAGTCCTCCGCGTCCTCCTTGCCGTGGCCGAGCGCCCGGCGTACGCCGTCGGTGAACCCCACCGAGCGGCCCAGCCCCATGTCGATCCGGCCGGGGAAGAGGGAGGCGAGCACCCCGAACTGCTCGGCCACGACCAGCGGCTGGTGGTTGGGGAGCATCACCCCGCCGGTACCCACCCGGATGGCGGAGGTCGCGGCGGCGACGGCGGCGGCCAGGACGGTCGGGGCCGACCCGGCGACGCCCGGCACGCTGTGGTGCTCGGAGACCCAGAAGCGGTGGTAGCCGAGGGACTCCACCTCCCGCGCCAGCGCCACGGTGTCGCGCAGCGCCCGCGGGCCGTCGTGGCCCTCGCGGGTGCGGGAGCGGTCCAGGAACGAGAAGCGGGTGGAGGAGATCAGAGAGCTCACACCCTGTGCAACGCTCCCACGCGGCGGGGATTCCCGCAGCCGGAGCGGCGGCCGGAGCGGTCAGGGTGTGGCGCAGGGTGCCGGTGCCCGGACGTCTTCGGTACGCGGCCTGCGCCGGGCCTCCCTAAGCTGGCCGGATGAACGAAGACGCCCGGCCGCTGGCCGTGTTCGACCTCGACGGCACACTCGCCGACACGGCCCACCGGCAGCACTTCCTACAGGGCCCGAAGCGCGACTGGGCCGCCTTCTTCGCCGCAGCCCCGGCCGATCCGCCGCTGGCGGAAGGAGTGGCGCTCGTGCTCGCGAGCGCCGAGGAGTGCGAGATCGTCTATCTGACCGGGCGGCCCGAGCGCTGCCGGCGGGACACCGTGGCGTGGCTGGGCCGTCAGGGGCTGCCCGAAGGGCAGCTGTTCATGCGGCGCGACGACGACCGGCGCCCGGCCCGCCGGACGAAGCTGGACATCCTGCGGCGGCTGGGGCGGTCGCGTGAGGTGCGCATGCTGGTCGACGACGACGAGCTGGTCTGCGATGCGGCCGAAGTGGCCGGATTCCCTGTGGTGCGGGCCCGCTGGTTCGACGCGTCGCAGGCGCTGAAGGATGCCCAGGAACGGGACGGGCGGACCTGATCCGAGGGGCGGCCGAGCGGGTGGTCAGGGGTTCTCGTCGAGACGGAAGCCCACCTTCAAGCCGACTTGGTAGTGCGCGATTCGGCCATCCTCGATATGGCCGCGAACTTGGTTAATCTCGAACCAGTCGAGATTGTGCAACGTTTCCGCGGCTCTTGCGATGCCGTTCCGGATCGCCGCGTCGACGCCCTCCTCGGAGGTTCCTACGATCTCGGTGACCCGATAAGTGTGATTGGACATGGTTTGTCTCCTCTCTGCTGACCACGGTGCCTCAATCCCGGGTCTCGCGCGAGGGGACGACCGGTGGCGAACCGGCACGAGCACGCGCCTTGACCTGCCGAATGGTCCATACCAAAATTCAGCCAAACACCCGTGCGAGCGTCGCCCGCAATCCCCCACACCGGGTCCTGATTTCGTCGTGCCGTTTCGCAGAAGGTGACCACGTGAAGAACCGCATACTCGTCGGAGCCGTCGCGCTCGTCTCGTCCGTCACGCTCAGCGGATGTGGGTACTTCTCCGGTTCGGGTGGCGGAGACCGTACGGTGACGGTCTGGCTGATGAAGGACAGCGTCTCGCAGGGATTCCTCGAGAAGTTCACCGCCTCGTACGAGAAGGAGAATCCCTCCGTCAAGCTGGAGTTCAAGATCCAGGAGTGGAGCGGTATCGGCCCCAAGGTCCTGGCCGCCCTGGAGAGCGACGACGCCCCGGACGTGATCGAGGTCGGAAACACGCAGGTGGCGCAGTACGCGGAGAGCGGCAACCTGCGCGACCTCACCCTGGAGTCGATGCGTGACCTGGGCAGCGAGGACTGGCTGCCCGGCCTCGCCCAGCCCGGCCAGATCAGCGGGGTCCAGTACGGCATCCCCTGGTACGCGGCCAACCGTGTGGTGATCTACAACAAGGACATCTTCAAGGCCGCGGGCATCGACGACGCCCCCAAGACCCGCGCCGAGTGGATCGAGGACACCGAGAAGCTCAACACCCAGGGCAACCAGGGCATTTATCTGGCGGGTCAGAACTGGTACGTGCTGGCCGGATTCATCTGGGACGAGGGCGGCGAACTCGCGGAGGGCGGCGGCGGTGACTGGCGGGGCACGTTGGACACCCCCGAGGCGCTCGCCGGAATGAACTTCTACAAGGAACTCCAGGCGCTCGGGGACGGACCCATGGACTCCGACGAGGAGAAGCCCCCGCAGAACGACGTATTCGCCAAGGGGAACGTCGCCCAGATCATCTCGCTCCCCGGAAGCGCCGCGCTCATCGAGCAGCAGAACCCCGAACTCAAGGGAAAGCTCGGCTACTTCCCCATTCCCGGCAAGTCCGCCAAGGCGCCGGGCTCCGTCTTCACCGGCGGCTCGGACCTCATCGTGCCGAAGAAGGCCGACCAGCGCAGCGCCGGTATCGCCGTCGTCAAGGCGCTGGCGAGCGAGAAGTGGCAGACCGAGCTGGCCCGGACCATGAGCTACGTCCCCAACAAGCCCAGCCTGGCCCATGTCGTCGAGGGCGAGGAGGGCACCGCCGCCATGGCCGAGGGGGCGAGCCAGGGCCGTGCCACCCCGAACTCCTCGCAGTGGGCCAAGGTCGAGGCGGAGAACCCGATCAAGCCGTACATGACGGCGGTCCTCACGGGCGCCGACCCGGCGCGCGAAGCGAAGAAGGCGTCGGAGCGCATCACGGCCATGCTCGCCGGCAGCTGACCGGGGCCGCCGGACCAGCCGGGCGAGTATCGGGCGGAGTGCCGGCGGGTGCCGTCCGGCGCCCCCAGCGCCCGGGCGGGCAGGTCCGCGACAGGTCCGGCTCCCTGGTACGGAGCCCCCGTCGGGCCCAGTCCGTCCAGCCCGCGTCCCCCGGGATTCAGCCGTCGCACATCCCCGCGCTCCACAGCGGTCACGTCGAATCCAGTCGGTGACGGAAGAAGTAAGGGGCCGGGCCTTCGCCGCTCGCGAAGCCCCGGCAGCCGACCTCGCTGATCCGTCCCCGGAGACTGCCATGACCGTGCTGCCCACCGCCCCGCCCACCCGGCCCGTCCCCCCGGCCCCGGCCCCCGTCGCCCCCCGATCCCCGGAACCGGCCGCCTACCGGGTCTCCCTCGCCACCGGCCAGGAGGACGTGCGCGCCGCCCAGCGCCTGCGCCACCAGGTCTTCGCCGGTGAGCTGGGCGCCCGCCTCGAAGGGCCCGAACCCGGCCTCGACAGCGACGCGTTCGACGCGTACTGCGACCACCTCCTGGTCCGCGAGACCGCCACGGACGAGGTCGTCGCCACCTACCGCCTCCTCCCGCCCGACCGCGCCCGGATAGCCGGCCGGCTCTACGCGGAGAGCGAGTTCGACCTCAGCCGCCTCGCCCCCATCCGCGACGACCTCGTCGAAGTCGGCCGCTCCTGCGTCCACCCCGCCCACCGCGACGGCGCCGTCATCGCCCTCGTCTGGGCCGGACTCGCCCGCTACATGCAGCGCTCCGGCCACACCTGGCTCGCCGGGTGCTGCTCCCTCCCGCTGGCCGACGGCGGCACCCTCGCCGCCCGCAGCTGGAACACCGTACGCACCGCGCACCTCGCCCCAGAGGAGCACTGGGTCACCCCGCACCGCCTCTGGGACGCCTCCACGCACCCCGACGCGGGCACCGGCTCCCGGGCGGACCTGCCCCCGCTGCTCCGCGGCTACCTGCGGCTCGGCGCCTGGGTCTGCGGAGCACCGGCGTACGACCCCGAGTTCAACGTGGCGGACCTCTACGTCCTGCTCTCGCTGCGCCGGACCGACCCGCGCTACCTCCGCCACTTCCTCTCCCTCGTACCGCAGGCATGAGCGCCCCCCGTCCGGCGGGCACTAGCGCCTGGCTGCCCGTCGCCCCCTGCACCCCGGCATCCTGCGCCCGGCACACCGGAGCGGTCCGGGGCCCGCTGAGGGCCGCGCTGCGGCTGGCCGGCGGCTGCGCGTGGGCGCTGCTGGGGGTGGTCTGCGCCGCGCCGGTCCGGCTGCTGCCGGAGAGCCCGCGGATCCGGCTGCTGCGGTACTGGGCGCGGGGCATACCGCGGGCCTTCGGCGTACGGGTGACGGTCCGCGTGCATCCGTGCGAACCGGGCACCGGCGGCGAACTGGTCGTCGCCAACCACATCTCCTGGCTCGACATCCCGCTCGTCGCCGCCGTGCTGCCCGGGCGGATGCTCGCCAAGACCGAGGTCCGCGACTGGCCGCTGCTCGGCCGGCTCGCCGGGTTCGGCCGCACGCTCTTCATCGACCGGGACCGGCTGCGCGCGCTGCCCCGGGCGGTGGGTACGGTCACCACCGCCCTGCGCTCCGGAGCCCGGGTCGTGGTCTTCCCCGAGGGCAGCACCTGGTGCGGCCGGGGGAGGGGCGGTACGTTCCGGCCGGCCGTGTTCCAGGCGGCCATCGACGCGGGGGCCTCCGTACGACCGGTCCGCATCAGGTACGGCACCGCGGGCGCGGTCGCGTTCGTCGGGGACGACCCGCTCACCGCCTCCCTCTGGCGGGTGGTACGGGCGGCCGGGCTGACCGCCGAGGTCCGCGTCCTCGCCCCCATCCCGGCACGCGCCTACGCCGCCGTCTCCGCGCACGGGGAGCCCGGCCGCCGTGAACTGGCCCGTGCCGCCCGGGCCGCCGTCCTCGGCAGCGACCGTACGGCGCCGCGGCGGACAGCGGCGACGGCCAGGGGAGCGGCCAAGGCATCGGCCCCGGCCGAGCCGCCCGACCAGGCCAGGGCCGATGCGCCCGCCCCCACCGCCCTGCCCGTAGCCGTACCGGCTCCGGCAGCCGCGACCACCGTCCGGCGGTCGGCCGCTCAGACCGCCGTGGCCAGCGACAGGGCGAACCGCCCCGCGGCGTCCGTCCACCACTGAGCGAGCCGGAGCCCGGCCGCGGCCAGCTCCTCGCGCACGTCCTCCTGGCGGAACTTGGCCGACACCTCCGTACGCACCTCCTCACCGGCCTCGAACGGCACCACCAGATCCAGCTCCCGGATCTTCACGTTCAGCGTCCGGCGGGCCCGCAGCCGCATCTCGATCCAGCGCTGCTCCGGGTTCCACGCGGCGACATGGTCGAAGGCGTCGAGCGGGAAGTCGGCGCCCAGCTCCCGGTTGACCACGCTCAGCACGTTCTTGTTGAAGGCCGCCGTCACACCCGCCGCGTCGTCGTACGCGGCGACCAGCGTCTCCTCGTCCTTGACCAGGTCCGTGCCGAGGAGCAGGGCGTCGCCGGGGGAGAGCAGCGAGCGGACCGAGTGCAGGAAACCCGCCCGCTCCTCGGGGAGCAGGTTGCCGATCGTCCCGCCCAGAAAGGCGACGAGCCGGGGCCCCGGGGTGCCGGGCAGGGCGAGGCCGCCGGTGAAGTCCGCGATCAGGGCGTGGACCGACAGCCCGGGGTGGTCGACGAGCAGCGACTCGGCCGCCCCGGTGAGCGCGCTCTCGCTCACGTCGACCGGAACGTAACTCTCCAGCCCGGTCAGGGCCTCCAGCAGATGGCGGGTCTTCTCCGAGGAGCCCGAGCCCAGCTCGATGACCGTCCGGGCCCCCGAGACGGCGGCGATCTCCTGGGCGCGCTCCTCCAGGATCTCCCGTTCGGCGCGGGTCGGGTAGTACTCGGGCAGCCGGGTGATCTCCTCGAACAGTTCGCTGCCGCGCGCGTCGTAGAACCACTTGGGCGGCAGCGTCTTGGGGCGGCGGGTCAGCCCGCTGAGGACGTCGGCGCGCAGTGCCGCGTCCGTGGCGTCCTCCGGCAGGGTGCGGGTCAGCAGGAATGGGCTCACGCTGCGGGCTCCTTGAGCGGTGTGGGGGTGACGTCTGCGGAGGTCGCGACCAGCAGGGTGCGGTCGGGTACCTCGCGCCAGCGGGGATCGTCGTCGTAGGGCTCCGAGGCCACGGCCGTCGAGCGGCCCGGGTCGTGGAGGTGCCAGAGGGTGTCGCCCCAGGCGGTGGCCACGACGACGGTGCCGTCCGTGACCAGCAGGTTGAGCCGGGCGCCGGGTGCCGCCTCCGCGACCTCCCGGACGGTCTCAGCGACCGCGCCCGGCAGATCGTCACCGGCGGCCACGCGGTGCAGGACCAGCGCCCAGACCAGGGCGGAGTCGTTGCGGGCGGCCAGTGACAGCAGCTCCCGCGCGGGCAGCGAGGCGGCCGGCCCCGCGAGCGATCCGGGCCAGCCCGACACCGCGCCGTTGTGGCTGAACAGCAGCTGCCCGGAAGCGTATGGCGCGGCCGCGGCCTCCCCGTCCGCACCCGGCTCGGTGGCATCCCGTACGGCGGCGAGCAGTGCGGTGGTCCGCACCACCCGGGCCAGATCGGTGAAGGTCTCGTCGTGCCAGATCGGCCCCTGACGGCGGTAGCGGCCGGGGACCGGGTCGCCGTCCGCGTACCAGCCGACGCCGAAGCCGTCCGCGTTGACCGTCCCGTACCGCTGGCGGCGCGGTGCCCAGGACTGGCGCACCAGGGAGTGCGGGGGCGTGGAGAGTACGGCACCGAGGGCCACCGGAGCGCCCACATAGGCGATATGGCGGCACATCAGGCGTCCCTCGCGGTGCGGAACCCGGAGAAGATCTGCCGCCGCACGGGCAGGTCCCAGTTGCGGAACGTGCCCCGGCAGGCGACCTGGTCCACGGCGAACGAGCCGCCGCGAAGCACCTTGTGTCCCGGCCCGAAGAACACCTCCGAGTACTCCTGGTAGGGGAAGGCCGCGAAACCGGGGTAGGGCAGGAAGTCGCTCGACGTCCACTCCCACACATCGCCGATCAGCTGCCCCGCACCGGACGGCGCCCGGCCCGCCGGGTACGCGCCGGCGCGCGCCGGACGCAGATGGCGCTGGCCCAGATTGGCCTGCTCGGGCGTCGGGTCCGTGTCGCCCCAGGGGTAGCGGAGCGAACGCCCGGTGGCGGGGTCGTGCCGGGCGGCCTTCTCCCACTCGGCCTCGGTGGGCAGCCGCCGCCCCGCCCAGCGGGCGTAGGCGTCCGCCTCGTACCAGCTGACGTGCAGCACCGGCTCGTCCTCCGGCACCGGCTCGGTCACGCCGAACCTGCGGCGCAGCCACTGCCCGCCGTCCCGGTGCCAGAACAGCGGCGCGGCCAGGCCGTCTTGACGGACCATGTCCCAGCCCTGAGGCGCCCACCAGCGGGGGTCGGTGTACCCGCCGTCCGCCATGAACCGCAGGTACGCCCCGCAGGTGACGGGGGCGGTGTCCAGATGGAAAGCCGCCACCTCCCGCCGGTGCGCGGGTCGTTCGTTGTCCAGCGCCCACGGCTCGGCTGAGGTCCCCATGGTGAACGGCCCTCCGGGGACGAGTACTTCGGCAGGCAGGAAGGCGGCGTCGGTGGGATCGGGCGGGGCCGGCGCGGTCAAGGCGACCGGCCCCGACCGGAGCTGATGGGTAATCAGCATGGTCTCGTCGTGCTGCTGTTCGTGCTGGGCGATCATTCCGAAGGCGAACCCGGCCCGCTCCAGTGGCCGCCCGCCGTCGTGCAGCGGGGCGGCCTGAAGGATGTCCAGGGCCCGGCCGCGTACGTCGGAGGCGTACGTCCGCGCCTCGGCGGGCGCCAGCAGGGGCAGCGAGGGCCGGACGGCGCGCGGGTGCTCGAAGGCGTCGTACAGCCCGTCGATCTCCGGGCGCAGCGCCTGACGCCCGCCCACCGCGCGCAGAAGCCACTGCTCCTCCTGGTTGCCGATGTGGGCCAGGTCCCACACGAGCGGAGACATCAAGGGGGAGTGCTGGGCGGTGAGTTCACCCTCGTCCACGCTGTCGGTCAGGGCGGTGGTGCGGGCCCTGGCGGTCAGCAGCGCGTCGAGGGCGCGCTGCCGGAGCGCCTCGGGATCGTGGCCACCGGGGGAGGGCGGGAAGCCGTCCAGGGCCGTGGCGGAGGAGGCGGTGGTGGAGGGGGTGCGGTCGTCGGTCATGCTCAGGCCACCCTTCCCGGGGACGGCGGTGCGGTCGGAGTGTCTGCGGGACCGGTCAGCAGGACCGGCCCGGCCAGAGCGCCCGGTCGGAGCAGATCGTCGGCCGGGCAACGGCCCCGGGCCACATACCGGTCGTGGAAGGCCGCCACGGCGTCCCGTACGGCGGTGCTCACCCCCATCCGGTCCAGGGCGTCGAGCGCCGCCCCGAAGCACAGGACGGCCACTGCCCGCAGCTCCGGATCGGCCAGGCCCTCGCGGGCCGCTGTCGTCCACAGGGCGTTGCGCGGCGCGGCGGCGGAGCCGGCCGACTCGGCCAGGGGCTTCACCGTGCGGTACACCGTCTCGGCGGCCTCCGGGTCGTCGAACAGAGCGGTGGTGACGGCGAGCGGCACCAGCCACCCGTCCGGGCCGCTCTGCGCGTCGATCATGCGCAGTTCGAGATGCCCGCGCGGACGGACCGGGGGGAAGAGGGTGGTGAGGTGGTAGTCGAGATCGGTCCGGAGCGGCGGGCGGGGCGCGCCGGTGCGGATCCACTCCCGGAAGGTGAGCCCCTCGGGCACGTCCCAGGGGCCGTCCTCCCGGCGTACGCACATGACGGTCGTGTCCAGCGCATGCGCCGCCCACGCCTCGCGCGGCGGCAGCCCGCTGCCGGGCGCCAGGGTGCGTACGGGATCGAGGTCGGCCCACAGCGCCTGCCGGGTGGACTTCCAGCCGGTCCGGCGTCCCTGCCGGAACGGCGAGTTGGCGAACGCCGCCACCAGGACCGCACCGAGGAGATGGGTGAGCTGCCAGCGCCGGCCGTAACCGCGCGGCCCCGGCTCCTCCTCGCCCGCGTCCAGACAGACCTGCACGGAGGCGGAGGTGCACATCATCGCCCGACCGGCCGGGCCCGCCCGGTCGAGGGCCGCCTCCATCGCGTCGTACCGTGGCTCCCGGAGCCGGCGGTGCGGGGTCTGCCACGGGTCCACGCCGAACCCGACCGGGGCGAGCCCGGCCCGGCCGAGCGAACCCCGGACGGCGGCCAGATCCGCCGCGGTCGTCTCGACGCACTCCATCAGGGATCCGGCCGGCTGGGAGCTGAGCTCCAGCTGACCGCCCGGCTCGAACGTCAGTGCGGCGCTCAGGGGCAGCTCGCGGAGGGCCGCGACCGCGCCGTCCAGGCGATCCTGGGCCACCGGCACGGCGGGATGTTCCCGGTCGTGGATGAGCCATTCGAGTTCCACCCCCACGGTGCGCGGGGGGCCCGTCTTGAAGCAGATGCCGCGCAGCAGATCCTGCGCCGCACCCTCGTCGAGGGGGGAGGATTCCGGGCGCGGTCCGGGGCCGCCAGGTGTGTCCGGGCACATGAGGCGCCTCCTTCTCGGTTGCCTACCTACCACCCAAACCCGTACCCAGAGATCGCACAAGAGTGCCCCCAAGCCACCGGAAATGCAGTTGCCGCCACACCGGTCCCACGACCAGCATGCACCGTATGCACCACAGAGGGGAGCGCCGGTGAGCGCGCGACTGCGCGGAATCGCGCGGGAGACCGAAGCCGTCGTCGAGGCCGGGCACTATGGCAACGCCGCAGGTCAGACCGTGTCCATCGAGCGCGCTGTAGCAGCCGCCCGCTCCGGCACCCGGCTGTACGGCCCCGAGCCGGTGCCCGTCCCCGCCCTGGACACCGACCGGCCGACCCGCTTCGAGGCCACCGGCGAGAGCAGCCTCCGGGCGGCCCGGCGGCTGGCCGACGAAGCCCCCGGAAAGGTCGCGGTGCTCAGCTACGCCTCCGCCCGCAACCCCGGCGGCGGCTACCTGAACGGCGCCCAGGCGCAGGAAGAGGCCCTCTGCCGAGGCTCGGCCCTCCACACCACCCTGCTGCGCGCGCCCGCGTACTATGCGCACCACCGCGCCGAACGCAGCGCCTTCTACACCGACCGGGTGATCCACTCGCCCGGCGTCCCCGTCTTCCGCGACGACCGGGGCCGCTTCCTCGACACCCCGTACGAGGCCGGATTCCTGACCTCCCCGGCGCCCAACGCCGGAGTGATCCGGCGGCAGACCCCTGAGGAGGCCCACCGCGTCCCCGCCGCCCTGGCCGCCCGCGCCGAACGGGTCCTGGAGGTGGCCGCCGCCGAGGGCTACCGCAGGCTCGTGCTGGGCGCCTGGGGCTGCGGGGTCTTCCAAAACGACCCGGCCCAGGTGGCGGGGGCGTTCGGGGCCCTGCTCGGCGGGAGCGGCCGGTTCGGCGGCCACTTCGAGCAGATCGTGTTCGGCATCCTGGACCGCACCCCCGACTCACCGGTCCGGGCGGCCTTCACCCGGGCCTTCGGAGCCGGGGGACGGTAGCCGGGGCGGGCGGGGCCGCACCACGGGCCGCCCCCTGCGGTTCTTCCGGCCGGTCCCCGGTCCCGCGACGGTCCTCCAGTTGGGCCGATACGGGCGGGGAGCAGTCCGGTCCGCCGTCAGCTCCCGCCCGCCCTCGCCCCTCCCGCCCCAGCCGTACCGCTAGCTCCAGCCGTACCGCTAGCTCCAGCCGTACCGCTCCCGCAGCCGCCCGGTGACGGTGTCGAACCGCTCCCGGTCCAGCGCGCACGCCTCGCGCCGCATGCCCTCCTCGTGGACCCGCAGCACCCGGTCCAGATCGACCCAGGACGGCCGGCCCGAGCTGTCCCAGGGACCGGCGCCCAGCGCCACCCACTCGTGGTCCATGTCGTGCTGCCTGCTGGAGAGCTGGACGGCGAGCAGGGTGCCCGCCGCCTCCCGGGCGACGACGAGAACCGGCCGGTCCTTGCCGCGCCCGTCGTTCTCCTCGAACGGCACCCAGGTCCAGACGATCTCGCCGGGGTCCGGGTCGCCGTCGCGGTCGGGGGCGTACGTGGTGCGGACCGGGCCCACCGCGCGCGGGTCGGCCTGCACGGTGACGGTGGGACCGCTGCTGCCGGGGAGTACGGGCGGGCTGTCGATGCGCTCTGCGCTGTGGTGGAACGTCATCGCCACACCGTATGACCTGCGAGGCCCCGACGCGGGAGCGGGGGCGTCCAACGGGGCCCGGGCGAGCCGTCGCACGACCGTGCCCCCGGGGCGTCGGCCGGTGCGGCGGATCTGGAAGACTGCCGCACGCCATGAGCCAGTTACCCAAGCAGCCCACCGAAGTCTCCGTACCGACCAGCGCCGACGTCGCGCGCCTCGCCGGAGTGTCCCGGGCCACCGTGTCGTACGTACTGAACAACAACGCCGCCGTCCGGATCAGCGAACCCACCCGGCACCGCGTCAGGGAGGCCGCCACACAGCTCGGTTACGTCCCGCACGCCGCCGCCCGCAGTCTGCGCGCCGGACACAGCCGCCTGGTCCTGCTGCCCTCCGGGCACATACCCGCCGGCCCCCTCCACCAGTACTTCTTCCAGGAACTCCAGGCGGGGCTGCGCCGCCTGGACTACACCGTCGTCCAGTACGGCAGCGCCGGCCTCGCGGACGACGAGGCGGTGCGGGCCTGGGCCGAACTGCGGCCCGTCGCCGTCGTCGTACCGCCGGGCATCACCCTCACCCCGCACGGCACGGACGTCCTCACCCGTTCCGGCGCCAAGGCGGTGATCACCCTGGGCCCGGACCCGGTGGCGGGCGCCCACGGGCTGGTCATGGACCAGCGGCGGGTCGGCGCGAGCGCGGTCGCCCATCTGCTGGCGCGCGGCCGCCGCCGCATCGGGGTGGTGATGCCCCGGGAGCCGGCCCTCACCCCCTTCTCCGAACCCCGCCTCGCCGGAGCCCGGCAGACGGCCGAGCCGGCCGGGGCGTACGTGCGCCCCCTGCCGCTCGGCTACGACGAGGAGTCGGCGGCGGAACTAGCGGGCTGCTGGGGGGAGTTGGGGCTGGACGCGGTGTTCGCGTACAACGACGAGTACGCCATGCTGCTGATGCGCGCGCTACAGGAGGCGGGCGTCGCGATCCCCGCCGACACGGCGGTGATCGGGGCGGACGACCTGCTACTGGGAAGGTTGCTGCGGCCCCGCCTGAGCACGGTCCGGATGGAGCTGGCCATGGACCAGCCACTGGCCGAGACGATCGACCGGCTCGTCAGCCACCCGGGCACCGCCCCCGTCCACCACGACCTGCTGCGTACCGGAGCCGTGCACCGCGAATCCAGCTGACCGCCCCGGTGCGACGACATGCGCGGCCCGCGGCGGATGTCTAGCGTCGGGACCATGAGCCACCCGCAGAGTTACGAACTCCTCCTGATCCCCGACCACAGCAGGACGCGGACCGGAGCCCCCGGACGGCCGCTCCGCTCGGCGGTCGTCTCCGCCACCGGCGAGACGGGTGCCTCGGGCTACCCCCGGTACACGGGCGAGGGTATGGAGGCCGACATCGACCCGGAGACCCGCACGGTGGAGGCCGTGCTGGTCGACGGCGAGGAACTGGACCCGGGCATGTCGGTGCACGTGGCCGACGGAACGCGCCCCACAGGCTGAATCCGCCGTCGGCCGGACGGGCCCGAACCCGCCGTGCGCCCGGTGGACTGGGCCCGTACGGCGGCAACCGCGATATGAGTGGGGCGCGGGGCTGGCTACCGGGCCTACTGAGGCTCGGACGGCCCCTTCTGTCCGGCCTCCGCCGCCCGCTTCTGCTCCTCGACGGACTTGCGGACCTCGTCCATGTCCAGGTTCCGGGCCTGACCGATGACGTCCTCCAGGGCGGCCTCCGGCAGAGCGCCGGGCTGCGAGAAGACCGCGACGTTGTCCCGGACGATCATCAGCGTGGGGATCGACCGGATGTCGAAGGCGGCGGCCAGTTCCTGCTGCGCCTCCGTGTCCACCTTCGCGAAGACGAGGTCCGGGTGGCGCTCGGACGCCGAGTCGTAGACCGGCGCGAACTGCCGGCAGGGGCCGCACCAGGAAGCCCAGAAGTCGATCAGGACGAAGTCGTTGTCACTGACGACCTGATCGAAGTTTTCCTTGGTGAGTTCGACGGTGCTCATACTCCTGCTACCTCTTCCTGTCCGGGTTCGGTCCGTCCGGCACAACGGTGACGGCACGTGCGCTATTCCGCCTGCCCATGTGGCCGGTGCGCACACCCGCGACGAGACTGGTCCCATGAACGCTCGCGAGTACGACGTGGTGGTCATCGGCGCAGGTCCCGTGGGGGAGAACGTGGCCGACCGGGCCCGTGCGGCCGGGCTGGGCACGGCCGTGGTGGAGTCCGAGCTGATCGGCGGCGAATGCTCGTACTGGGCCTGCATGCCGAGCAAGGCGCTGCTGCGCCCCGTGGTCGCCCGCGCCGACGCCCGCCGTGTCCCCGGCCTCGGCACCGCCGTACAGGGCCCCCTCGACGTCCCGGCGGTCCTCGCCCACCGGGACGGGATGACGAGCTACTGGAAGGACGACGGACAGGTCGGCTGGCTGGAAGGGATCGGAGCCGACATCTACCGGGGTAAGGGCCGCCTCACCGGCCCTCGCGAGGTCTCCGTCACCGCCCCCGACGGCAGCGAGCACCGCCTCACCGCCCGCCACGCCGTCGCCGTGTGCACCGGCACCAGAGCCGTCGTCCCCGACCTCCCCGGCATCGCGGCGGCCCGTCCCTGGACCAGCCGCGAGGCCACCAGCGCCGAGGAGGTGCCCGGCCGGCTCGTGATCGTCGGCGGGGGAGTGGTCGGCGTGGAGATGGCAGCCGTCTGGCAGGCGCTCGGCGCCCGGGTCACCCTGCTGATCCGGGGCGGCGGCCTGCTCCCGAAGATGGAGCCCTTCGCGGGCGAGTCGGTGGCCGAGGCGCTGACGGAGGCCGGTGCCACGATCCGTACCGGCGTCCTTGTCACCGCCGTCGAGCGCCCCGCACCGGACGGCCCGGTGACGGTCGTCCTGGACGACGGCACCCGGATCGAGGCCGACGAGATCCTCTTCGCCACCGGCCGGGCCCCGCGCACGGACGACCTGGGCCTGGAGACGGTCGGCCTGGAACCCGGCTCCTGGCTCACGGTGGACGACAGCTGCCGCGTCGAGGGCACCGACTGGCTGTACGCGGTCGGGGACGTCAACCACCGCGCCCTCCTCACCCACCAGGGCAAGTACCAGGCCCGCATCGCCGGTGCCGCGATCGCCGCCCGGGCCCAGCGGACCCCGCCGCTGGACACGGCCCCCTGGGGCCCGCACGCGGCCACCGCCGACCACCGGGCCGTTCCCCAGGTCGTCTTCACCGACCCCGAGGCCGCCTCCGTGGGCCTCACTCTCGCCGAGGCCGAACACGCGGGCCACCGGGTCCGCGCCGTCGACTACGACCTCGCCTCGGTCGCGGGCGCGAGCCTCTACGCCGACGGCTACAAGGGCCGCGCCCGCATGATCGTGGACCTGGACCGCGAGATCCTCCTCGGTGTGACCTTCGTCGGCCCCGGCATCGGCGAACTCCTGCACTCCGCCACGGTCGCGGTGGCCGGCGAGGTCCCCATCGCCCGACTGTGGCACGCCGTCCCGGCGTATCCGACGATCAGCGAGGTGTGGCTGCGGCTGCTGGAGACGTACCGCGGTTGAGTACAGACCGTGGAGACACAGACCGTGGAGACGCCGATGCAGGGTATGGCTCGCATCCCTGCGGGGCGGTCAGGCTTTCGGCTCCGGGCCGTCTCCTCGCACGGCCACGTAGACCGTGTTGGTCGAGGTGCCGCCTCGCAGCGGGTTCGGAAACTCCACCACGTGGGCGGCGGTGCTCTGGAAGCCCTCGGCGAGACGGGAGACGAAGTCGGTGTCCGGCGGGTCGTTGGACCACAGCGCGAAGACCCCTCCGGGGTGGAGGAGGCGAGTGAGGGCGCTCAGGCCCTCCCGTTGGTAGAGGGAGGCGTGGCTCGGGTGCAGCACATGGCTGGGGGAGTGGTCGATGTCCAGCAGGACGGCGTGGAATCGGCGGCCCTCGGCCCGCGGGTCCAGCCCCTGGCCCTCGCGCACCAGGGCGAAGAAGTCCCCCTGCACGAGACGGCAGCGGTCGTCCGAGCCGAGCTCCGTGCCGAGCGGCACCAGACCGCGCCGATGCCAGTCGATGACCTCGCCCACGGTGTCGACGACGATCAGGGAGCCGACGTTCCGCTCCTCCAGCACGGCGCGCGCCGTGTAGCCGAGGCCGAGGCCGCCGACGGCGACATCGAGGTCATCGAGGTGCGCGAGCGGGGCGAGGCCCAGCCGGGCGAGGGCGATCTCGCCCTCGGTGAAGAGGCTGGACATCAGGAACTCGTCCCCGAGTTTCACCTCGTAGACGTCGTCTCCCGACAACGGGTCGCGTCGGCGCCGCAGGCTGATGTCGCCGATCGGTGTCGGCTTCCAGTCGAGTTCTTTGAAGCGGGTGGTCATGGCGGGGGGCTCCTCCGGTCCGCGACGCGGTGTCAGGCGTCGATGACGACGGGGATGATCAGAGGCTTGCGGCGGTGGCTGCGGGAGGCCCAGGAGGCGACGGCGCGAGCGATGCGCTGTTCGAGCTGGTGGTGGTCGCCGATGCCCTCCTGCGCTGCCGCGGCCAGGGTCTTCTCGATGAGCGGGACGACGGGCTCGAATGTGGTGTCGTCGTGCTCGAATCCGCGGGCGAGGAAGTCGGGCGGCTCGGCCAGGGCCCCGGTGTCGCTGTCGACGATCGCCACGATGGTGACCACACCCTCCTCGGCCAGGACGCGGCGGTCCTTGAGAGAAGCCTCGGTCGCGCCTCCGACCGTCATGCCGTCGACGTACACATAGCCGGCCGGGACCTTGCCGGTGATCGAGGCGCGCCCGTCGACGAGGTCGACGACGACACCGTCCTCGGCGATGATCACGCGGTCCGGTGCGACGCCTGTACGGATGGCGAGGTCGGCGTTGGCGCGCATGTGCTTCCACTCGCCGTGGACGGGCATGACGTGGCGGGGCTTCACGATGTTGTAGCAGTAGACCAGTTCACCGGCGCTGGCGTGGCCGGATACGTGGACCTTCGCGTTGCCCTTGTGGACGACGTTGGCGCCCCAGCGGGTCAGCCCGTTGATCACCCGGTAGATGGCGTTCTCGTTGCCCGGGATGAGGGAGCTGGCGAGCAGGACGGTGTCGCCCTGCCCGATGCGGATCGTGTGGTCGCGGTTGGCCATGCGGGAGAGGGCGGCCATCGGCTCGCCCTGCGAGCCCGTGCAGACCAGGGTGACCTTGTGGTCGGGGAGCTTCTCCAGCTCCCGCGCGTCGACCACGAGGCCCGGTGGTGTCCTGAGGTAGCCCAGTTCGCGGGCGATGCCCATGTTGCGGACCATGGAGCGGCCCACGAAGGCGACCTTCCGCCCGTGCTGGTGGGCGGCGTCGAGGACCTGCTGGATACGGTGGACGTGGCTGGCGAAGCTGGAGACGATGACCCGGCGCGGGGCCGTCCGCATGACGTGCTCGATGGCGGGGTTCAGCTCGCGCTCGGACGTGGTGAAACCCGGCACCTCGGCATTGGTGGAGTCGGTGAGGAACAGGTCGACGCCCTCCTCCCCGAGTCGCGCGAAGGCGCGCAGGTCGGTGATGCGGTCGTCCAGCGGGAACTGGTCCATCTTGAAGTCACCGGTGTGCAGGACCATCCCGGCGCCCGTACGGATGGCCACCGCGAGGCCGTCGGGAATGGAGTGGTTGACCGCCACGAACTCGCAGCCGAACGGCCCGAAGTCGCGTCGATCCCCCTCCTTGACCCGTACCGTCGTGGGCTTGATGCGGTGCTCCTTGAGCTTGGCCTCAAGGAAGGCGAGCGTCAGCTTCGAGCCGATGACGGGGATGTCCCGGCGTTCACGCAGCAGGTAGGGGACACCGCCGATGTGGTCCTCGTGTCCATGGGTGAGGACCACG
Organism: Streptomyces sp. NPDC043746; assembly: GCF_056436485.1. Classification (NCBI taxonomy): domain Bacteria; kingdom Bacillati; phylum Actinomycetota; class Actinomycetes; order Kitasatosporales; family Streptomycetaceae; genus Streptomyces; species Streptomyces sp. NPDC043746. The sequence goes on along the minus strand of NZ_JBWKCM010000004.1, from coordinate 33,986 downwards.
CCGACGACATCGTGCAGACGGTCCCGGATCGAGGTGAAGTCGGGCAGGATCACGTCGACGCCGGGCTGGGTCTCCTCGGGGAACAGCACTCCGCAGTCGACGATCAGCAGTTTGCCGGCGTGTTCGAAGACGGTCATGTTGCGGCCGATCTCTCCGAGACCGCCCAGGGCCACGACCCTGAGCCCTCCTGAGACCAGAGGAGGGGCAGGCTTGAGATCAGGATGTGGATGGCTCATACGCTGACGCTACCGGAGGGTTGTGGGGATGATCCATCATGGGCGGGCTCCGGCTTTTTCGCGGCTCGCCGTGAGCGGGAAGAAGTCCTGAGGACTGCCCGCATCGCCGGCGAAGCCGACGAGGCTCGCGGGTGCGCCGGCTGCTGTCATGGGCGAGTCATGTCGAAGTCCAGCAGCGCGTAGCCGCTGATGGGTGCGGGCTCGGCAAGGGGGCGCCGTGACAGCCTGATCTGCCGGAGGCCACGCGATGCGGAGGACCGGAGCGGAGCAGCGTTCGCCGCCCACAAGTTACCCTTACGAGAGAGTAGAGTGAAGGCGTGTGGTGACCCGTGTGCCGCGTGTCTCGATGCGGAAGGCGGGCGAAGTGGGAGACCGTTGCCCATGGTCGGATGCCGCACAACGCGAAGCGGCCAAGCGAGCGGCATGCCGTGGACGGGCGACTGGTCCCGCGGGGGAGCTGCGTGCCGGGCGGAGGCGGGGGGTCGTTGGCGGGCCGCGGAGAGCCCGCGCCGCGGAGTGCGCCTCTTCGGTCATCATGCGTCATCAGGGTCGGCGAAGGCTGGTTCGCCGTCGCCGAGACGTGCGACCGGGCGGCGGACGGAGGGCTCGTCCTCGCCGGGCACGCGCCTTGCGAACCGATGCGTGCGGGCAGCGCGTCGGGCTGCCGGTGCGCGTCGTCGGCCTGCCGGGCGAGGGCGGTCCCATGCGTTCAGCGCTCCTCGGCACGTGTTCCGCGGCGGGGCGTATCGCCTGGCGTCTTCTGCGGGCAGGGGGTCAACGGAGTGTTCGACCCGGCAGGGCGACGACCGCTCCGCGCCGTCAGGAAGCCTGGGTATCGAGCCTGCGGCGCAGTGTGGCGGCGAAGTCCTCGGCGGCCATGAGCTGGGCGCGCAGTGTCTCGCAGCGCGCGTCCGCCACCTTGCGGTAGGAGTCCAGCCGCTCAAGCAGGCGCTCCCGCTCCTCGGCCGCGGGCGCCGCGTCGTCGGCTCCGATGCGGTCGACGATCTCCAGAAGATCCCGCATCTCCTCCAGCGAGAAGTCCAGCGGTTTCATGCGGCGGATCACCATCAGGCGGTCGACGTCCGTCTCGGTGTACAGGCGGAACCCCCCCTTGCTGCGCGCGGAAGGGATGACCAGGCCGACTTCCTCGTAGTGCCGGATCGTGCGGAGCGACAAGCCGGTCCGCTCGGCCACCTCACCGATCCGCATCTGCCGCTCTGCCATCTCCGCGCCTGCCTCCTCGGTAGCCGGCTGCTCTTCGAACGCTCGAAGGGAACCAGCATACGTGTCCAGAATCACATGATCCGCAGACGTGTTTACCTGCATTTCACAAGCCGCAACTCGCACTCTGCCCTGACGTCAGGGTACGATTTCCCGTGAGTCGAGACCGCTGGGCGGGCATCGCTGACGCTGGATCCCGGCCAGGGCCTCGCGGCTTGTCGGGCCATGATGCCCGACTGCCGGCCCCGAAGGCTGCCACCCGATCCGGCAGAGCCCTGTCGGCGCCGGGCTGCCGGAACTCCCCCTGTGTGGAGTCGAGAACGATGCGTGCGTGTCCAGACCGGTGGATGTGTGCGCCCGAACAGAAACGGTTGCATGTCTTCACCGCTGACCACTGTCTCCAGGCTGCGTATGTCCAGGCCTGACTGGCTCGCTTCCCCCAAGGTCTTCCGCACCGAGGTGCTGGCCGGTCTCGTCGTCGCCCTGGCGTTGATCCCCGAGGCGATCTCCTTCTCGATCATCGCGGGTGTCGACCCGGCGGTCGGCCTGTTCGCCTCCTTCACGATGGCCGTCGTGATCTCGGTCGTGGGTGGCCGCAAGGCCATGGTCTCCGCCGCCACCGGCGCCATAGCGCTGGTGATCGCACCGCTCAACCGCGAGCACGGGCTCGGCTACCTGATCGCCGCCGTCATCCTCGGCGGCCTGATGCAGATGGCTCTGGGCGCGCTGGGGGTGGCGAAGCTGATGCGGTTCGTGCCGCGCAGCGTGATGGTCGGCTTCGTCAACGCACTGGCGATCCTGATCTTCATGGCGCAGGTGCCCGAGATGCGCGACGTCCCCTGGGCCGTCTACCCGCTGGTCGTCGGCGGCCTGGCCCTCATGATCTTCTTCCCGAAGATCACCACCGTGATTCCCGCACCGCTGGTCGCCATCGTCACGCTGACCGTGATCACCGTCGCCGCCGGCATCGCCGTCCCCAGTGTCGGCGACAAGGGCGATCTGCCGTCCTCGCTGCCCGTTCCCGGTCTGCCGGATGTGCCGTTCACGATGGACACGCTGACGACCATCGCCCCGTACGCGCTCGCGCTCGCGCTGGTGGGGCTGATGGAGTCGCTGATGACGGCCAAGCTCGTCGACGACATCACCGACACCCATTCGAACAAGACGCGTGAGTCCGTCGGTCAGGGCATCGCCAACGTGGTCACGGGGTTCTTCGGTGGCATGGGCGGTTGCGCCATGATCGGTCAGACGATGATCAACGTGAAGACGTCCGGGGCCCGGACCCGCCTCTCCACCTTCCTCGCCGGTGTGTTCCTGATGGTCCTGTGCATCGTGTTCGGGCCGGTCGTCTCGGACATCCCGATGGCCGCTCTCGTCGCGGTGATGATCCTGGTCTCCTTCGCGACCTTCGACTGGCACTCGATCCAGCCCAGGACGCTCAAGCGGATGCCGGTCGGTGAGACGGCCGTCATGGTCGTCACCGTCGCCGCGGTGGTGGCGACCCACAACCTCGCCATCGGTGTCGTACTCGGGTGCGTCACCGCGATGGTGATCTTCGCGAAGCGGGTCGCGCACATCGCCGAGGTCTCCGGGGTGGTCGACCCGGACGGCAACCAGGTCGTCTACGCGGTCACCGGAGAGCTGTTCTTCGCCTCCTCCAACGACCTCGTCTACCAGTTCGACTACAAGGACGACCCCGACGATGTGATCATCGACCTCACCGACGCCCACATCTGGGACGCCTCCTCCGTCGCCGCCCTCGACGCCATCGAGACCAAGTACGCCCAGCGTGGCAAGAAGGTCACCATCATCGGCCTGAACAAGGCCAGCGCCGAGATGCACGGCAAGCTCGCCGGCCGGCTCACCGCCGGCCACTGAGGAGGTCCGCAAGCCGCCTCTGACCGCCCCGGCACGGGCCGGGGACAGGGGCGGCTCTGCCGTGCGGGGCGTGCGCCAGACCTGCCGCGTCACCCGGTGAACAGCTCTGTCACCTCGCGCGGCAGCTCCTGCGCAGGGTCGGCCCGCAGGGTCGCATGACCGGATCGGGGACGGGGCGGCACCGGGCTCGACCAGGGACCGGCAGCGCAGCCGAGCGCTGTACGGGCGTTGCGCCGCGCGCCGCCCCGCCGGATCGTCCTGCCGTGCCGCCAGGCACGGGCGGTGGACCGGCGGGGTCCCGTCCAGTACCGCGGCGAGGAGAGGGCGCGGCCCTCGAACGCCTCGCCGCAGCCCGCCACGAGGTCCTCGGAGGCGAGCAGTCAGGAGCAGGACCTCCGGCTCGCCCGCCAGGGCCCGCGCCCGGGGCTGCCGGAAAGCCCGTCCTCCGCACGGTGAGGTCTTCCCCGTACCGCGGCCGGACCCCTCGGGCGGGCCCACGACCCGCCCGAGGGGTGTACGGCGGGGGCGCGGAGTCAGCCCGCGGCCCGCAGCTCCAGCGTGCAGCACTTCACGCTGCCGCCGGCCTTGAGGAGTTCGGAGAGGTCCACGCCGATCGGGTTGAAGCCGCGGTCGCGGAGCTGGGCCGTGAGGGCGGTGGCGTTCTGGGGCAGGACCACGTTCAGGCCGTCCGACGTGGCGTTGAGGCCGAACACCGCCGCGTCCTCGGCCGAGGCGATCACGGCGTCCGGGAAGAGGCGCCGCAGGACGGCGAGGCTGCCGGGCGAGAAGGCGCCCGGGTAGTAGGCGACCGTCTTCTCGTCGAGCACCGTGAGGGCGGTGTCCAGGTGGTAGTAGTCGGGGTCCACCAGGGTCAGCCCGATCACCGGGCGGCCGAAGAACTCCTGGGCCTCGTCGTGTGAGCGGGGGTCGCTGCGGAAGCCGGTCCCGGCGAGCAGCAGGTCGCCCACGAGGAGGTAGTCGCCCTCGCCCTCGTTGACGACGCTCGCGGTGCGCAGGTCGGGGAAGCCGTTGTCGCGCAGCCAGTCGTGGTACGCGGGGCCCTCGGCGATGCGCTCGGCGTCCCGGAACCGGGCCACCAGGGCGCGTCCGTCGACGACCGTGGCGCCGTTGGCGGCGAAGACCATGTCGGGGAGTCCGCGGACGGGCTCGATGGTGTCGACGGTGTGCCCGAGGTTCAGGTAGACCTCGCGCAGCCGCTCCCACTGGGCGATGGCCAGCGGAGTGTCGACGGGCTTCTTCGGGTCCATCCACGGGTTGATGGAGTAGACCACGTCGAAGTAGGTGGGCCGGCACATGAGGTAGTGCCGGGCACGTGCGGTACGCATGGGTGTGGGTCCCGATCGTCAGGGGCGGCCGGTGAGGTAGCCGCCCATCGAGGTGAAGTACTCGGTCGCGGGAAGTTCGCGGCCGTCCCCGGTCCGTACGCGGGTGATGGCCAGACCGTGGTTGCGGCCGGTGCGGGCGTCGGCTCCGGCGACGATCACGACGCCGTCGCCCTCGCGGTAGAAGATCCGGCCCGGGGTGCCGCCGTAACGGCCCTCGGACACGGCGGCGGAGAGGACTTCGAGCCGCTGCCCCCGGTGGAAGGTGAAGGCGCTCGGGTAGGGCGCGGACTGGGCGCGGACCAGACGCTCCAGGTCCTCGGCCGGCCAGTTCCAGTCGATACGGATGTCCTCCTCGGCCCGCTTGTGGAAGAAGCTGGCCCTGGATCGGTCCTGCGGGGTGAACTCGGTCTGCCCCGAGGCGATCAGGCCCAGCGCCTCGGTGGTGACCGGGGCGATGAGATCGACCGTACGGTGGAAGAGGTCGGTGGACGTGTCCGTCGGCCCAACGGGGACCGACTTCTGGACGACGATGTCGCCCGCGTCCAGCTCCTCGTCCATGAGATGGGCCGTGACGCCGACCTCCGGCTCGCCGTTGACGAGCGCCCAGATCAGCGGCGAGAAACCGGCGTAGGCGGGCAGCAGGGAGTCGTGGATGTTGAGCGTGCCGTGGACCGGGAGGCCGTAGATCTCCGGCGGAATCCAGGTCCGCCAGTTGTTGGCCACGATGATGTCCGGGGCCACCTCCTTGAGCCGGTCCAGCAGCTCGTCGTCCGGCCGGTTGCGGATGATCACGGGGATGCCGTGCTTCTCCGCCAGATCGGCCACGGAGTCGCTCCAGATCTTCTCGTAGGCGTGCTCGCTCCTCGGGTGCGTCACGACCGTCACCACGTCGTGCTCGGAGTCCAGCAGCGCTTGCAGAGTGCGGTGCCCCCAGGTCTGGTAACCGAACATGACGACCCGCATGGAGGTGCCTCCTTGGATGGACGATGGACCGGCGACTTAGTAAAGCAAGGCTTACCTAAGATCACAACGTCCCATGATTCACAGGGGGGTTGGCTGCTCAGGTCGGCTGAAAATGCCCCCTGGCGTCGAAAGGGAAGGGCCGGGGTAGCTTGTCCCGGCCCGCTCCCCGGCCGCGAGCCGTGGGTTCGACCACGACGGGGAGGGACCTCCCGTGCTCTGTACGAGGCTGACGAACGCCCGCATCCTGACCATGGACCCGCACCGCCCCGTCGCCCGCGACCTGGGCGTCTGGCGGGGCCGGATCGTCGGCCTGGACGGTATGGCGACCGCCCTGCCGGCCCGCGAGGTGGTCGATCTCCAAGGGGCCACCGTGCTGCCCGGCTTCATCGACAGTCATGTCCACCTGGCCTGGGCCGGGTTGAAGGCCCGTACGCCGAGCATCGCCCCGTGCGCCCGGATCGAGGACATCCTCGCCGTCGTGGACCGGGCCGCCCGCCGCCCCGCACCGTCCGGAGCCTGGCTGGATCTCGCAGGCTATGACCAGCGGGCGCTGGGCCGCCACCTGACCGCCGCCGAGCTGGACCGGGTCAGCCACGGCCGCAAGATCCTCCTGATGCACGACTCCGGGCATGCCTGCGTCGTCAACTCCGCCGTTCTGGACCTGCTGCCGGACGGAGTGGAACACCAGGAGGGCTTCCTCGCCGAGAGCGCCATGACCGCCGCCCGTCGGCTGCGGCTGCCGTACGGGCAGGAGGAGCTGGCCGACGCGATCGAGCACGCTGCCCGGGAGTGCCTGACCGAGGGGATCACGGCCTGCGTCGAAGCCGGCATAGGCGGCGGGCTGCTCGGTCACAGCCCCGTGGAGCTGGGCGCCTACCAACTCCTCCGCGACCGGGGCCGACTGCCCCTGCGCGTCCAGCTCATGGCGTCCGGCGACACCCTCCGTACCCGCGCAACCCACCCCGAGGACGGCTTCACCCGGGCGATGGACCTCGGCGTGCGCACCGGGTTCGGCGACGACTGGCTCTCCCTGGGAGCCCTCAAGGTCTACACCGACGGCGGCATGATGGCCCGCACGGCCGCGCTCACCTCCCCGTACGAAGGAACGGACGGCGACACCGGCCGGTTCCAGGACGATGCCGGTCGGCTCACCCGCCTGATCGTCGACGGCCACCTCGCCGGCTGGCAGCTCGCCGTCCACGCGATCGGGGACCGCGCCGCCGACCTCGCCCTCGACGCCCTGGAGCAGGCCCAGAAGCTGAAGCCCCGGCCGGACGCCCGCCACCGCATCGAACACGCCGGGCTGATCCGCCCCGACCAGCTGCCCCGCTTCGCCGCACTCGGGGTGAGCGCGGTCGTCCAGCCGGCCTTCCTGCGCCACTTCGGCGACGACTACGCGACGGTGATGGGGGAGCGGCGGGCCGACTGGATGTACCGGGGCCGGGGCTTCCTGGACCACGGCGTCACCCTCGTGGGCAGCTCGGACCGTCCCGTCGCGGACGGTTCGCCGCTGCGCGCGGTCCAGTTCATGGTCGAGCGCGCCTCCCTGACGGGCCGGATCATCGGCGGCGGTGAGGCGATCGCTGTCGAGGAGGCCCTGCGCGCCTACACGGTCGCCGCCGCCCACGCCTGCCGCTGGGACGAAGCGGCGGGCACCATCTCCCCGGGCAAGCGCGCCGACCTGGTGGTCCTCGGGGACGACCCGCACCGGGTGGACCCCGGCCGGATCGGTGACATCGAGATCGTGGCGACGTACGTGGACGGCCGCGACACGCGGGCGGCCGCGGCCTGAGGAGGAGGGCCGGGCGGAGCCGCTGCCCGCACGCCCGGCTCAACAGGTCAGGTAATCAGCCCCTTTTTCGTGTTATTCGGGGTGAATAGGGACATTGGCCCCGTAGGTTGGGGAGAACCGCCATCCCGCTGGCGTCCTACGTCACTTCGACACCGCCACCGGACGAGCGCCGGGCCGCCGTGTTCCACCGGTCGCCCGGCGCCCGGTGCGCCGCTGTTCACGAACGAGGAAAGGCAGGGCAGGTGAACGTGCTTGGGATCGTCGCCTCCGGTGCGGCCGCGCTGTTCATCACGGTCGTCCTGGCCAAGGCCGTCCGCCGTACGGCGCTCCGCGCCGGAGCCGCCCACGAGCCGGGCGCGCGCCCCTCACGCGCGGGGGTGGTGCGCAGACTCGGCGGTACGACGCTGGTCCTCGGCGTCGGTGCGGCTGCCGCCGCCGGTACGGGCCTCGGCGCGGCCGGCGGGTACGGACGGGCGGTCACCGGGCTGCTGGCCGGGGCCGCGGTCGTCGCCGCCCTGGGACTGGTCCACGATGTGCGGCCGCTCGGAGCGCCGCTGCGGGTGGCGGTCCAGACGGCCGCCGCCGCGCTCGCCGTCTGCCTTGCCGGGCTGCCGCCGGTGGCGGGCGTCCTGGCGGTGATCGGGATCGTCGCCGCGACCCAGGCCTTCGCCCTGCTCGACACCTCCGACGGAGCAGCGGCGACGGTCGGCGCCGTCACCGCCGCCGGGCTGCTCGCCTGCGCGGCACTCGACGGTCGGGCCGGACTCGCCCTGCCGCCCGCCGTCCTGCTCGCCGGGCTGATCGGATTCCTGCTCCACAACTGGCACCCCGCCCGCATCCGCCCCGGCGCGTGCGGCTCGCTCTTCACCGGCTTCGTCCTGGCCGCCTCCGGCGCGCTGATCCTCGCGGCGGCACCGCCGGAGCGCGTCGCGTGGGCCGCCCTCCCCGTGCCGGCCGCCGTCGCCCTCGCCGACGCCGCCCTCGTACTGGTATCCCGCCGTCGCGCCGCTCGCCCCCTGCTCCAGGACTGCGGCGACCACATCACGCACCGCCTGCGCCGCCTCCGTGTCACCGTGCCCGGAGTGGCCGTCGTCCTCGGCCTGTGGGCGGGTGCGGCGGTGCTGACCGGCACGCTGGTGTACGCGGGGGTGCTGCACCCCGCCTTCGGCCTCGTACCGCCGGCGGGCAGTGCGGTGGCCGTCGTCGCGCTGCTGCGGATCCCGGTGTACGTGGCCCCGCCGGCCACGGCCGCCCGCCGCCGCCCGCCCACCGGAACGACGCTTCCGCCCAAGCCCGAGCCCAGGCCCGCGCCTGTCACGCGCGCGGCCTCACCGGCGGGCGTCGCCGGGCCGGCCAGGCCCCCGTCCCACCGTGCCACCGTGCCCCCGCCGCCCACCGGCCGCCCCACCGTCGGCCTCACCGCCGACCGCAGCTGATCCGGGGCCGCAGCGGACGAACCATCACAGATCACCGGCCCCGACCCGTCGGCCGCAGACCGGGAAGCCGCACCGCCTCACGCCCGCCACCGGCCGATCGTGGCCCGGGCCGCCGTCCGGGCGTACGGGGACACCATCAGCAACGGCGCCCACGGCCAGGTGTGGCGCAGGCAGTAGACCCACCACTGGCCCGGCGGCAGCTCCCGTACGGAGGTCACCCGGCGCAGCGCCTCCCGCACGCCGATCCCCGGCTCCAGTGAACCGGGGGCGTCCGGCCCCTTCGCGCAGACGCCGACCGGGGACGGGGCGACGAAGGCGGGCACCCCGGCGCGCCGGGCGCGGAACCCGTGGTCGTAGTCGCCCATCCGGTGGCGGAAGACCTTGTCGGGGTCCCCGACCAGGTCGTGCGCGGCCCGGGAGAGCAGCACCACCCGGCCGTCGTACGTGTCGCACGGCTCGGGGTGCTCCCCGCCGGGCTCCACGAGCGTGAGCGAACGGCCTCGCCGCCCCGAGTAGAGCGTGGTCCCGTCCGGCCCCCGGACCGCCCCGACGACGACAGCCCCGTCCCCGACCGCGTCCGCCGCGCCCAGCAGCCCGCTGAGGGCGTCCGGAAGCAGTTCGACCCGGTCGTCCAGCCACAGCTGGTGCGTCCACCGATGGCTCGGCCCGCCCGGTCGGGCCCGCTGCGAACCGCCCCCTCCACCGCCGCTGCGACTGTTGCGGCTGGCGATGCGGAGCGCCTGGTTGCGGGAGACGTCCGCGCCCACCGACATGACCTCGACAGACGGGTGGAGCAGGCGGACGGCCTCCGGAGTACCGTCGGTGGAGCCCGCGTCCACCAGATGCACACCCAGCGTGGCGTGGGCCGGAAGCCCGCGCTGGGCGTGCAGGGCCGCGAGCGCCGACAGCGTCCTCGTCCGCCGGTTGTGACTCGTCATCAGCACGGCCAGGTGGACGGAGTGCACGGCGGGCTCCTCACTGCACAAGTCTCATCATTCATGCATGAAAGCAGATAATCTGCATAGGCTGAGTGAGTGAGCGCTACACCGATACCGCTGGTCCCGCCGGAGAACCTGCTTCCCCCGGAGCCCGGCCCGATGGCCCCGGGCCGGGCCCTTCGGGCCGTGCGGGCGGCGGCGTTCGTGCTGGCCGTGCTCGGCGTGATGACGGTGGCGCTCACCTCGACGGTCCGGGCCACCGTCCTGTCGCCGGGGTACTACCAGTCCGTCCTGGACGAGGAGTCGGCGTACGACCGTCTCTACAGCGAGGTGCTCGTCGACCCGGCCATCGCCCCCGTCACCCGTGACCTCCTGGCTCAGCTGCCGGTTCCCGAGGCGCTCGTGACCTCCAACATCAAGGTCGTCCTGCCCCCGACGACGGTCCGCTCGCTCACCGACCAGCAGATCCACGCCCTCACCGCCTATCTGCGAGGCGACACCGAGGAGCTGCGGTTGGCCGTGGACCTCGACCCGGTGCTGCGGAACCTGGCCGAACTCGCCCGTATCTACTTCGGTGACCTGGTCGCCGGCCTCCAGGACCAGGGTCGGCCGGACTTCGCCCGGTTCACCGACGACCTCACCGCCGCGCTCGAAGCCCTCAGGGAGGGCCGCGCGCCCGCCCTACCCGCCCTGCCGCTCACCGACGACCAGGCCACACGCGCCACCGAGGCCCTGCTGAGCCTCGTGCCGGAGGAGGAGCGGGCGGAGCTGCGCCCCGAGGTCGCCGTGGCCCTCGGCAGGGGCGACGTGGCGTCGGCGCTGGCCGCCACCGCGGCGGTCGCACTCGCCGACGGGGCGCGCACGGCGGCGGCCGATCTCCGTACCGCCCTCCAAGGGGGTACGTGGGACCTCACCGCGACCCTGAGGGCCGCGGGCAACGACCTCGAAGCCCTGGAGCAGGCCCGTGAGCGGGTGCAACGGCTGACCCAGCTCCAGATCCTCGCCACCGTCCTGGCCCTGGTCTCCCTCGCGGCCCTCTGGGTGACCAGCCCCGGCGCCCCGGCCCGGCGGCTCATGGGGCTGGGGCAGGCGATCGCCTGCGGCGGAATCCTCGCGGCCGCGGCCCTCCTCCTGGTCCGCCCGGTCACCGGAGGCCGGTTCCTCGCCGTCCCGCCCTCCTGGCCGCCGAGCGTCACCGCCCTCGTCGAGGACCTCCAGCGCAACGCCGTCGACCAGGCGGTGGCCACCGGACTGACCGCCGCCCTCACGGCCCTGGTCGGCGGGGCCCTGCTCACCGCCGCCGGCTGGGCGTTCCTCGTGCGCCCGCGCACGCTCCCGACACCCACCGCCGTACGGGGGGTGGCCGCCGGTGTCACCTGCGCCGCGCTGGCGGGCGCCCTGCTGGTCCCGCCCGCACTCGGCCCGTCCGCGCCCCGCCGCTGCCAGGGCAGCACCGAACTCTGCGACCTGCGGTACGACGAAGTCGCCCACCTCACGGCCCACAACGCCATGTCCACCACCGCCGACCGGTTCATCGGCCCCCTCCAGGACCCCGACATCACCACCCAGCTCGACACCGGCGTCCGCGCGCTCCAACTGGACACGTACCACTGGGAGAGCCCGCAGGACATCGCCGCCCGGCTCGACGACCCCGAGTTCACACCGGAGCAGCGACGGCTCATCTCCGCAGCGATCGACCGTGCCAACCCGCCGCGCGAAGGGCTCTGGCTCTGCCACAGCGTCTGCCGGGCGGGAGCGGTCGAACTGGTCCCCACCCTGGAGGACATCGGCGCCTGGCTGCGCGCCAACCCCACCGAGATCGTCACCCTGATCATCCAGGACGAGATCGGTGCCGAGGAGACCGAGGAGGCCTTCCGCGAGGCCGGGCTCGACGAACTGCTCCATACCCCTTCCGAGGATCCCGACGAACCGTGGCCGACGCTGGAGGAGATGATCGACAGCGGTCGGCGTCTGGTGGTGTTCGCCGAGAAGGCGGACGGACCGGCGCCCTGGTACCGCAACTTCTACCGGTACGGGATGGAGACCCCGTTCGCCTTCCGCAGCCCCGACGAGATGAGCTGCGATCCGCACCGGGGCGGCACCGGCAAACGCCTCTTCCTCCTCAACCACTTCGTCACCAACGGGGGCGGCAGCCGGCTGGACGCGGGCCGCGTCAACGCCCGGGACTGGGTGCTGGAGAGGGCCCGCACCTGTGAGGCCGAGCGCGGCGGCCCGGTGAACTTCGTCGCCGTCGACTACACGACCGTCGGCGACGCCCTCGGGGCGGTGGAGGAGCTGAACACCCGCCGTGCGCGGGACGGCGGTTGATGGCGGGTCACCCGGAGGCGACCGGAGGGGACGGGCTCGCGGACGAACCCCGGGCCGGGTGTCAGAGGCGCATGAGAGGCTGAGTTTCCGAGCTTCTCCGCGCCGTGCGGACGGAGCCGTGCGACCGCCGACAGAACGGGGAACCAGCGCACATGACCGCTCTCAGCGACCCCGCACCGCAGGAATCCGCACCACAGAGAACCGGCCCGCAGGGGACCGGGTGTCTGCTGGCGGTCAGCGATCTCCACGCGGCGGTAACCGACAACCGGCCCCTCGTGGAATCCCTCCACCCCACTTCCGACGCGGACTGGCTCATCGTCGCGGGCGATGTCGCGGAGCGACCCGAGGACATACGGTGGGCCCTGGGCCTCCTCGCCGACCGGTTCGCCAAGGTGATCTGGACCCCCGGCAACCACGAGCTGTGGACCCTGGACAAGGACCCGGTCCGACTGCGCGGCCAGGCCCGGTACGAACACCTCGTGGCCCTCTGCCGCGAACTCGGCGTGCTGACCCCCGAGGACCCCTTCCCGCTCTGGCAGGGCCCCGACGGACCGGTGGCGATCGCCCCGCTGTTCCTCCTGTACGACTACACCTTCCGCGCCCCGGGGACGCACACGAAGGAGGAGTCGCTCGCCGTCGCCCACCAGGCCGGCATCGTCTGCAACGACGAGTACCTCCTCCACCCCGACCCGTACCCCACCCGCGACGACTGGTGCCGGGCCAGGGTCGCGGAGACCGAGCGCCGCCTCGCCGCCCACGACCCGAAGGTCCCACTCGTCCTCGCCGGGCACTGGCCGCTGGTCCGGGAACCCACGTCGATCATGTGGCATCCCGAGTTCGCCCAGTGGTGCGGCACCGAACTGACCGCCGACTGGCACCGCCGCTTCAACGTCACGGCCGTCGTCTACGGCCACCTCCACATCCCCCGTACGACCTGGTACGACGGCATCCGCTTCGAGGAGGTCTCGATCGGCTACCCGAGGGAGTGGCGCGAGCGGGGCCACCCGCGCGGCCTGCTGCGCCGGATCCTCCCGTACGAACCGCAGTCCGCGCCCCCGGCCCGCACCGACACCGCCACCTCCGGAGGGACCCTGTGATCGAGCGGCTGCTGCCCGCGTACGTCTCCTGCGCCGCGACGCGCGAGGTCAGCGTCGCGGACGGACAGCTGTTCCCCGAGGAGGAGGAGCTGGTCGCCAGGGCCGTGCCCAAACGCCGCAACGACTTCGCGACCGCGCGGGCCTGCGCGCGACGGGCGATGGGCAGGCTGGGCCTGGAACCCGTCGCCGTGCTCCACGGCAAGCGCGGGATGCCCCTGTGGCCCGAGGGGGTCGTCGGCAGCCTCACGCACTGCGAGGGGTACCGGGCGGCGGCGCTGGCGCGCGCGGGGGACGTGCTGTCGCTCGGCATCGACGCAGAGCCGCACGCCCCGCTGCCCGACGGCGTTGCGGAGATGGTGGTGCTGCCCTCGGAACGGGAACGGTTCGCGGCGGGCGGCGAGGCGGGCCAGATCCACTGGGACCGGCTGCTGTTCAGCGCCAAGGAGAGCGTCTTCAAGACCTGGTACCCGCTCACCCTCACCGAGCTGGACTTCGAGGAGGCGGACCTGACCTTCCACCAGGAGAGCCGGGAGAGCCGGGAGGACGGCCGGGTGGGCGGTGGGCCGACGGGCCGGGCGGTCGAAGGCACGTTCAGTGCGCGGCTGCTGCGCACCGACCCGGCCGTGCCGCCGGTGCTGGAGGGGCGGTGGCGGATCGAGGACGGCATCGTCGCCACGGTGCTGCTGCTGCGGCCCGACCGGGAGGAGGCGGGCGGCCCCTCTCAGAACCCCTGAGGGGTGGCGAGCGGACGCCCCAGCCGGACGTTCCACCGCCCCGGGCGGCCGCTCAGCTCCGTCAGGGCCAGTGGTGCCACGTCCAGCCGCCAGAACGCCGCCGCCGGCAGGGCCAGACCGTGTACGACCGCCGCTCGTACGACGGCGGGCTCGACGACCGCGAGAACGCTCACGGTCTCGCGGTCGGCTTCGCCGCCGACCCCGTCCAGCCGGCCGCCCACCCGGTCCACCAGCTCCCGCAGTGACTCGCCGCCGTGCGGAGCCGCCGTGGGGTCACCGGTCCAGGTGGCCACGGCGGCGGGTTCGGCGGCGGCCACCTCGTCCAGGCGACGGCCGCTCCAGCGCCCGAGGTCCCAGCCGGTGAGCGCCGGTTCGGGGCGGGCGGCCAGACCGAGCGCGGCGGCGGTCTCCCGGCACCGCCGGGATGGGCCGCACAGGACCAGGCCGGCCCCGGGCACGGCGGCAGCCGCGGCCAGCGCGGCCCGCTCACCGGCCCGGTCCAGCGGGGCGTCGCCGTCGAAGCGGGCCTCTCGGAGCGCCGCGTTCATCCCTGGTGAGACCAAGGTCACTCGTACGGTCATGTTCCTGCCTCAACTGGTTCCGTGGCGGCCCCAACGCCCATGGCGGGCAGGCGATCGAAGCCCCGAGCCCCAGCAGATTGCACCATGGCGGAGCCTGCGTGCAGGCGGTATGGTCACGTCGACCTTGACGACGGTGTGACGGAAGCCCGGTGAGAATCCGGCACGGTCGCGCCACTGTGTACCCGTACCTGTACGGGAAGTCAGACCCAGCACCTTCGTCCGGCGCACCACGACAGGGACGCGTGTTCCCACAGGAGGTTCTGCCATGGCTCAGTCTGCCGCTCCCGCAACCGGGGCTCCCGCAACCGGGGCCCCCGTGATCACCCCCATCTCGGCGAAGGCCATAGCCCCCTGGGCGGTCTTCGTCGGAGTTCTGGCGCTCGTCCTGCTGTACTTCGTCGGCGCCGAACAGGGCGCCACCGCCCTGATCTCGGGCGAAGGCGTCCACGAATGGGTCCACGACGGCCGTCACCTGCTCGGATTCCCCTGCCACTGACCTGCCCGCGCGCGGCGTCCGGCAGGCAAGTGATCAAGGAATCCAGAGAAACAGCGAACAGGGAAAGTCTCGTGAACTCCATATCTGTCAGAGCTCTGCTCGTGCGCGGCATGATCGCGGGCGTGATCGCGGGTGCGCTGGCCCTCGCCGTCGCCTACTTCCTCGGTGAGTCCCAGGTGGACGCCGCCATCGCGATCGAAGAAGCGCACAGCCACGCCGCCCACGGTGGCGGTGAGGAGGAGGGGGAACTCGTCAGCCGCACCATGCAGGCCACCGGCGGCCTCGCCACCGCCCTCCTGGTCTTCGGTGTCGCGGCGGGCGGGATCGCCTCGCTCGTCGTCGCCTATGCGCTGGGCCGCATCGGCAGCTTCGGCCCCCGGGCCACGGCCGCGCTGATCGCGGGAGCGGCCCTGCTCACCGTCTATGTCGTGCCGTTCCTCAAGTACCCGGCGAACCCGCCGGCCGTCGGCAACCCCGACACCATCGGGAAGCGCACCGCCCTGTTCTTCCTGATGGTCGCCCTCAGCCTGTTGCTGGCCGTCGCCGCCGTGATCGTCGGCAGGCGGCTCGCCCCCGCCCTGGGCAACTGGAACGCGACCATCGCGGCGGCGGCCGGGTTCGCCGTGGTGATCGGCCTGGCCTATGCCTTCCTGCCCTCGTTCGACGAGGTCGGTGAGGACTTCCCGGCCAGCCTCCTGTGGAAGTTCAGGCTCTCCACACTCGCCGTCCAGACCACGTTCTGGACCGGCTTCGGGCTGATCTTCGGCTGTCTCGCCGAACGGCTCTTCGTCCCCGCGGACCGTGCCGACGCGCCCCGGGCGGCGGCGCCGGTGGGCTGACCGCCCCCGCCCCGCACAGAAGCGGAACCCGCCGGGCCCATCCGGCGGGTTGCGCCGTTCTCCTCGACAGGGCCGCACCGGATCGGTGCGGCCCTGTCCCGCGGTGCGGTCGAGGCCCCCGGGGTCAGGCCTCGTTCCCCGGCGGACCGAAGTCGCCGGAGAGGGCGGCGGCCAGCCGCAGGTGCGTGGCCGCCTCGGCCTGCCGCCCCTGGCGTTCCAGGGTCCGGCCCAGCATGAGGCGCGCGTAGCTCTCCACCGGGTCGCGCTCCAGGACCGCCCGCAACTCCTCCTCGGCCCGTCCGAGCCGGGCCGAGTGGTAGAAGGAGCGGGCCAGCAGCAGCCGCGGGGCGACCTGCTCCGGCGCCTCCTCGACGAGCCCGCCCAGGATCCGGGCGGCCGTGAGGTACTCCCTGGCCTCGAAGAACAGCTGCGCCCGGTCCCACCGGTCGGCGGCCGTGCCGAACTCGTAGTAGGTGTCGTTCACGTGCGCTCCTCCTCGTCGGGCGGTCCGCCTGTTCGGTGCAAGCCCCCGAAGTGCCGTCCCGCTGTACGTTCAGCCGTGACAACACTCCATGATGGTTGAACATTCCACTAAAGCTCCGGCGTGGGTGCCGACGCTCCATGCCCGTACGGGAATAGGTTGAGCGCCATGAGCAATCTCGATCGCCAGGCCACTCCTTCCGTCTGCGGAGGGCGCGGCTTCGTCGTCGCCGAGCCGGTCCGCGAACTCCTCTCCCCCCGCCGCGTACCGCTCGGGGAGTCCACCGAGGTGCGCCGACTGCTGCCCAACCTGGGCCGTCGCATGGTGGGCGCGTGGGCCTTCGTCGACCACTACGGGCCGGACGACATCGCGGACGAGCCCGGTATGCAGGTCCCGCCGCACCCGCACATGGGCCTCCAGACCGTCAGCTGGCTCCACGACGGAGAGGTCCTGCACCGCGACAGCCTGGGCAGCCTGCAGACCGTACGCCCCCGTGAACTGGGCCTCATGACCTCCGGCCGGGCCATCAGCCACTCCGAGGAGAGTCCCCGGCCGCACGCCAGGTTCCTCCACGGTGCTCAGCTCTGGGTGGCCCTCCCCGACGCACACCGCCACGTCGAGCCGCACTTCCAGCACCACGCCGACCTCCCCGCCGTCACCGCCCCCGGCCTCACCGCCACCGTGATCCTGGGCGAACTGGACGGCGCGGCATCCCCCGGCACCGCCTACACCCCGATCGTCGGCGCCGATCTCGCCCTCGCCGAAGGGGCAAAGGCCCGTCTCCCGCTGGACCCGGACTTCGAGTACGCGGTCCTGTCGATGTCGGGAGAGGCCGAGGTCGACGGCGTACCCGTGCTGCCCGGCTCGATGCTCTACCTCGGCTGCGGGCGCCGGGAGCTGCCGCTGCGCGCCCTCTCCGACGCGGGGCTGATGCTGCTGGGCGGCGAGCCGTTCGAGGAGGAGATCGTGATGTTCTGGAACTTCATCGGCCGCTCCCACGAGGAGATCGCCCAGGCCCGTGGCGACTGGATGAACGGCACCCGTTTCGGTGAGGTGAAGGGCTACGACGGCCCTCCGATTCCGGCCCCGGAGCTGCCTCCGGTGCCGCTGAAGGCGCGGGGGAGGGTGCGCTGAGCTGGGGTTATCGCCCGAACCGGCCTCAGGGTCGCTGGCTTCGGGTGAGTTCCGTTTCTGGGCGACTTGCAACTGCTCACTTAGCCCTTTGTGTGCGCTGCTGATCTTGGGTGCGACTCCCATGTAGGGCAGGGTGTGGTGACGTTTGGTGGAACGAATGCTGACTCAATGCTGACTTTACTGACGGATAGTCAGTCGTCTGGTGGTGGCCCGTGCCATGTCGTCGCGCTAGGAGTGAGTCGGCCGAGGGTCCGCCCGCAAGGAGGTCCCGTGCATGGAGCAGGGTCGTGGCATGTGTTGCGTCGCGTGTGATGGGCAACGGTCGACTCCGCGTCTACGCTGATCCGGCGAGTTGTGGGCAGTCGACAAAGAGGGCCCTCTCGGCTGCGAGTTCGCGACGGGACCGCGTGTGCGTGCGGGACCATGATGCGAGTCGCCGAGTTCGCGAGGGCGCCGTTGGAGAAGCTGCATCGGCGGGCCTCGCAGTGTCACCAGCCTGGGCGGCTGATCTCGGGCCGCCGCAGAGCTGGTCGGTGGGACGGATTGCTGCTTTGCCAGCTGCCTCCACCGTCTGCATGGAACGCGATGCGGCGCAGCAATGGCGTACTCGCATCGTTGGCGGCGGGGTAGTTCGCTGGCGCGGAGACAACAAGAGAACTTCGTCATGAAGTTGTCTACCGGGTGGCGCTGACCTGCACCGATGCAGCTGTACCCACCCCTGACCTGCGCGGACACGTCTTTCAGCTCTTTCCGGATCTTGCTGCATTACGCGGTCGATTCTCCCCACGCGCTCCCCAGGACCGTCGACACTCCCCAGATTCTCCCCAGGAGGTGCCGTGAGGGCGGGCGTGGTGGCACGGGGCGTCGGGCCGCCGGAGGCGCTGTTAAGGGGGCGTTGAGTGACTACCCGCGGGCAGGGAAGAATCCTGGCGCCGAGCGGATGAGCGGCAGGCGTGAGTTTTCGCCGGAAGTCGACATCTTTCCGATGACGCATCATGTGGAGTGCGTCGCGATCCTCGAACCCATCGCAAAGGCCGCCTGACTTGCGGGTTTGGGTGGCGTGCGTTATGTGCTGCGTGGGCGTACGGGCGATATCTTGACGCTGAAATGACGCTCTACGAGGCATCTTGACGCTCATTTGACGCTTGTTCTGATGGCTCGTCAGGTGCGGTGCCGCGCTGGTCAGGCGGCCTCCTGGCTGCGCAGGTGTGGCAAGGCGCCGGGCATTTCGTGGTGCTGAGCGCTCCCACTCAGCCGCCTGGGCAGCGTGCCAGTAGGCTCTTCGTCTGCTGGTGGTACACGCCCGCCATGGTCCTGACCAGCGGAAACGTCCACTATGCGGCCAAGTTGTAGGCGGCTGGTCCGCGTATGACCCGGATCTTGGTCGGCACGGAGTGCACCCCTGACTGTCGGCCCGTGGCGGCGGCGAGCTGGCGGGGCGCTCCGGGACCGGCTTGGCGCCGTGTCGGCGGGAACGACAGCAAGGGCTGGGACGACTGCCTCCCGCGCAGCGGAACACCCCCGCGTCGGCGGGGAGGACGTCGAGTTGGTCGATGACCCGGAACCTGGCGTCGGAACACCCCCGCGTCGGCGGGGAGGACACTTCCTGACCTGCGCCTTAAGAAGGGCTTTGCATTTTCTTTGCCATTCGTGAGGGGGTGAGGCGCTCAGTCAGACGCATGCCGCCACTCTATCCAGCTGCAGCTGGCAAGGTCGCCAAGGCGAGGACCGCGCCCCGTTGCTGATCGAGGAACGGCCGCGGTACGCAAGTAGCGACATCAATGTCAGTGCCGGGTGCTTGTATGCGATGGGTGGCGGTTTCGCTTCCGTTGCCAGATCAGGTTCGAGTGGTGGGGCGGAGAGGGCTGGCGTGCTGCATAGGCGGAGCGTGGTGGATGAGTCGGTGTGGGGAAAGTCCCGTGGGTTGGATCCGGCGTTGCCTCCCTACCCGCTGGTGAGGCATCTTCTCGACGCGGCCGCGATGGCGCTCCACTTGTGGGACGTGTACCTGGCGGAGAACCAGAGGGCGCGTATAGCCGACGGGATGGGCTTGGCCGGGGAACCCGATCGCGCTCGGGCGCTCGTCGGCCTGTGTGCCGGCCTGCACGACATCGGGAAGCTGTCTGGGTTCCAATTCTGTTCACGGCAAGCTGCGCGGTTCCTCAGCGGCGACCTGGCGGCGGGCAGCGAGCGGATGAGTACCGAACGGGCCGGGCACGACGTGGCGGGCATGACTGCTGCGGCCGCGGTACTGAAAGTGCTGGGCTTCGAGGATGAAGACGAGATGAGCGCCGCTGATCGAGTGGCGGAGATCATCGGCGGTCATCACGGCCGCTTCCACCGTCAGGAGGACGGTGCCTATCCGGCGTTTCTCGGCGGTGCGGCGTGGGCTGGCCAGCGGGCCGCGCATGCCACAGCGGTGCACGACGCGCTGGGGGCCCCGGCCGCACCCGAGTCGTTCGAGGCTCCTGTCGCCGTGTTGGTGACGGGGGTGGTGATACTCGCGGACTGGCTGGTCAGTCAGGAGGGATACCTGCGGATACGCCAGCGGACGCTCGAGATCTCATTGGCCGCTCATTTCCGGGGCTCGCAGGCTGACGCGGCCAGATTGCTGAGGGATGCCGGGCTGGCTCCCGTGGAGCTGG
This sequence comes from Streptomyces sp. NPDC043746, assembly GCF_056436485.1. Taxonomy (NCBI): domain Bacteria; kingdom Bacillati; phylum Actinomycetota; class Actinomycetes; order Kitasatosporales; family Streptomycetaceae; genus Streptomyces; species Streptomyces sp. NPDC043746. Next base: position 13,841 of record NZ_JBWKCM010000004.1, on the reverse strand, counting down.
AGCGCAAGGACTTCGCCGAGGCGTACGGCATCGCGGGGGAGCCGAATCCCTTGCAGCGGTCGGTTATGGACGACCTGTCGGCTGCGGCGGATGCTGGCAGTCGAGGCGGCATCATGTTGGTGACCGCCGCGCCTGGTGACGGGAAGTCGGAGACAGCGCTGGAGGCGGAGCGGATCCTGTCGAAGATTTTCGGCACGCACGGGTATGCGTTCTTGCTGCCGACGATGGCCACCAGTGACCAGATGCACGACCGGGTCGCCAGGACCTTGCGAAATCAGTCCGGGGAGGAAGCCGGGCTGACCTTGGTTCACAGCATGGCGTGGCTCAGCAGCTCCTACGCCGACGAAGACTTGGACGGCGAGGTGGTGGTGACCTGCGACGGTGACGAGGCGCCTGCCGGGCGCCGTCGCCGGGAGGCCGACATGCGGCCGGGACGGTGGTTGCGTGGAGCGAAGAGGCCGCTGCTGGCGCAGTTCGCCGTTGGGACGATCGACCAGGCGTTGATGGCTGTGCTGCCTGTTCGGCACAACGCTCTGCGGATGCTGGCTCTCTCGAACAAGACTTTCATCGTGGACGAGGCGCATGCCTACGACCCGTACATGCAGGTGCTGCTGGGTCGGCTGTTGAACTGGCTGGGCTTCTACGGGGTGCCGGTCGTGCTGCTGTCGGCGACTTTGCCGTGCTCGGTCGGCGACCGCTTGGTTAAGGAGTACCTGCGGGGCGCGGGCCACAAGTCGTCGGCACTGAAACGGCAGACCTTCCCGGCGCCCTACCCGGGCTGGCTGTACGTGGACGGCGAGACCGGCAGATGCGCGCCGATGTCCCGGGATCGCCAGCTGGAGCAGGCCCGTACGCGGAGCATGCGGCTCAGGGTGGACGTCGAGCGAGTCGTCCACAGCGGGAAGGACGGGGCGGGGGACCGGATCGCGGTGATCAAGCGGCTGCTGGAGCCCGTCGCAACGGGTGACGGCGGTACCGCTTTGGTGGTGTGCAACACGGTGGGCGACGCGCAGGAGACCTATGTGCAGCTCCGGGCAGAGATCGACCGGCGCTCCCATGAGGAAGCGGGTGATGTTCAGCTGCTGCATGCTCGCTTCCCCGGAGATGTGCGGGAGGAGCGCACGGCCGGGGTCACTGCGGGGCTGGGCCGGAGCGGTCCGAGGCCGGTTCGGCGGATCGTGGTGGCCACGCAGGTCGTGGAACAGTCCCTGGACCTGGACGCGGACATCGTCATCAGCGATCTTGCCCCCCTGGCGTTGCTGCTGCAGCGGGCGGGCCGTTGCTGGCGGCATGAGAAGCACTGGCAGAGGCATGGGTACCCCGATGGTCGCGGCCGCCCGGGGTGGGCGGATGCACCTCGTCTTGTTGTCCTCGATCCCCTGGCGGGCGGTGGGCGGGTACCGGTCCAGTGGGGTGAGGTGTACTCCGAGCACCTGCTCGGCAAGACCTCCCGGATGCTGGCCGAAGTCGAGGGTGGCGGTATCGCCATTCCGGACGACGTGCAGGGGCTGGTCGAGGCGGTCCATGGTGACAGCGAGGAATTCGACTGGAACGTCTCCGGCAGCCGCGAGGCGAAGGCTTGGGCGGAACACCAGGGCAAAGAGACCGCGGAGCGGAGCATCGCCGCCCTGTGCGCCGTGCCGCGTGCCCGGCAGGTTGCCGAACTCCATGACCTGCATGACATGGAGGGCGAAGAGGACGAGTGGGAGGTGTCGACTCGTCTGGGCGCGGACTCGGTGCGCCTGTTGTGCGCCTACGCACAGGAGGGCGGCCAGCTAACGCTCGACGCTGAGGGTGAGCAGCTGCTGCCCGAAATGCCCGAGGACGGCAGAATGCCGGCCCCACGTGTCCGACAGGTGATGCGCCGCACGATCCCCGTACGCGCCGACTGGGTCCGTGACGCCGAGCCGGACACCCTCAGTCCGCCCGCCTCGTGGGCCGAGCACCCCATGCTGGGAGACCTCCGAGTCCTCCGTCAGCCGGTCCGTCAGGGCAAGGCCCAGGCCGTGAAGATCGGCGACAGAATCCTGCACCTGCATCAGGACCTGGGCCTCGTCCGCGAATAGACGGGAACAGCCCCTCAGACGGAGCACCCCCACATCGGCGGGGAAGGCGTTGAGCCGTTCTCAGCCCCCGCGCTCTCCAACTGGTACACCCCCGCATCGGCGGGAAGGCGGTGGCACGTGCGTACGGCGACTGCTTCCCCGAGGCTATCGGGAGAAGCCGGGGTACGCCTTGCCTGCCCCGGCCAGCAGAAGCAGGTACGAGCCGATGGTTGCCAGGTCGGGTCGCAGGCTGACAACGATCACGATGATGGCGATCACCAGCACCCAGGGTGCTGGTAAAGCCCAGGACGACGGTGCGGTTGGGACTCGGTACACGAGCTCTCCTCGGGTCAACTCCGGTGTGTTGGCCGGTAGTTCTACTGGATACTGACTCTGGGGCGCAAGTCGATCAAGTCCCCTCCTCTAACTCCACCCCGATCCCCAACCTTCTGAGAATCCGTCACGCACATCACCGGAAGGTGCTCTACTCATCGGCAGCACGGAACGGAGCCCCTGTGTCAGTGGTGGCTGCTTGAATGCGAAGCGTTACTCAGGCGGCGGTTCGCTGGGGCCTTGCCGTGCTGCTTCGCGCTGACCATGTTCGTGGAGGGGGCTGTTTGATGTCTGGGGGGTTCGACCTGCGGGACGAGCCGTGGATTCCGGTTCGGCTGCTGACGGGGGAGTCGGCGCGGCTGGGACTGCGGCAGATGTTCAAGCAGGCTCATGAGATCGAGGACCTGGAGCTGCCGGTGCCGCCGGCAGCAGCTGGACTGATGCGGATCCTGGCAGCTATCACGGCCAGGATTGCCGCCGATGGAGACGACCGTCTCGATGACCTTGACGTCGCCGAGAACGTCAAGGACTGGCTCGATCTGCGTCGGCGAATTCTGCGGGCGGGCCGATTCGATCCGGATGCCGTGGACGAGTATTTCGACAAGCGCGTGCCGTCAGGCAGGTTCGACCTTTTTGACCCGGAGCGGCCGTTCCTGCAGGACCCGAGGCTTCGAACCGAATGCGTGGACGCCAACGGCGCGCCGAACCTGTCGGGTGTGAACAAGCTGGTGATGGGCCGGCCGACCGGCATCAACGGCGCGGTCCTGTTCGGCCACTTCACCGACACCGCTCCTGTCCCCGTGCCAGCCGCGGAGGCCGTCTGGCATCTGATCGCCCAGCTCTACTTCGGGCCGTCCGGCCAGTGCACTCCCCGGCGCATCACCGAGAACAGGGCCGGCAGCGGGGACGCGGCACCTCTGCGGAAGTCGGTCTCGTACTTCCCGTCGGGTAGTGACCTGTTCACCTCGTTGATCCTGGCCGTGCCGAGGCTGCCGGACGAGGAACTCGACCAGGACGAGGACCTGTGCCCGTGGGAGGGCGAACTTCTTCACCCGCTAGAGCCTCGCATTCCGATGACGTGGCCGGGTCGGATGCTGACCGGCCGGTTCCGGCACGCCGTGCTGCTCGTTCCGACCTCTGACGGCCGACAGGTGACGGACGCGTACATCACCTGGTCCACGCACGCACCGGCCCCTGTGGTGCGTGACCCGTACCAGATCCTCGACCGGCGCAAGGACGGGAATTTTCAGCCCCGCGAGGCCGATGGTGCCCGCGCGCTGTGGCGTGACCTGGACGCCCTGCTGCTGAAGGACGACCGGCAGGACGCCCAGCGGCCGCCTGCCTTCGGCGCACTGCCCAAAACGCTGCTGCCTACTCTGCGGGTGCGGGCCTACGGTTTCGATCAGGACGGCCAGCAGAAGGACAGCGTCTGGTTCGCGTCGACGACTCCCCGGGTCCTGACCTGGCTGGAGGAGAACGACGAGGAGATGGCGCACCACATCAAACGCTGTCACGCTTCCGCGGAAGAGGTGGGCGACCGGCTGGACTTCGCGGCCAGGGTCGCCTGGAAGATCGCCACGGACTCCAGTATTGATCCCTCGCCGAAGGCGAAGGTCAAACTCGACGCCCGCAAGCCCGGCCCGTGGGCCTCCGCCGCGCTGACACAGTTCTGGCCGAAGGCCGAGACCGAGTTCTGGCAGCTGACCAAGCCTGAACGGCGGGTGGTCCGACCCCGGGAGCCGTTCGTTCGCGCCGCCCTGTCGGCGCTGGACGCAGCGATCGGCCCCTCCAGCCGGGCGGACATCAGAGTGGCGCGCGCCCGGCACCGCGCCCGCTCGATGCTCCTCGCGCTCCTGGGCCCCAAAACCGGCTGAGCCGGCCCCGGCCATCCTGCACACGCTGATCATCTGTCAGCGCTCTCACCCATTCCCCCTACCAGGGATGCCTCATGACCGATTCCACGGCGGCCGCTGCGCCGCCGAAACACGACAGATTCATCTCCTACGTCCACGACCTCTGCCAGGACAACCGCACCCGTGCCGAGCTGCGCCGGGGCCTGGGCCTGCCGGTCGAGCGGTGCAACTACATGCACCGCTACCTCGTCCCCTGGCTCCACCAGCACGACGACGTCAGTTATCCGGACACCCGCCGCGCCTACTACTCGGTGGCCTCGCTGATAGCGGCGCGCCCGCGCGCCGCCCGGCACACCGAGCCGGCGGCCACCTCTGTCACTTCCTGGTACCTGCGTCCGAATCTGGGGGCCGCGCTCGGCGAGGCTGTCCGCAGGGACGTCATGAAGGCGGGCACGGCCGAGAGCGCTCTGCACCTGATGTCCCGGCAGAGCAGCGATGCCGTTCACCGCACGCTTCCCTCCCTGACCCGGCAGCTCCTGAGCGGTGGCACCGCGGTCGACTGGTCTGTCCTGCTGAAGGACCTGTCCTGGTGGACCCAGGACCGCGACGTCATTGCTACCCGCTGGCTCGACAGGTACTTCCGCTGCTCCACGCCTGTCGGCATCCCCGACATCACCACCGATCTTCCCGAGGAGAACGAGCGATGACCCTCTACCTGGACCTGAACGCGCTCCAGTCGGTTCCGGCCGCGAACCTGAACCGCGACGATCTTGGATCCCCGAAGCAGGTGCGTTACGGTGACGCGCTGCGGATCCGGGTCTCCAGCCAGTCCTGGAAGCGCCCCATCCGTCACGGTGTGGAGAAGGACCTCGGGGAGAAGGCGGCCCGGACCCGACTCGTCCCGGTGAAGGTGCAGCAGACGCTTGAGCGGGCGGGCTGGCCCACCGAGCTGGCTGCGTTCGCCGGCTCTCAGGTGGCGGTGAGCGCCGGCAAGAAGGGCATCGGCCTTGAGACCGCCGGTCACACCTCGGTGCTGTTGTTCCTGCCGGAGGCGGCCGTAGAGGAGCTCGCCACCGTGTGTGCCGAGCACCGCGAGGCACTGGAGGCCGCCATGACGAAGGCGGCGAGTGCCAAGAAAGGCGCCAAGGCCCCGCAGACCCTGCCCCCAAACACGATCGAAAAGATCCTCAAACGGCGTACCGCCTCCATCAGCCTGCTGGGACGCATGCTCGCCGAGCTGCCGGACGCCAACGTCGATGGTGCTGCTCAGGTCGCGCACGCCTTCACCACGCACGCGGCGGAGCCGCAGCGGGACTACTTCACCGCGGTCGACGACTGGCTGGGCGAATCCGAGACTGGTAGCGGGCACCTGGACACCGCCGAATTCGCCGCCGGCGTCTTCTACCGGTACGGGACCGTCAACGTCACTGACCTGCTGAGAAACCTTGAGGGGGACGTCAAGGCCGCCCGCACTGTGCTGGCCTCGTTCGCCGAGCACTTCCTGATGTCACTGCCGCAGGCCAAGAAGAACTCGACGGCTCCGCACACGCTGCCGGACCTCGCGTACCTGGCGGTGCGCGAGCACCGGCCGCTGTCGCTGGCCGCCGCGTTCGAAACCCCTGTGACCGCCGACCGGCAGGGAGGCTTCTCCAAGCCGTCCCGCCAGGCACTCGACACCTATACCGTCAACATCAACCGGCTCACCGGTGACCGCAACCGCCCCTTCCACGGGCACACGGTCATCGACCTGCAGGAGAACCCCAAGGGACTCGGCACCGCCCACGAGTCCTACTACATGCTCGTGGACGCAGCCGTCGAGGCCGCGATCAGCGCCGCCGACAGCACGGTCGCGGGAGCCCAGCAGTGAGTGGACTGCTGCTGCGTCTGGCCGGTCCCCTGCAGTCCTGGGGTGAACGCTCGGCGTTCACCCCCGTGCGGGAGACCGCCCTCTTCCCGACCCGTTCCGCGCTAGTCGGAATGTTCGCCGCTGCCCAAGGCATCGCCCGGGGCGACACAGCCGGCCTCAAGAAGTACGAGCAGGTGCGGCTGACGGTGCGGGTCGACCGACCGGGCACGCTGCTGGAGGATTACCACACCGTCGGTGGCGGCTTCCCCAAGGAACGCACCGCCGCCACCAGCGGCGGCAGCAACAAGGACGCGGCCGTCATCACCCGCCGCCAGTACCTGACCGACGCGGTCTTCGTCGTCGCCGTCACCGCCCCCGACGACCTGACGGCCCAGCTCGCGGCCGCACTACGGCGCCCCTACTGGGCGCCGTACCTGGGCCGACGCTCCTGCCCACCCGACGAGCCGTTCCTCCTGCGCCAGCACGTTGACGACCCCGAGAATGAGCTGCTGACCGGAGTACCGCTTACTTCTCCCGAACCCCGTGACGGTGCAGAACAATCGGTCGCGGTGCCGTTCCTCCGAGAGCGTGCACTTCCCGCAGGCGGTCCCGGCGCGACCGCCGACGTCATCGAGGTCAACGACATGCCGGTCAGCTTCGCCCCACACGGACGAGCCCATGCCGGCCGCCGTCTCTACCGCACCGTCGAGCCGGTGCACCGCTCTCTGGCAGGGCCGCAGAAGAGCCTGCTCACGCGTCTGATCGCCTACGCCCACGCCGAGGAACACGCATGAACGACGAGCCGGTGATCGCCCGGATCCGCCTCAACCCGCACAGTCGTGACGTACAGCGGGATCTTCGCGACGCCACCGAGATGCACCGCACGATGATGCGTATGGTGCCCGATGGCCTCGGCGAATCGCCCCGCAGCCAGGCGGGCCTGCTCTACCGCCTCGACGAGACCGACACCACCAGCACCCTCCTCGTCCAAGCGCACCACCTCGACCCTGCCCGTCTCCCGGCCGGGTACGGGCAGGCAGACATCAAGAGCCTCACCCCTATGTTCACTGCCCTGCGCAAAGGGCTGGCCGTCCGCTACCGCATCGTCCTCAACCCCGCCAAGCGCGAGCGCCTCCCGCTCGAGGCGAAAGGTAAGCGCGGCCGGATCGTGCCACTGTCCGGGGCGGACGCCGACCAGTGGTGGCTACGCCGGGCGGCCGAATCGGGCCTGCACGTCCATGTCCTGACGCCCACCAACATGCCGCCGGTCCGCCCCCGCAGGCAGGATGCCGACGGGATGCGGCACAGCCTGGTCCGCTACGACGGCACCGCAACCGTCACCGACCTCGACGCCCTCCACGAGGCCGTCCTGGCCGGTATCGGACGCGGGAAGCCGTACGGAGCCGGACTGCTCAGCCTGGCCCCCGCACCGGTCGCATGAGCGCCCCGAGAAGGGGAGGCGACGCCCGGCGGCGCCTTGCCTCACCTACCCTCGCCATGCTGCCCCGCGTCGCCGACTCCCTGTCATTTCTCTACCTTGACATGGTCCGCGTGGTACAGGACGACACCGGAGTCTGCGCCCAGATCCAGGTAGACGCCCAGCGCACGGACCTCGTCTACATCCCCACTGCGGCACTGTCGTGCCTCCTCCTCGGCCCGGGCGTCTCCATCACCACACCTGCCCTGAACACCCTCGCCCGGCACGGCACCAGCGTCGTCTCCGTCGGATCCGGCGGAGTACGCGCCTACGCCGGCATCCTCCCTGACTCCCTCACCACCCACTGGCTGGAACAGCAGGTCGCCTGCTGGGCCGACTCCGAACGACGCCTCGACGTCGCCGTCCGCATGTACCGCATGCGCTTCCAGGACGCCGATCTCCCCGAAGCCGTCACCCTCGACCAACTCCGCGGCCTCGAGGGCCAGCGGATGAAAGCCTTCTACAAGATCCTGGCCCAGCAGCACGGCATCGGCCGCTTCGGCCGCAACTACCAACCCGACCACTGGGACTCACAGGACCCCGTCAACCTCGCCCTGTCCGCGGCCAGCGCCTGCCTGTACGGCATCGTCCACGCCGCACTGCTCGCGCTCGGACTGTCTCCCGCCCTCGGGTTCGTCCACACAGGCAAGCAGCATTCCTTCGTCTACGACATCGCCGACCTCTACAAGGCCGAGACCACTCTCCCCCTGGCCTTCGCCCTCCACAATTCCGACAACCCCGAACAGGAAGCACGTCGCCGCTTCCGTGAAGACCTACGACTCCTCAAGCTCCTCCCGCGCATCGTCCGGGACGTCCAGAGCCTCCTGACGCCACGCTCCACGGATGCCACCGAAGAAGACGAGCCACAGGAGAAGCGTGACGTCCAACTGGTCCACCTCTGGGACCCCAAGGCCGGCACCCTTCCCGCGGGCATCAACTACGCGGCCCGAGGTGAATGATGCCGTCCATGCTCGTGATTGCCACCACGGCCGTTCCTGATCACCTCCGCGGAGCACTCAGCCGTTGGACCAGTGAGGTCGTCCCCGGCATCTTCGTCGGGAGCGTCTCCGCCCGCGTCCGCGACCAACTCTGGCAAGCCGTCACCGACACCGTGGGCGACGGCGCTGCTGTCCTCGTCCACCCCGCCCCCACCGAACAGGGCTACGCCATCCGAACCGCTGGCACCCGTCGCCGCGTACCCGCCGACTTCGACGGGCTTACCCTGATCCGTATGACCGCTGCACCAAAGGTAAAGGAAATGCAAAGCCCTTCTTAAGGTGCAGGTCAGGAAGTGTCCTCCCCGCCGACGCGGGGGTGATCCGCACGCGGCCAGTTGGTCGCCGAGCGCGCCCGCGTCCTCCCCGCCGACGCGGGGGTGATCCGACCCCCAGTACGAGGGCACCCTCGACCCCGAGGTCCTCCCCGCCGACGCGGGGGTGATCCGCTCCAGAGGGTCGGTTGCATGTGCCGGAGTTCGTCCTCCCCGCCGACGCGGGGGTGATCCGTTCTGAGAGGGCGGTTCGTGAGCTTTTGAGCACTTCTTGTCTTGAAGGGCGCTCATCAGCGGTTACTTCGACAGGCGCTGTCTGGTGGGGCCACAGGCGATACTCGTCTTGTGGACTGGTTGGAGCGAGCTCGGGCGGCGGAACAACTTCGAGATTGGGATGAGGCGATCGCGCTCGTGAGCGCTCACGCCGAATGCTTCTCCGGCGATCCGGACATGCACGACAACCATCTGTGGCACATGGATCTACTGGTCCGAGCGGAACGGATTTCAGAACTTACGGAGCGCGCCCTCACGGATAGCCACGCACGTCGAAGACTTAACAGATCGCTTCGAGAGCGGGGTATGGAGGCGGCGCTGTGTGGCCGCGCCGAAGACGGCGACCGTGACGCCCTATACGTCCTTGTTCGACTGATGTGCGAGACGGGTCGGGTACAAGAAGCTCAGAAGGTAGTTGCGGACATCGGCCCGGAGGACCAGTACGCACGCCAGATTGTGGCCAGCGCTTGCGGGACATAGGTGTCCGGTTACGGCTTTCTCGCGAAGCTGCCGGTGTCGGCCTCGGTGAGGATACCGAGTTTGACCAGGCGTTTCAGCTTGGCGCGGGTGCCCTCGACGTTCTTCGGCAGCAGCTCGTGACCGAGGGCTTCGCAGACGTCCTTGGCCCGTAGCGGCCCGGTCGCGTGGTTGAAGGCATCGAGGATGCGCGGGTAGTCCGGGTGCTCTGGCAGGTCCGGCGCAACAACCGGAAGCCGGTCGGCGAGGCCGGTGACGGTCTTGCGAGTGATCGCGAGGTGCTCCAGGTGGGTCTCGGCCTCCCGCAACCGGCTCTGCAGGTCGTCGATCTGTGCACGGAGGTCGTCGGCCAGGGCCCGGGCGGCGTCTTCCTGGAGGTCCAGGGCGTCGAGCAGAGGCTGGATGTTCACGCTGCTACCGCCCGTTCTTCGCGCCAGGTGGGGGTGTTCGTGCCGGTGAGTCGTCGGATCATGACGTGGGTCATCGCCCAGTAGACACGGGAGGCGGAGGAAGAGGGGCGGTGCTCGTAGCCGCGGACCAGGCGCCGGTGCAGTATTAGGATCCCGTAGGTCTGCTCGACCCTCCACCGCTTCGGCTGCGGCACGAATGAACCGTTCCGGGATCGGTGGAGGCTCTATGCGTTGACTCCAGCCGCCGGTTGGGGCTGGTGTTGAGCGTAGTGGTTGGTCTCGTGCTCGTGGGGCGGGATGTCGCCGATCGCTGTGTGGAGGCGCTGGTTGTTGAACCAGTCGACCCATTCCGCGGTGGCGAGTTCAACGTCGGCCAGGCCGTGCCAGGGCCTGCGCGGCTTGATCAACTCCGTCTTGTAGAGGCCGATCTGGGATTCCATGAGCGCGTTGTCCAAGGCGTCGCCGACGGTGCCGATCGAGGCGTCGATGCCGGCCTCGATCAGGTGCGCGGTGAACGCGAAAGACGTGTACTGACTGCCCGCGTCCGAATGATGAACCAGCCCCGGGCCAGCGGGAGTTCCGGCGCGATCGCGACGCCACAAGGCCATGTCGAGTGCGTCGAGGACGAGCTTGGCCCGCTTGCTGGTGGCGGCGGACCAGCCCACGATCGCCCGGGAGAACACGTCCACGACGAACGCGACGTAGACGATCCCCGACCAGGTGGCGACATAGGTGAAGTCAGCCACCCACCGCTCGTTCGGCCTGGACGCGGTGAAGTCGCGTTGCAGCAGGTCAGCGGACCGCTCATGGCCATCGTCCCGGACGGTGGTGCGGATCTTCTTCCCGCGCCGGGCGCCTTCGAGGCCGAGGTCGCGCATCAGTCGGGCGACGGTGCAGCGGGCCACCGGTATGCCCTCGCGGTGCAGCTGACGCCAGACCTTCCGGACCCCGTAGACGCCGAAATTGTCGGCGTGGACGCGGCTGATCTGCGTCTTCAGCTCCCTGTCGCGGACCGACCGGTCGCTGGGGGTGCGGTTCCTGGCGGCGTAGTAGGTGCTCGTCGCGATCTTCAGTCCGTGGCTGGTCAGGACTCGGCAGATCGGCTCGACCCCGAACACCTGGCGGTGTGCGTCGATGAACGCTACGAGCGCTTCGACGGCCGGTCGAGCTCGGCCGCGAAGAAAGCCGAGGCCGCCTTCAGGATCTCGTTCGCCCGTCGCAGTTCGGCGTTCTCGGCCCGCAGCCGCTTGATCTCCGCGGCCTCTTCCGACGTGACTCCGGGCCGCTGGCCTGCGTCGACCTCGGTCTTGCGGACCCAGGTCCTCACCGTCTCGGCGGCACCGATCCCCAGCTTGGCCGCGACCGCCTTCATCGCGGCCCACTCGGTGGGGTAGTTCGGGCGGATCTCCGCAACCATGCGCACCGCGCGCTCACGAATCTCGGGAGGGTAAGGGGACGGACGTGCCATGACTCGGTCCTCTCAGGGAATCGAGCCTCCATCAGACCCGGAGCGGTTCATCGGCCTGCGGGTAACCGCACCCGAGCCTCTGCGCGCGTCGCTCACGGGGCTCACCCGGAAGGCTCTGGTCAAGTGCTGCCTTCGGCTGCGGCCGGGAGCTGATCTCCGCTGTCCTGCTGACGCCGCCCGCTATGCGCTGCGGCAACTGGCACGTCGCATCCGCGTACTCACCGAGGAGATCGACGAGGTCACCGAACGTCTGACCATGCTCACCACGTCCGCCGGGCCCGAGCTCGTCGCGTTGTTCGGCGTGGGAACCGAGACCGCGGGACAGCTCTTGGTCACAGCTGGCGACAACCCCGAACGCCTGCGCTCGGAGGCCGCGTTCGCCGCACTGTGCGGCGCCGCCCCAGTTCCGGCTTCCTCAGGGCGCACCGACCGGCATCGACTCAGCCGAGGCGGGGACCGCCAGGCCAACCGCGCTCTCCGCATGATCGCGGTGGTGCGGATGCGCTACTGCCCGCGCACTCGCGCCTACGTTGCACGTCGTACCCAGCAGGGGCTGACCAAGAGGGACATCATCCGTTGCCTCAAGCGCTTCATCGCCCGAGAGGTCTACCGCGCCCTCACTCGTACTCACTCCAGCGGCACCATCTCAACAACTTGACTTCTATAGGAGCATCAAGGCGTACCAAGGAGCCGGCGCACCCGTCCGGGTGCCCTTCCGCGGCCGCCGCCTCAAGCGGTGGCAGCGCCGACACAACACCACCCACGCCTAGGCAGTTTCTTACGGATCACTGCGTGAGACCCGAGCTGTTGGTGGTGTGATGGCTTCATGCGACCTGAGCACTGTGTGACCAGGAACCACATCGAGGTGTGGCAAGGACGAGTGCTGCCGTCGGGGCCGGAACGGATCAGGTTCGGGACAGTGCTGCGCGGCTCACTCCTACCGATCCTGGTCTGGACCGGAGTCGCGTGCTTCGTGTACTTCGTCTACAACCCGCTCGTAGCGACGGTTCTCGGCGGTCTCTTCGCGTTGTCGTTCATCGTGGGGTTCGCGCTGCGTCGCAGGGCAAAGCACTCGGTCCGCTGCAGCGTCTACGGTGCGCTGGGCGGGGTGCTCGACAAGTCCATGGCTGGGTTCTGAGGCGTTGCGGCACAGGCGACCCCTCGTTGTATCGAGCGTGTTGACCGACGCCCAGTGGGCCAGGATCGAGCCCCTGTTGCCGGACCGGACTCCCCGCCGAGGGGGAAGGTGGCGTGATCACCGGCAGGTGATCGACGCGATCGCCTGGAAATACCGGACTGGATCTCCGTGGATGGATCTGCCCGCGGAGTTCGGCTCGTGGAAAGGCGCCTACAGCCGTCTGCGGAACTGGGCGATCGACGGGACCTGGGAGCGCCTGTTCACCACCCTGCTGACCCAGGCGGACGCCGAGGAGGACCTGAGCTGGGTGGTATCCGTCGACTCCACGGTCGTTCGGGCACATCAGCATGCGGCTGGAGCCCGCAAAAAGGGGCTCCAGCCGACGAGCCAGCGGACCACGCCATCGGCCGCTCCCGAGGCGGACTGACTACGAAGATCCACCTCGCCGCCGATGGCAACTGCCGGCCGCTGGCTTTCGTGCTTACGGCCGGACAGGCCGGCGACGCGCCCGCCTTCACTGAAGTGATGGCAAGACTGCGCGTCCCCCGAGGTGTCGGGCGTCCCCGGATTCGGCCCGACATGGTTCTGGCCGACAAGGCGTACTCCTCCCGGGCCATCCGCGAACACCTGCGACGGCGGGGGATTCGGGCGGTCATCCCGGTCCCAGCCGACCAGCAGGGCCACCGGCTTCGTCGGGGCAGCCACGGCGGTCGGCCGCCTGCCTTCGACCGCGAGGCATACAAACAGCGCAACACCGTCGAGCGATGCATCAACCGCCTCAAAGTGCGACACGAAGTCGCACACGTTAAGTGGGAAAGCCACGAAGGAAGGAGAAATGTGCTGACCCCGGATTAGTGTCCGCAATCCGTTCTCGCGCTCACATGCGTCGCCGGTAACCAGGGACATTGCGTGTTGTCGTTCCGCCCGGTTGAGCACCTGAGTCCTGCTTGATCACGTCCATCCCAGTGCGGTCAGTGGTCGGCTGGGGTGACGGGCGTGGTGACGAGTAGCGGTGGCGATGTTGGTTCGGCCGTCCTGCCGGAGGACGCTGATGGCGAGGTTGCGGAGGCTTGCCATGACGCGGGGCAGGCTGCCGGTCCGGGTGGTGGAGGCGTCCTCGGCGAAGGTGGTGTCGCGGACATGGTGGAGCTGGTTCTCGATCTTCCAGTGCCCTCGGATCCAGTCGGCGAGCTGTTCACCCGTGGCGGCTCCGGGCGGGAGGCTGGTGACGAAGTAGAGCCGTTCGATTGT
>NZ_JBWKCM010000003.1:359692-407542 GCF_056436485.1 Streptomyces sp. NPDC043746 | reverse complement strand
CTGGACGTCGATCCCGGGGTCGTCGAGCCCGTGCCGAGTCTGACGCTCCAGCCGGACCGCGATGTGCTGGCCACCGTACGGAAGCGGTAGCGGTGGGGGGGGGGGGGGGGCCCCCCCCCCCCCCCCCGGCCCCCCCCCCCCCCCCCCCCCCCCCCGGTGCGTTGTGCTGCCGAGGATCCGCCGCGGGGATATCGTCACGACGTGGACGAGGACACGAACCCCACTGGAGAACCGGCCCCCCAACCCGTGGTCTGCGCCCGCTGCGGCGTCGCCGCCGAGGGTGGCACGCCCCCGCTGGCCTGGCTCTCCTCCGTGGAGGACGGTCGGCTTCTCCACTTCTGCGAGAGCTGCGCCCGCCTCCACATCAGAGCGATCGAGAGCCGCCTCGACTCCCTCTGGTGGTGACCGCTACGCGTCGCCCGCCGCGACCGGCTCCGACTCCTCGCCCTCCGACCCGAATCCGGTCTCCCCGCTCGCCGCGTCCTCCGCCACGAACCCCGGAAGCCACGCTTCGAGTTCGTCCCGCAGCCGGACCGCCGCACCCAGCTGGCACAGCACCCCGATCGTGCTGAGCGTGACCCGGTGGATCAGGAGGTAGGACGGCGGGAGGTTCAGCTGCCTGCCCAGCTGGTGGGCGGGGGAGCGCGGGTCGGCGATCCGGGCCGCCTGGTCCCGCAGCCAGCCTCGGGAGAAGGTGAACTCCTCCACCTGCGCCGGCTCGATGATCGGGAGCAGATAGTCGAGGACCTCGTCCGGCTCCAGGTCGACCGACTCCTTCACGAACCCCTCGTCCCGCAGCCGCCCGTAGACCCCGGCCGCGTCACCCTCCAGCGTCATCCGCAGGGACTCCCCGATGGTCCCCGGCAACCCGCCCGGCAGCCGGTCGACCGTCCCGAAGTCCAGCACCCCCAGCCGCCAGTCCCCGGCAGCCTTGACGGCCCCGCCCTCTTCTGAGCCGTCCGTACCGCCGGAGCCGGCCGGGCGGTCCACCTCGCCCGGCGCGCCCCCGTCGGCCGGGGCGTCCACCGGAGGCAGCAGCCGGAAGTTGCCCGGGTGCGGGTCGGCGTGGAGGAGGCCGGTGCGGGCCGGGCCGGAGAAGAGGAAGCGCGCCAGCAGCTGCCCGGCCCGGTCCCGCTGCTCCGCCGTACCGTCCGCGATCACTTCGGCCAGCGGGATCCCGTCCATCCACTCCGTCACCAGCACCTGGTCCGACTGGTGCACCACGCCCGGGATCACCACATCGGGGTCGTCCGCGAACTCCTCCGCGTGCTCCCGCTGGGACTGCGCCTCCAGCGCGTAGTCCAGCTCCTCCGAGACCCGGTCGCGCATCTCCTTGATGAGCGGCTTGATGTCCATCCCCGGCACCAGCGGGCCGAGCAGCCGGGCGAACCGGCTGAGCTGGGCGAGGTCCGAGAGCAGCGCCTCGCCCGCACCCGGATACTGCACCTTCACGGCCACCTCACGACCGTCGTGCCACACTCCCCGGTGGACCTGCCCGATCGAGGCGGCGGCCGAAGGCTTGTCCTCGAACTCCAGGAAGTACTCCCGCCAGTCCTCGCCGATCCGCTCGGCCAGCACCGCGTGGACCGTCCCGGCGGGCAGAGGTGGAGCGGCCTCCTGCAACTTGGTCAGCGCGGCCCGATAGGGGCCCGCGATCTCCTCCGGCAGGGCCGACTCGAAGACGGAGAGGGCCTGGCCCAGCTTCATGGCCCCGCCCTTCAGCTCGCCCAGGGTCTTGAACAGCTGCTCGGCCGTGCGCTGCTGCACCTCGCGGGCGACCAGTTCGGCGGACCTGCCGCCGATCCGCTTGCCCAGACCCCAGGTGGCACGGCCGGCGAAGCCGAGCGGCAGCGCGGCCAGCTTGGCGGTACGCGTAACCGCCTTCCGGGGAAGATCAGACATGTGCCCCTCCAGTTCCCAGACTGCCGTGCCGCCGGGTCCTCCGGCATCACCCGTCGGCTGCGGTCACCCGGCCATTGTGTCCTGCGCCGGGCGTCCACCGGAGCCCCCCGCCCCTCGGTGGCGCTCGGCCGCCCCGCAGGTGCAGTCCGCATGCGGGCCGATCCGCTCGCTCCGCCACTCCAGCAGGGGCAGCGCCGCCTCCCAGCGCGCTCCGGTGCTGGCCGGCAACTCCCCGTCCAGGAACGCCAGGGCATGGGCCGCCGCGAGACCGGCGACCGCCGTGGCCAGTCCCAGATCACAGGCGGGCACCGCCGCACCCCGCCGCCCCGATCGCCACTGCGCCAGCATCCTGGGCCACTGCGAGTCCCGGTCCGCGCGGTGCAGCTCCAGACACCCCGCGCAGCCGGTGCCGCCCGGGAGCACGAGCGGCCCGACCACCCCCGTCGCCTCGATCACCCCCGCATAGAGATGAGGGATGCCGGACGCGATCCAGGGGGCGGCGGTGTCCGGCACCGGCGCGTACACCGAAAGTCCGTCCCGGGGTGCGACGACGATCAGTGACAGACCGGGCGGTGCGCCCGCCGCGCCCCGCTCCTCCCCGCCCGCCCGGGGCGCCGGTCCCGCGGCGGCCCGGCGGACGAGGCGGCGGGCCGCCGCATCGCGCCGTTCCCCCACGGCCTCGGGCGGAAGCCCGGCCGGTGCCACGTCCCCCGGCTCGGCCCGGCCCCCGTCCAGCACCTCCACGTGGCCCACCCCCGAGCCGGACAGCACCGACGCGATGGACGCCCCGACCCGCCCCGCGCCCCGCACCTGGATCCGCATCGCCCGCCGGGCCGCCATGCGGCGCAGACCCTCGCCCGGCCCGGGGTGGGCGACGGAGAGCGAGGCCACATCGGGGCGTTGACGCTCCATCACCTCGGCCCGGTGGCGCAGGGCCTCCGCCTGCGGTCCGGCGGCCCGGGGATCGTCGAGAAGGCCCGCCTCCGCCAGTCGCCTCACCAGGACGTCCACATGACGGTCCGACAGGTCCAGTGCCCGGGCCTCCTCGCGGAGCCGTGGCATCCCGCGCGTCCCGTCGAGCAGCTCCAGGAAGCTGCCCGTCGCGATGTCCACCGGACCCAGGGTCACCGCGTGCGCGGGTGTCACCCCGAACTGCACGGTGTTCCGTCCACGCCATGCCCGGCGCAGCGCGGGCTTCAACATCGGATGCAGGACTTCTCCCCCGACACGCACGGCTCTCCCCCGATCGGTTGCGTGACCGCGTGCTCGGGAGGTCCCCGGCCGCGTCGAGCCATGGCCAGCATGCGCCTCGGCGACGGAGCGTGCGCGGAGTTGTCCACAGGGAGAGGTCATTAGTCGTTTGGTCGCTCAAATGGCGCGGGTCGCACGGCGGACAGGTGGCGCGCCAGGCAGGGGACGCGCCCCCGAAGGGAAGGGAAGGGAGGGGAGAGGATCGGTGGTGAACGGGCCGGAGGCGGGACATCCTCCACGAGCAGCGGGTAACGTCTAGGCGTGCCCGCAGACCCGTCACCCGGCGTCGCCGGGGAGACCCCCGCGCGCAGCGCCGTGAGCCAGCAGCCCGGTGCGGCCGCCCCCGCGCCCCGCGCCTCGGCGGCCGGTGTGGTCGAGGTCCGCAGGAGTACCCGGCGCAGGAAGTCGGTCTCCGCGTACCGGGAGGGCAGCCGCACCGTCGTGCTCATCCCCGCCCGGATGTCGGAGGCGGAGGAGCGGCGCTGGGTGGGCGTGATGCTCGACAGGCTCGCGGCCCAGGAGAGCAAGCGGGTCCTCGGGGACGCCGAGCTGACGGAGCGGGCCGAGCGGCTGTCCGCCCAGTTCTTCGGCGGCGGCGCCCGGCCCGCCTCGGTGCGCTGGGTGACCAACCAGAACACCCGCTGGGGCTCGTGCACCCCCGCCGAGGGCAGCATCCGGCTCTCGCACCGGCTCCAGGGCATGCCGGAGTACGTCGTCGACTACGTACTCCTCCATGAGCTGGCCCATCTGCTCGTCCCCGGCCACGGCCCGGACTTCTGGCGGCTGCTGGAGGCGTACCCGCGCACCGAGCGGGCCCGCGGCTACCTCGAAGGAGTGGTGGCGGCCGATCAGCTGCCCCCACCACCGGTCGCGGACGAGGAGTGAGCCCGAAGGGCCGTGTCCGGTGGTTCTGTACCGGGTGTGTACCGGCTTGGCCGGATGTCGCGGTTTGCGGTTAGCCTGACGCGACGCATTCACCTTCGGGATGGGGGACGGTCGTTACGTATGGCCAGGGAATTCCAACGAGGCCACAAGGCCAAGCTCAGTGATCTCACACCAGGGACGGATCTGTACGTAGGTGTGCAGATCGCCGCCCCTGGACTGACCTTCGACATCAGCTGCTTCGGCCTGGACGCCAACGAACAGCTCTCGGATGACCGGTACTTCATCTTCTTCAACCAGCCGAAATCGCCCGAGGAGTCGATTCAGCTCCTCGGCGCGCAGTCCGGCGACACCGAGTCCTTCCGTGTCACGCTCGACCGCATCCCCGCAGCCATCCAGAAGCTCTCCTTCACCGCGACGATCGACGGTCCCGGACAGATGTCGCAGATCGGCCCCGGGTACATCCGGATCGTCGCCGGTGGCGAAGAGGTGGTCCGGTACGCCTTCACCGGATCGGAGTTCACCACCGAGCGCGCGGTGATGCTCGGTGACTTCTACCTGAAGGACGTCTGGCGCTTCGCCGCCGTCGGCCAGGGTTTCGACGGCGGCCTCGAAGCGCTCCTGAAGAACTTCGGCGGCGAGGTCGCCGAGGAGGAAGAGGCGCCGGCGGCCCCGCAGGCGGCACCAGGGTTCGCCCCGCCGACCCAGGCCACCGCGCCCCCGGCCTTCGCGGCCCCGCCCGCGTCCCCGGCCCCGCAGCCCGCACCGTCCTTCGGCGCCCCGCCCGCACCCGCCCCCGCGCCGCAGCAGCCGATGCACGCGGCGCCCACCATCGCTGCCCCGCTCGCCCCGCAGGCGCCCTCGCCCCTGTACGGCCAGCCCGGCCACCAGCCTCCCCCGCAGCCGCAGTTCGGGCAGATCCCGGGCCAGCGCCCCGGCCAGCCCGCCCCGCCCGCGCCCACCCCGCCCTACGGTCAGCCCGCCCCCGCGCCCTACGGTCAAACCGCCCCGGCCCCTTACGGTCAGCCCACCCCCTTCGGGCAGCAGCCCCCCGGCGCGCCCCAGGGTGTGCCGCAGGTTCTTCCGGCGGCCGGCGCCGGGCTGCAGGCGGCCCTCCATCTGTACAAGGAGACCGCCACCGGCCAGCGCTGGACCCCGCAGAACCAGCAGCTCATGCGGGTCGACCTGACCATGGGCGGCGCCGGGGTGCTGGCCCGCCAGGGCAGCATGGTGATGTACCAGGGCAAGGTGGACTTCGGCTACAAGGGGGCCGGGTTCGTCGGCCGGGTCGTCGGCAATGCCACCGGCCAGGAGATGCAGCTGATGCGGTGTACCGGCCGCGGCCAGGTATTCCTGGCCGAGGAAGGCTCGTATCTGCACCCGATGGAGCTGCAGGGCGACGCCATCTGCGTCTCCGCCGAGAGCGTCCTCGCCTTCGACGAGTCCCTCCAGTACGAGGTGCGCCGGGTCGAGGGGCACGGCATCCCCGGCGGTGCCCTGTTCACCATGCAGTTCCAGGGCACTGGCACCGTGGTCATCAAGACCCACGGCACCCCGGTCGTCCTGCCGGTCACCCCGACCACGTTCGCCGACTGCAACGCGGTGGTGGCCTGGTCGGCCGCCTCCCAGGTGATCGTCTCCAGCCAGGTCCGGCTGCGTCGCAACGCGTACCCGGGACACAGCGGCGAGACCGTGAACCTCCAGTTCCGGGGAGCGCCCGGCAACTTCATCGTCGTCCAGCCCTACGAGGTCTGAGGGAGCCCGTCATGAACCAGCAACTCGCGGGCTTCGCCCCGACCCCCGTCACGGCCCGCATGGAGAACCACGGTTCGGCCATGCTCAAGGTCGCCATGGCCTCCGGACAGGACCTCTACGCGCGCACCGGCTCGATGGTGGCGTACGAAGGGTTCATCCAGTACGAGCCCAACCCGCCCGCCGCCCGGCAGATCGCCTCCCAGTGGATCACCGGCGAGGGCGCACCCGTCATGAAGTGCTCCGGCGACGGACTGCTGTACCTCGCCGACTACGGCGCCGACGTGGTCGTCCTCAACCTGAACAACGAGTCCATCTCGGTCAACGGCACCAACCTCCTCGCCTTCGACGCCCACCTCACCTGGGGCGTCGAGCGGGTCAAGGGGATGGCCAAGTTCGCCGGCCAGGGCCTGTGGAACGTCGCCGTCCAGGGCACCGGATGGGTCGCCATCACCTCCCGGGGCACCCCGATCGTCGTCGACTGCGGACGCGGCGAGGACGAGACCTACGTCGACCCGGACGCGCTCGTCGCCTGGTCCACGAACCTCAAGGTCAAGGGGAAGCGCAGCTTCAAGGCCGGGGCCCTGATCGGCCGCGGCAGCGGCGAGGCGTACCAGATGGCCTTCTCCGGGGAGGGCATCGTCGTCGTCCAGCCGAGCGAGGACAGTACGGACCGCCTGCGGATCCGGAACTGAGGGGAGGGAACACCATGCAGAGTCCGCTTTTCAACCACACCGAGCAGCAGTCCCAGGACCGGTACACGATCCAGAACCCGCAGCTCCTGCGGGTGACGCTCACCGGACAGGACGACATCCTCGCCCGCAAGGGCGCCATGGTCGCCTACCAGGGCCTGATGGACTTCGACGGCGAATACCAGTCGCAGAACCAGCGCCACACCCGCGCCCACACCGGTGAGGGCCTGGACCTGATGCGCGTCTGCGGCCAGGGCACCGTCTACCTCGCCAACCTCGCCCAGTACATCCACGTCGTGGACGTCGACCGCGAGGGGATCACCGTGGACAGCGCCTATGTCCTCGCGCTCGACTCCTCGCTGCACACCGAGGTCATCGCGGTGGACAGCCAGTACGGCGTCTCCGGCAGCGGCAAGTACCAGCTCAACATCACCGGCACCGGCAAGGTCGCTCTCATGACCTCCGGCCAGCCGCTGATGATGCAGGTCACGCCCGACAAGTACATCAACGTGGACGCCGACGCCATCGTGGCCTGGTCCAGCGCCCTGCGGGTGCAGATGCAGGCCCAGACGCACTCCAGCGGCGTCTTCCGGCGCCGGGGCAACACCGGCGAGGGGTGGGAGCTGAGCTTCCTCGGGCAGGGCTTCGCCCTGGTCCAGCCGAGCGAGGTCATGCCCCCGCAGAACGCCCAGATCGGCCAGGGCGCGCGCGCCCAGTTCGGCATGGGCCAGCACGGTGCCCACGGCCAGAACCAGAACAACGCCTGGAACTGACCGGCATCGACCCACGGGTAAGGGGCGGCCTCTACGGAGACCGCCCCTTACGCTCAGCTACCCGCTACAGCCGTGCGCGCGCCGCTTCCAGCAGCCGTACGACGGAGGCGTCGGCCACCGAGGCCACCTCCTCGTAGCCGAACCAGCGCAGCTCCAGGGACTCCTCGCTGATCCGCTCCGCCGCCCCCGCCGGGGCCAGCGCGGCGTACTGCACGTCCAGGTGCCAGTGGCACGGCGACGGAATGGGGTGCCGGTCCAGCCGGACCGGGCCGCCCGGCAGCAGGGTGAGCCCCGTGATTCCGGACTCCTCCGTCGCCTCCCGGAGCGCCGCCGCCTCCAGCGTCGCGTCCCGCTCCTCGCAGTGCCCGCCCATCTGGAGCCACATCCGCAGCTTGCGGTGGAGGGTGAGCAGCACCTTCTCCCGCTCCGGGGCGATCACCAGAGCGCTGGCGGTCAGATGCCCGGCTCCGCACGCCTTCCACATGCCGTCGGCATGGAGCGCCAGATGGTCCAGATACGCCTGGCGCAGCTCCGTCTGGCCGTCACCGATCGCGTCGTCGGCCGGGCCCTCGGGGGCGTAGCCCTTCAGTACGAGGGTGGCGTCGTCGTGCAGCGTCACCGGTCGCGGCCGTCCTTGCCGTCCTCCGGGCCGCTCTCGCCCTCGTCCTCGACGCCCTCGGTGGTCCCGTCGCCCCCGGCGGACTTGCGCGGGTCCTTCGCCGCCTCGCCGAGCATCTTGTCCAGCTCGGAGAAGTCAGCCTGCTCGTGGTGGACGAAGCCGTCCGGGTCGTCCAGGTCGTGGGCGGTCGGCAGCATGTCCGGGTGCGCCCACAGCGCGTCGCGGCCTTCCAACCCCCGGGCGTCGGTGAGCGAGGCCCACAGCCGCGAGGCGTCCCGCAGTCGGCGCGGGCGCAGCTGGAGGCCGATGAGCGTGGCGAACGTCTGCTCGGCGGGACCACCGGAGGCGCGGCGTCGGCGCATCGTCTCGCGCAGCGCGTCCGAGGAGGTCAGCCGGGACTTCGCGGCCTCGTGGACCACGGCGTCCACCCAGCCCTCGACGAGCGCGAGAGCCGTCTCCAGCCGGGCCAGCGAGGCCTTCTGCCCGGGCGTGTCCTCGGGCTGGAACATGCCCTGTTGCAGCGCGTCCTGCAGCTGCTCGGGGTGCGAGGGGTCGAACTGGCCGACCACGTCCTCCAGCTTGCTGGTGTCGACCTTGATGCCCCGCGCGTACGACTCGACCGCGCCGAACAGGTGCGAGCGCAGCCACGGCACATGGGCGAAGAGCCGCTGGTGGGCGGCCTCGCGCAGGGCCAGATAGAGCCGCACCTCGTCCTGCGGGACGCTGAGGTCCTTGCCGAACTGCGCCACGTTCAGCGGGAGGAGCGCGGCCTTGCCCGCCGGACCCAGGGGAAGTCCGATGTCCGTGGAGCCGACCACCTCACCGGCCAGCACCCCCACGGCCTGCCCGATCTGCTGGCCGAACATGGCGCCGCCCATCGACCGCATCATGCCGATCAGCGGGCCCGCCATGGCCTGCATCTCCTCGGGCAGCACGTCGCCCATCGCCGCCCCCACCCGCTCGGCCACCGGGTCGACCAGCTGCTGCCAGGCGGGCAGCGACGCCTCGACCCACTCCGCGCGGCTCCACGCCACGGTGGAGACCGAACCGGAGGGCAGCGACGTGGCACCGTCCAGCCAGAGGTCGGCCAGGCGCAGCGCCTCGTCGACCGCCGTCCGCTCGGCGGGGCCCACGCTCGCGTCCTTCGTGCCGTCCGACGTGCCCTGCGAGACGGTCTGGCGGGCGATCTGCTTGGCCATGTCCCAGTTCACCGGACCGCCCTCGTAGCTCAGCATCTGGCCGAGCTGCTGGAAGGCCGCGCCGAGATCGGTCGGATTCATCGACCCGAACATCGCGGCGAACGGGTTGTCGCCGCCCGCTCCCGGCCCGAAACCGAACGGGTTCCCCGGCCCGCCCGCGCTCTGCCCACCTTCGGTGGGGTCCTTCTTCTTGCCCTTGTCGCCGTCGTCCGGCTCCTCCGGCGGAAGGCCGAATCCGAATGGGGTGTCACTCACGGGTTTCCTCGGCTCCTAGGGCCGTCGGCTCGAGCCGACGGCGACTGCCCGACATCACCATCCAGCGTAGACACCACGCCCGCTTCGGGCCTCAGTGCTCCGCCGACTCGCGGCCTGCGGCAGGATGGACGCCACCTGGTACGTACGCGTCATTCGGGTACGTACTGAAGACAACCGCTGGAGACGCCCGGTGAGTTCCCCAGACCCGCAGGTTCGCGCAGCGCGAAACCTGACCGACCCCTCGCCCGAAAGCACACCCGGGAGGAAACGTCCCAGGAGCCGGGGCCCCGTCGTCGCGGTCACCGGTGCCGCGACCGGCGTCGGTGAGCTGCTGACCGCCCACCTCGCCGCGTCCGACGAGATCAAGCAGGTCATCGCGATCGACGAGCGGCGCGGTGAGGTCTCCGAGGCGACCTGGCACATCCTGGACGTCCGCGACCCGGCCATCGCCGAGAAGCTGCGCGGCGCGGACGTCGTCGTCCACCTGGCGCTCGACCTCGACCTGGAGACCGATCCCGCCGCCCGCACCGCGTACAACGTACGGGGCACCCAGACCGTCCTCACCGCGGCGGCCGCCGCAGGGATCCACCGGGTCGTGCTGTGCACCTCCGCGATGGTCTACGGGGCGCTCGCCGACAACGACGTGCCGCTCTCCGAGGACGCCGAGCTGCGCGCCACCGCCGAGGCCACCGGCGTCGGCGACCTCCTGGAGATCGAACGGCTCGGCCGCCGCGCCCCCCGCGCCCACCCCGGGCTCAACGTCACCGTCGTACGCCCCACCGTCCTGGTCGGCGGCACCGACACCGCCCTGACCCGCTACTTCGAGTCACCGCGTCTCCTGGTGGTCGCCGGTTCCCGCCCCACCTGGCAGTTCTGCCACGTCGACGACCTGGTGACGGCCCTGGAGTACGCGGCCCTGGGGAGGATCGACGGGGAGTTCGCGGTCGGCTGCGACGGCTGGCTCGAACAGGAGGAGGTCGAGGAGCTGAGCGGCGTACGCCGGATGGAGCTGCCCTCCGCCGTCGCCCTGGGGGCGGCCGCCCGGCTGCACCGCATCGGGCTCACCCCGTCCCCGGCCGGCGACCTCGCGTACACGATGCACCCCTGGGTGGTCAGCGTGAGTCGGCTGCACGACGCCGGGTGGCGGCCGAAGTGGACCAACGAGGAGGTACTCGGCGCGCTCCTGGAAGAGGTCGAGGGGCGCCACACGGTCGCCGGACGCAGGCTCGGCCGCAAGGACGCCACCGCCGTCTCCGCCACTGCCGCCGGGGCCACCGTCGCCCTGCTGGGCACGGCCGCTCTCGTCCGCCGCGCCCGCAAGGCCCGCCGCCGCATCTGACACCCCCCGGCCCACCGATGTCCACAGCCCTGTAGAAGGCTCCAACACGGCCAGGTGTCCGCAGGTCGAACAGGCAGTTCCGTGTTGTCGGTGCCGTACGGCACGATGGGGGCATGGCACGTACCCAGGACCACCCCGGCGAGCAGGCGGCCGCCGCTCCCATCCGGCTGCTGGCGATCCGGGAGGGCGCACTCTCCGTCGACGAGGTCTTCCGTGCCGTCGGGGACGACGCCGCGGGCGGCATCGCGCTCTTCGTCGGCACCGTGCGCAACCATGACGGCGGTCAGGACGTCGGCGCGCTCGGCTACTCCTGCCACCCCTCCGCCGAGGACGAGCTGCGCCGAGTGGCGGAGAAGGTCGTCGCCGACTTCCCGGTCCGCGGCCTCGCCGCCGTCCACCGGGTGGGTGAACTGGAGGTGGGCGATCTGGCGGTGGTCGTCGCCGTCGCCTGCCCGCACCGCGCGGAGGCCTTCGCCGCCTGCCGCAAGCTCATCGACGACCTCAAGCACGAGGTCCCGATCTGGAAACACCAGCGTTTCTCCGACGGTACGGAGGAGTGGGTCGGCGCCTGCTGAGCGCAAACCGGACCGGGGCGCATCAGCCCCGATTTGCGTAACCGCACCCCTGCCGTGAGCGTTGGTCTTCCGGATCGTTAATCTGCGGATCGACCACTCGGTCGCTCATGGGGTAGGGAGGTCGTGATGGCGGCACTCGCTTGGCTGTTGATTCCACTTTTCGCTGCTGTCGGTGGTGCGATATGGGCGAGCTGGGCTGCTCGCAACCGCACGACCGGCGATATCACCGAACTCGCCGGGTACGCCAGATTCCGGGACGCGATGGAGAAATCGCACTCCGGTTCCGGAGCACTCTGAGGCCGTCGAAGCCGCGTGACCACCCGTCCGCCGCGCTCCGGCCGCTCCCCGGACGGACCGGCCCCGACGGTGGACCTACGGGCCCTTCCCGTACTGTCGTTCCATGCCACGCCGCACCGCGACGATGCTCGCCTCCACCCTCATCCTCATCGCGCTGTTCTGCGCAGGCCTGCTGATCAAAGTGCCGTACTCGGAGATGTCTCCCGGACCGACGGTGAACACGCTGGGCGAGGCGCGTGGCGAACCGGTACTGCGGATCTCCGGACGCACGACCTACCCGACCTCCGGGCATCTCAACATGACGACGGTCCGGGTCACCGGAGCGGACTACCGGATGAACCTGGGCCAGGCCGTCTGGGGCTGGCTGGCCCACGACAGCGTCGTCGTCCCGCACGACACCCTCTACCCGGACGGCAAGACCGAGGAGCAGTCGACCCAGGAGAACGCCGAGGAGTTCAGCCAGTCCCAGGAGAGCGCCAAGGTCGCCGCCCTGAAGGAGCTGAACATCCCGGTCGCCACCCAGGTCGTGGTCGCCACCGTGGTCAAGGGCAGCCCCGCCGAGGGCAGGCTGCACGCGGGTGACGTGATCAAGGCCGTGGACGGCACCGTGGTGGAGGAACCCGGGGACGTCGCCGAGCTGGTCACCAAGCACCAGCCCGGCGAGGACGTCACCTTCACCGTCGTCCCGGCGAAGGAGGCGGCCGCCGCCGAGAAGGCCGGACGGGCTCCCGAGGGCGGCCGGAAGGTCACCATCACCACAAAGAAGGCGCCCGCCGCGGAGAAGGGCGGCAAGGACCGGGCCATCGTCGGGATCAGGGCCGGGACGGACCACACCTTCCCGTTCGAGATCGACATCAAGCTCGCGGACGTCGGCGGTCCCAGCGCCGGGCTGATGTTCTCCCTGGGCATCATCGACAAGCTCACCCCGGGCGATCTGACCGGCGGCAAGTTCGTCGCCGGCACCGGGACCATCGACGAAGCGGGCAAGGTCGGCCCGATCGGCGGGATCACCATGAAGCTGGTCGGGGCCCGGGACGCGGGTGCCCGCTACTTCCTCACCCCCGACGAGAACTGCGCCGCGGCCGCCGCGGACACCCCGGACGGACTGACCCTGGTCCGGGTCACGTCCCTGGACGACGCGCGCAGGTCGCTGGAGCGGATCAGCGCGGGGAAGACCGGCGCACTGCCGAGCTGCTCGACGAGCTGACCGCCCGGGCCGACGGGCGACCGGCCGCGTCCGCCCCGGCGGCAGGGCCGAAGCCCGCGCCCGGCCCGGTGGTTCGGCCACCGGGCCGGGCGCGACGGGCCGTCAGGCCTCGAACGTCGCCGCGAGGGCCTCGGCAAGCCCCGGCACCAGGCCGGCGCCGGTCAGCACCTCGGTGGGGGAGTCCTTCTCGCGCAGCCGTACGGCGGACTCGCGCGCCCCGTCCCGCAGCACGGCCACGGTCATCCGCACCTCCTGCCGGTCCGGGTGCCTGGCCACCCACTGCGTGAGCTGCTTGTCGCTGAGCCCTTCCGGTACGGAGGCCTCGGCGGAGGGCGGCAGCATCAGCCGCTCCACGGTCATGGCGCAGCCGGCCACGGCGTCGGGCCAGGCGATGGTGCCGAGGAACTCGTCCAGGGCGGTTCCGGCGGGCAGCTCGTCCTGCTCGATCGGGGTGAGGGGGGCGGCGGGGGCCGCGGTGTCGTCCAGCCCGAGCTGGCTGGCCAGACCCGGCTCCTGGGCCCGCAGCCGGGCGGTGTCGACCAGGGCGAACAGCCGGGCGGGCTGGTCCCAGCCGAGGGTGGAGGCGTAGGCGTCGATTTCGAGGACGGCGACGGTGAGCGGGCTCGCGGCCATCGGGGGTCCTGCGGGGGAAACATTGGGCATGGCAATATCCTGCCTCCTTCGGCCCCGGTATCGGGAACTAGGTAAAGCTTCAGTAAGTTGCATAGGTGGGCTCTGCTACCGCCGGGCCCCGCTCCACACGACCCGCGAACTTCGAGGTGCGCACGTTGGCTTTCCAGATGCCGGACCGCGGCGGAGGCCCCACGGGGCCACGGATCAGTGTCGGCCGCCCGTCCCGGCGCGTCCGTACCCTGCTCATGACCTTGGGGGTCCTGGCGGTTCTCGCCATGGCCTTCGTCATGTTCGCCGGGTTCTGGACGGACTGGCTCTGGTACCGGTCGGTCAGGTACTCCTCCGTCTTCACCACCACCCTGTGGACCAAGGTCGGACTGTTCCTCGTCTTCGGACTGCTGATGGCCCTGGCCATCGGTGTGAACATCTGGCTCGCGCACCGGCTCAGGCCGCCGTTGAGCGCGATGTCGCTGGAGCAGCAGAGCCTGGACCGCTACCGGATGAGCGTCGCCCCCTTCAAGAAGTGGGTGCTGCTCGCCGTCACGGCGCTCGTCGGACTGATCGCCGGAGCCTCAGCCTCCGGCCAGTGGCGCACCTGGCTGATGTACGTCAACGGGGTGCCGTTCGGCACGAAGGACCCCCAGTTCCAGATGGACGTCGCCTTCTACGCCTTCGACCTGCCGTTCTACCGCTTCCTGCTGGGCTTCGGCTTCGCGGCGACCGTGCTCTCGCTGATCGCCGCGGCCCTGACCCACTACCTGTACGGCGGGCTGCGCATCACCAGCCCCGGCGCCCGCGCCACCGGTGCGGCCACGGGCCACCTCTCGGTGCTGCTCGGCATCTTCGTCTCGCTGAAGGCCGTGGCCTACTGGCTCGACCGGTACGGTCTCGCGGTGAAGTCCAGTGACTTCAAGGCCGCGGAGAACTGGACGGGCCTGCGGTACGTCGACGCCAACGCCTACCTCCCGGCGAAGACCATCCTGTTCTGCATCGCGGCCATCTGCGCCGTGCTCTTCTTCGCGACGCTGTGGCGCCGCACCTGGCAGCTGCCGGTCATCGGCTTCGGCCTGATGGTGCTCTCGGCGATCCTCATCGGCGGGCTCTACCCGGCGATCGTGCAGAAGTTCCAGGTCCAGCCGAACGAGCAGGCCAAGGAAGCCCCCTTCATCCAGAAGAACATCGACGCCACCCGCGATGCGTACGACATCGACAAGGCGCAGATGGAGGACTACTCCGGCCAGGCCACCACGACCGACGACACCAAGCTCCGTGCCGCCGCCAACACGGCCGCCAGCTACCGCGTGATGGACCCCAACGTGGTCTCCCCGGCCTTCCAGCAGCTCCAGCAGCGGAGGAACTACTACCAGTTCCCCAAGACGCTCGACGTCGACCGCTACAAGGGCGAGGACGGCAAGGAGCAGGACACGATCATCGGTCTGCGCGAGCTGAACATCCAGGGCCTGCCCAAGCGGAACTGGATCAACGACCACTTCACGTACACCCACGGCTACGGCGCCATCGCGGCCCGAGGCACGACCACCGGCAAGAACCCGACGGGCTCCCCGGACTTCACCGAGTCCGGTCTGCCGTCCACCGGTGAGTTCGGGGAGTACGAGCAGCGGATCTACTACGGGGAGAAGACCGAGCAGTACTCCATCGTCGGCGGCCCCCAGAAGGAGCTCGACTACGAGGAGGACGGCGAGAAGACCACCAGCTACAAGGGCGACAGCGGGGTCAGCCTCTCCAACACCTTCAACCGCGCGGCGTACGCGGTCTCCTTCAGCGAGCCGCAGATCCTGTATTCGGGAGCCATCGGTGAGGGCTCGCGGATCCTGTACAACCGCACGCCCAAGGAGCGCGTCGAAGCCGTCGCCCCCTGGCTGACGATCGACGGCGACGCCTACCCGGCGATCGTCGACGGCCGGATCCAGTGGATCGTGGACGCCTACACCACGACCAACGGCTATCCGTACGCGTCCCGGACGACGCTCGGCGACACCACGGCCGACTCGCTGACCACCAACCAGCGCGCGGTCGTCGCCCAGCAGAACCAGGTCAACTACATCCGCAACTCGGTGAAGGCCACCGTCGACGCGTACGACGGCAAGGTCAAGCTCTACGAGTGGGACACCAAGGACCCGGTCCTCAAGACGTGGCGCAAGGCGTTCCCGGGCACGGTGGAGGCCCGCTCGAAGATTCCGCAGTCGCTCATGGACCACCTGCGCTACCCGCAGGACCTCTTCAAGGTCCAGCGTGAGCTGCTGACCCGTTACCACGTCCAGGACCCCGCGCAGTTCTACAGCGGCTCCGACGCGTGGCAGGTGCCGAACGACCCGACCACCAAGGACTCGGGCTCCGTTCCGCCGTACTACCTGTCCATGAAGATGCCGGGCCAGGACGAGCAGGCGTTCTCGCTGACCACCACCTTCACCCCCAGGGGGCGGCCGAACCTCGGCGCCTTCATGGCGGTGAACGCGGACGCGGCCAGCAAGGACTACGGCACGATGAGGCTGCTCCGGGTCACCTCCACGGTGAAGGGCCCGGGCCAGGTACAGAGTGAGCTGAACGGCAACGACGACGTCGCCGAGTTCGTGAGGAACCTCAAGGGCACGGACTCCGACATCGACTACGGCAACCTGCTGACGGTTCCGCTCGAAGGCGGCTTCCTCTACATCGAGCCCGTCTACACGCGCGGTGGCAACCAGAACTACCCGCTGCTGCGCAAGGTGGCCGCCTCGTTCGGCTCGAAGATCGTCTTCGAGAACAACCTGGGAGACGCGCTCAACGCGGTCTTCGGGGTCGACGGCGATACGGATCCGACCCCCGACCCGAGCGAGCCGCCGGGCGACACCACCAAGCCCCCGGCCACCGGCACCGAAGCGCTGAAGAAGGCCATCGCGGACGCCCAGAAGGCGTACGAGGACGGTGAGGCGGCGCTGAAGGAGCAGGACTGGCCGGCCTACGGCAAGGCGCAGGACGCCCTCCAGGAGGCCCTGGAGCGGGCGGCCAAGGCCCAGCCCACGGGCGGGTCCGAGGGCGAGAAGGCGGACGCCCCGGAGAAGGACGGCGGAGCCGATCCGGCCAAGAAGCCCGATGAGGGCGAGGGTGCCAAGAAGCCCGACGGCGAGGCGGCCAAGCCGGAGGACAGCGGCGGCGACCAGGGCACCTGAGAAGGCCCCACCCCGCGTCGTGATACGGTGTGAACACAACGGCGCGGGGTGGAGCAGCTCGGTAGCTCGCTGGGCTCATAACCCAGAGGTCGCAGGTTCAAATCCTGTCCCCGCTACTGAAGACGAAGGCCCGGATCTCTTGAGATCCGGGCCTTCGTCGTGTCGTCGTGATCTTTTCGTTCCGTGGGCGTGAAGTGCGGTTCGCTGGGCACCAGTTGGGTCCCGACGTGTTTGACTTGTCTCTCTGTGGGCATGTCGACAAAACGCTGAAGTGACCTCACTGGCCGCGGTATACCAGGTGTACGCGGGTTACAGGTGGTGCGACGATGGTATTTATGGGGGACAGGGCAACTCTGTTGGAGACAGGGCGGTTTGTGCAACGGCGCGGCCAGAGGGCGGACGAGACGGCGGACGCGGCCTTCGCGGCTGTCATCGCCGGGGCGGCTGGAGCGGACGAGACCACCGGGACGGTGGGACACGTGGACGCGGACGCCCTGCACACCGCCACCGCCGCGGTCGTGACCACCCCGGGTGCGGCCCGCCCGGGTGTGACCACTCCCGACGGGGACACCACGGGCGTGACCGCTCCGGACGAGGACACCACGGACGCCGTCGACGCGGCGGACAGCGCCGAGGCCGAGGCCCGCCACCGCCGGGCGGCCGAGGCCGGGGACACATCGTCCATGAGCGTGCTGGGCGCCCTGCTGCTGCGCCGCGGCGACCTGGACGGCGCCGAGGCCTACCTCCGCGCCGCCACCGCCGACGGTGACCGGGCCGCCGCCAACAACCTGGGCGTCCTGCTCCACCAGAGGGGCTACCCGGACGAGGCCGCCGGCTGGTGGCGGATCGCCGCCGTGGCCGGTTCCGCCGCCGCCGCGCACGCGCTCGGCCGCCACTTCCGCGAGCGCGGGGACGAGCCCGGCGCCGAGTACTGGCTGCGCCAGTCCGCCGAGCAGGGGCACGCGCTGGGCGCCTACGCGCTCGCCGACCTCCTGGAGCACCGCGGCGACATCGGCGCCGAGCGCTGGCTGCGCGCCGCCGCCGAGCAGGGCCACCGGGAGGCGGCCTACCGGCTGGCCCGCACCCTGGAGCGCAACGCCGTCGAGGACCCGCACGACGCCTTCGGCCTGGGCCGGGCGGCGGCCGGCGCCCCCCGGACCGCCCCGGGCCTCGCCCTGCCCGGAGACCCGGCCACCCCCGCGGCTCCGACGGCGACCGCCACGAGCCCCGAGCCGACGGGCACCGGGCCGACGCACACCGAGCCGACGGGCGCCAAGGGCGGCGACAGCCCGGTGGCCGGACCGGCGGCGGGCCGCAACGGCGAGGCCGAGCAGTGGTACCGCCGTGCCGCCGCCCGGGGCCACCGCCGTGCCGCCCTCCATCTCGGCGCGATCCTGGAGCAGCGCGGCGAGCTGAAGGAGGCGGGCCGCTGGTACCTCACCGCCGCCAAGGAGGGCGAGGCCCGCGCCGCCTGCGCGCTCGGCTTCCTGCTGCGGGACGCGGGCGACGAGGAGAGCGCCGCCGTCTGGTGGCTGCGCGCCGCCCAGGACGGCGACGGCAACGCGGCCAACGCGCTGGGCGCCCTGCACGCGGCGCGCGGCGAGCAGCAGACCGCCGAGCGCTGGTACCGCGCCGCCATGGACGCCGGTGACGTCAACGGGGCGTACAACCTCGGGCTGCTCTGCGCCGCCCAGGACCGTATCCCGCAGGCTGAGCAGTGGTACCGCCGCGCTGCCTACGCGGGCCACCGCGAGGCCGCCAACGCGCTCGCCGTCCTGCTCCTCCAGGCCGGGGACCACACCGGCGCCGAGCCCTGGTTCTCCAAGGCGGCGGAGGCGGGCAGCGTGGACGCCGCCTTCAACCTCGGCATCCTGCACGCCGGCCGCGACGAGGACCGTACGGCCCTGGGCTGGTACCGGCGGGCCGCGGCGGCCGGGCACACCGACGCGGCCCTCCAGGTCGGCATGGCCCTGCTGCGCGACGGCGAGGAGCAGGAGGCCGAGCGCCATCTGCGCTGCGCCGCGGGCGGCGGCAGCGCCGAGGCGGCGTTCCGGCTGGCCGGGGTGCTCGACGCCCGCCAGCCGCCGCCGGGCCCGCCCGCGCTGGGCGAGCCGATGCCGGCCAAAACCGAGTGCGAGGAGTGGTACGAGCGGGCCGCCCAGCAGGGACACCGCCGCGCCCAGGTCCGGGTCGGCATGCTCGCCGCCGCCCGCGGGGATGTGGAGAGCGCCGCCCACTGGTACCGGGAGGCCGCCGAGGCGGGCAGCCGGAACGGCGCCTTCAACCTGGGGCTGCTCCTGGCCCGCGAGGGCAGCGAGCGCGAGGCCGCCCTGTGGTGGAGCCGCGCCGCCAACGCCGGCCACGGGCGGGCCGCGCTGCGCCTGGCGCTGCTCGCCGCCCGCCGGGGCGAGCTGACCGAGGGGCAGCGCTGGTGCGCGCGGGCCGTGCAGCTGGGCCCGGCCGAGGTCGCCGAGCGCGCGGCCCGGCTGCGCGACGCCCTGCACCAGGAGCTGACCGCGTAGCGCCCGGTGAGCCCTGAGGCTTCGGGCCCCGAGGCCTCGCCCCAGGGCCAGCGTGAAGGAATTTGCACAGCTCGACCCGCTGACGTAATGTTGCATTCAACGGCGCGGGGTGGAGCAGCTCGGTAGCTCGCTGGGCTCATAACCCAGAGGTCGCAGGTTCAAATCCTGTCCCCGCTACTGAAGACGAAGGCCCGGATCTCGATCAGAGATCCGGGCCTTCGTCATGTGGGGAAGCGCACGAGAAACCGGGCCCGCCTGTTCGAACAGGCGGGCCCGGGCGCACCTCACGGGGTCACGGGGTGTCGGCACAGCCCGGACAGAGCCCCCGGTACGTCACCTCGACGCCGGAGACCGTGAAGCCGTACCGCTCCTCGGCGGGCAGGTCGGCCAGCGGGTTGCCCGCCGGGTGCACATCGCGGATGGCACCGCACTGGCCGCAGATCAGGTGGTGGTGCGGGCGGTGCGCGTTCGGGTCGTACCGCTTCGCCCGGCGGTCGGTGGAGACCTCCAGCACCTCGCCGAGGGACACCATCTCGCCGAGGGTGTTGTAGACGGTGGCGCGCGAGATCTCGGGCAGCTTGTCGACGGCCCTCGCGTGGACCTCGTCGGCGGTCAGGTGCACATGGTCCCCGTCGAGGACCTCGGCCACGACACGCCGCTGCGCCGTCATGCGCCAGCCGCGTCCACGGAGTCGTTCCAGCAGGTCGCTCATGCAGCCCAGCCTAACAGTGGGGGGACCGAGTCCCGATCGGGTGTGACTTTGGATGTTCGCTTGACTTAGACAATGTCCATTGTAGGATCGTGATCGGCATTAGCCAAGGGACAGGGCTGTACAGAGAACCGAACGCTGTGCAGGAACGCGACGCAGGAGGAACACGTGACGCAGGGACCGCTCACCACCGAGGCCGGGGCGCCGGTCGTCGACAACCAGAACAGCGAGACCGCGGGCGTCGGCGGTCCGGTTCTCGTCCAGGACCAGGCGCTGCTGGAGAAGCTCGCCCACTTCAACCGGGAGCGCATCCCGGAGCGCGTCGTGCACGCCCGCGGCGCCGGCGCGTACGGCACCTTCACCGTGACCCGCGACGTGACGCAGTGGACCCGGGCGAAGTTCCTCTCCGAGGTCGGCAAGGAGACCGAGACGTTCCTGCGCTTCTCCACCGTCGCGGGCAACCTCGGCGCCGCCGACGCCGTGCGCGACCCGCGCGGCTTCGCACTGAAGTTCTACACCGAGGAGGGCAACTACGACCTCGTCGGCAACAACACCCCGGTCTTCTTCATCAAGGACGCCATCAAGTTCCCCGACTTCATCCACACCCAGAAGCGCGACCCGTACACCGGCTCGCAGGAGGCTGACAACGTCTGGGACTTCTGGGGGCTCTCGCCCGAGTCGACGCACCAGGTGACCTGGCTCTTCGGCGACCGCGGCATCCCGGCGACCCTGCGCCACATGAACGGGTACGGCTCGCACACCTTCCAGTGGAACAACGAGGCCGGCGAGGTCTTCTGGGTCAAGTACCACTTCAAGACCGACCAGGGCATCAAGAACCTCACCCAGGCCGAGGCCAACAAGCTCGCCGGTGAGGACCCCGACAGCCACCAGCGCGATCTGCGGGAGGCGATCGAGCGCGGTGACTTCCCGTCCTGGACGGTGCAGGTCCAGATCATGCCGGCGGCGGACGCGGCGACGTACCGCTTCAACCCGTTCGACCTCACCAAGGTGTGGCCGCACGCGGACTACCCGCCGATCGAGATCGGCAAGCTGGAGCTGAACCGCAACCCGGAGAACATCTTCGCGGAGGTCGAGCAGTCGATCTTCAGCCCCGCGCACTTCGTGCCGGGCATCGGTCCGTCTCCGGACAAGATGCTCCAGGGCCGTCTCTTCGCGTACGGCGACGCCCACCGCTACCGGGTCGGCATCAACGCCGACCACCTGCCGGTGAACCGGCCGCACGCCACCGAGGCGCGCACCCACAGCCGGGACGGCTTCCTCTACGACGGTCGGCACAAGGGCGCCAAGAACTACGAGCCGAACAGCTTCGGCGGCCCCTTCCAGACGGACCGCCCGCTCTGGCAGCCGCTGCCGGTCAGCGGCACCACCGGCAACACCGAGGCCCCCAGCCATGCCGAGGACAACGACTTCGTGCAGGCGGGCGACCTCTACCGGCTGATGTCGGAGGACGAGAAGGCCCGGCTGATCGAGAACCTCTCCGGGTTCATCGCCAAGGTCTCGCGCGACGAGATCGCCGAGCGCGCGATCAACAACTTCCGCCAGGCGGACGGTGACTTCGGCAAGCGGCTGGAATCCGCGGTCCAGGCCCTTCGCGGCTGACCGGACGCTGGCCGTCGTCGGTGGGCCGGCTCCCCTCCCGGGGGTCCGGCCCACCGGGCGTCACCGGGGTCGGCCGTCGTGACACGCGACGGCCGACCCCGTGCGTCTACGGGGCCGGCCGTCGTGCACACCCAGGGACCGGCTGCCGTGCATGTGCGGACGGGCGTCGCTACGCCGACCCGGCCGCCGCCACCGTACGGCGCCGGGTGGGCGCCCAGCAGCGGATGATGTCGCGCACCGACACGATGCCCACCGGCCCGGTGTCGTCCAGCACGATCAGATGCCGGAACCCGCCGTGCGTCATGGCTTCCGCGGCCTCCTCCAGGGTCCAGGCCGGGGCGGCGAAGACCACGTCGGTGGTGGTGTGGGCGGAGGCGATCTCCAGATCGGGGTCCTGACCCGAGCCGACCGCGTCGAGTATGTCGCGCTCGGTGATGATCCCGAGCCCGCAGGTGTCCGGGTCGTGGACGACGGCCGCCCCGATACGGCGGGCCGACATCAGCCGGGCGGCCTGGCGGAGCGTGTGGTTGGGGCCGATGGTGAGGACCACCGTGCTCATGGCGTCACGGACGAGCATGGAACGAGCCACCTCCTCGGAGCGCCGACTCTGTGAGTCGATTCACAAGTTCACAAGTGGGGGGACTCTCAGAGTGGCATCCTTGGGGCGGGCCGACAAGGGGTGGACCGGCGCGCGCCGGGGGAGTGCGCAAGCACGCACGGCGTCGCCCGGGCCCCGGGTGACCAGCGGAAGTGTCAGTAGCGCTGGTTGAGATACCCCAGCAACTCGTCGTGGAGCAGCCCGTTCGAGGCGGCCCCGTTGGCTCCGCCCGGCCCGTCGGTCCCTTCGAGGTCGGTGAACCGGCCACCCGCCTCCTGCACGATGATCGCGTTCGCCGCCATGTCCCAGAGCGACAGCTCCGGCTCCGCGCAGATGTCCACGGATCCCTCCGCGACCATCATGTACGGCCAGAAGTCGCCGTACCCCCGGGTCCGCCAGCAGGCCCGGGTCAGGTCCAGGAAGCCGTCCAGGCGGCCCTGCTCCTCCCAGCCGCTCAGGGAGGAGAACGCGAACGAGGAGTCCGCGACGGTCTCCACCTTCGACACCTCCAGCCGGGTCGCGGAGGTGAGGCTGCGTCCGGTGTACGCGCCGGCGCCCTTCGCCGCCCACCAGCGCCGGTTCAGCGCGGGCGCGGAGACCACCCCGACCACCGGCTGGAAGCCTCGCTCACCGGCCTCCATCAGCGCGATCAGCGTCGCCCACACCGGCACGCCGCGGACGTAGTTCTTGGTGCCGTCGATCGGGTCGATCACCCAGCGCCGGGGCCCCGTGCCCTCGACCCCGTACTCCTCGCCCAGGATCGCGTCACGCGGGCGGGCCCGGTGCAGATGGCCGCGGATCAGCTCCTCGGCGGCCTTGTCGGCTTCGCTCACCGGAGTCATGTCCGGCTTGGTCTCCACCTTCAGGTCGAGAGCCTTGAACCGGTCCATGGTCGCCGCGTCGGCGGCGTCCGCCAGTACATGCGCGAGGCGCAGATCATCGTGGTAGTCGGGCATGCCGTCACAGTATCCAGCCGTACGGGGGACGGGCCACCGGCCCCGCCTCGGGGACCGCCGCGCCCCCACCTCGCAACCCCGGACGCGGACCCTTGACAGTGGCCATCAGCGCCTCAACTCTGAAGCGCGGGCCCCAGGCACGGTCCCCGGCGTGGGAGGCGGCGATGCCGACAGCGCGAGAAGCCCTGCTGGACGCCGCCCTCAGGGTGCTCGGCGACCGGCCCTGGCGCACGGTGCGGATGGTCGACGTGGCCGCGCTGGCCGGGGTCTCCCGGCAGACCCTCTACAACGAGTTCGGCACCAAGAGCGGCTTGGCCGCAGCCCTGCTGTGCCAGGCCGCCGAGCGCTATCTGACCGGCGTGGACCGCGCACTGACGGCGCCCGCGCCGGAGCGCCCGGCCGCCGTGGCGCGCTGGACGGTCCGGGCCGCCGGTGGGGACCCGCTCGTCAAAGGGCTGCTCACCGGAGTCTGGGAAGCGGGGTTGCCCCGCCCCGGCCCCGGGGCTCCGGGCCCGGCCCGTCTGCTCGCGCTGACCAGGGACCGTGTGGCAGCCGCCGCGCACCCGCTCACGGCGGCGAGCTGCGAGCACGTGCTCCGGCTCGCGCTCTCGTACGTGATCGTTCCCGGCGTCCCCGCGGGACCGGCCCCTCAGTGCGCCGAGCCGGAGAGCTGGAGCCCGATCACGCCGATGATCACCAGGGAGATCGACACCAGCTTCAGGGTCGAGACCAGGTCACCGAGGAAGACCATGCCGTAGATCGCCGTACCGGCCGCTCCGATGCCGGTCCACACGGCGTACGCCGGTCCTACGTCGAGCTTCTTCAGGGCCATCGTCAGAAGGCCGAAACTGCCCAGGGCGAAGGCGGCGAACGCGAGGGTCGGCCAGAGCCGGGTGAAGCCGTGCGAGAGCTTCAGGCAGACGGCGAAACCGGTCTCCAGCAGTCCGGCGACCACGACCAGCAGCCATGCCATCGTCCGTTGCCTCCTGCGTAGGTGATGCGTAGGTGACTGGTTCGGTCCTGCTCGGTGCGATTATGCCTTTACCAGTCGTTGAAACTCGCAAACATGCCCGCAGGACACCGGCCGAAAACGGTCACTCCGCGGCCTCAGTCGCCCTCGTGCCGCTCACGGGTCGCGAGGAGGCGGCGCAGCGAGTCGAGCCGCGCCGGATCGGCGTGCCCCTCGGCCACCCAGGCGTCCAGCGCGCACTCAGGCTGGTTCTCGTCGTGGGTGCAGCCGCGCGGGCACTCCTCGGTGCCCGGCTCCAGGTCGGGGAACGCGTGGATGACGCGCGAGGGATCGACGTGGTGCAGTCCGAACGACCGTACGCCGGGGGTGTCGACGACCCAGCCGCGGCCGTCGGGCAGCGGCAGCGCGAGCGCGGAGGTGGTGGTGTGCCGGCCGCGGCCGGTGACCGCGTTGACGTTGCCGGTGGTGCGCCGCCGGTCCGCCGGGACGAGGGCGTTGACCAGCGTCGTCTTGCCGACCCCGGAGTGGCCGACGAAGGCGGTGATCTTGCCCTCCAGCTGCTCGCGCACCCGGTCCGCCGCGCCGCCGCTCTCCAGCTCCTCGCGGCTGGTGACCACGTACGGCACACCGAGCGGGGTGTACGCCTCCAGCAGCTTGTCCGGCGAGGCCAGGTCGGATTTGGTCAGCACGAGCAGCGGGGTCAGGCCACCGTCGTACGCAGCCACCAGACAGCGGTCGATCATGCGCGGGCGCGGCTCCGGGTCGGCCAGCG
The DNA here is from genome assembly GCF_056436485.1 of Streptomyces sp. NPDC043746. Lineage (NCBI taxonomy): Bacteria > Bacillati > Actinomycetota > Actinomycetes > Kitasatosporales > Streptomycetaceae > Streptomyces > Streptomyces sp. NPDC043746. Next base: position 382,849 of record NZ_JBWKCM010000003.1, on the reverse strand, counting down.
CGGTCACGATCGCCAGCTGGTCGGCGTTGGCGACGACCACCCGCTCGTAGGGATCGTCGTCGTCGGCCGTACGGCGCAGCACCGTACGGCGCGAGGCGATCCGCACGATCCGGGCCAGGGTGTCCTTCTCGCCGGACAGGTCCCCGACGAGGGAGACGGTGTCGCCCACCACCGCGGCCTTGCGCCCCAGTTCGCGGGCCTTCATCGCCACGACGGTCCGCCCGTCGACGAGGCAGGTCAGCCGTCCCCGGTCGACGGTGAGGACCATGCCGTCCTCGGCGTCCTCGTGCTTGGGCCGGATGTGCGTCCGCGGCCGGTTGCCCTTGCGGTTGGGGCGGACGCGGATGTCGTCCTCGTCGGGGTTCTTCCCGTAGCGGCGCATGATCTAGATCCCGAGCATCCCGGTCCACAGCTCCGGGAAGTCCGGCAGGGTCTTGGCGGTGGTCCCCACGTTCTCGATCTCCACGCCCTTCACCGCGAGGCCGATGATCGCCCCGGCGGTGGCCATGCGGTGGTCGTCGTACGTGTGGAAGACGCCGCCGTGCAGCGGGCGCGGACGGATGTGGAGCCCGTCGGCCGTCTCCGTGACGTCACCGCCCAGCTCGTTGATCTCCTTGGTGAGCGCGGCCAGCCGGTCCGTCTCGTGGAGCCGCAGATGGGCGACGCCGCTCAGGGTGGAGGGGGAGTCGGCCAGCGCCGCGACGGCCGCGATGCCCGGGGTCAGCTCGCCGACCTCGCCGAGGTCCACGTCGATGCCGTGGATCCGGCCGGTGCCGGTGAAGGCCAGACCGCGCTCGGTCAGCTCGCAGCTGCCCCCCATCGCGGTGAAGATCTCGCGCAGCGCGTCACCCGGCTGGGTGGTCCGCTCGGGCCAGTCCGGGATGGTGACCTTGCCACTGGTCACCAGTGCCGCGGCCAGGAACGGCTGGGCGTTGGAGAGGTCCGGCTCGATCGTCAGGTCCCGGCCGAGCAGCGCGGAGGGCGAGACCCGCCACACGTTCGGCTCGCCGCCCGTCTCCGGCTCGTCCACCTGCGCGCCCACGGCCCGCAGCATGTCGACGGTCATCCGGATGTGCGGCATCGAGGGCAGGACGGAGCCGGTGTGCCGGACCTCCACGCCCTGGTTGAACCGGGCCCCCGACAGCAGCAGCGCCGAGACGAACTGGGAGGACGACGAGGCGTCGATCGAGACCGGGCCGCCCTCCAGCGCCCCGCCTCCGTGCACGGTCAGCGGCAGTGCGCCGCGCCCGTCGTCGTCGATCCGCGCGCCCAGCGCCCGCAGTCCCTTGATCACGCCGGTCAGCGGGCGCTCGTACGAGCGGGGGTCGCCGTCGAACCGGATCGGGCCGTCGGCGAGGGTGGCGACGGGCGGCAGGAAGCGCATGACGGTGCCGGCGTTGCCGACGTCGACGGTGACCGGGCCGTGCAGCCCCGCCGGGATGACCCGCCAGGCCTCGCCGGTGCTGTCCGGGGAGGCGGCGGCGGACGGGCTGGTCGCGGACGAGGAGGAGACGGTCTCCTCGATGCCCACGCCCATCGCGCGCAGCGCCTCGGCCATCAGCAGGGTGTCGCGGGAGCGCAGCGGGCGGCGGAGCCAGCCCGGCTCGGAGGCCAGCGAAGCGAGGACGAGGGCCCGATTGGTGACCGATTTCGATCCGGGTACGGTGACGGTCGCGTCGACGGCTCCACTCGCGTGAGGTGCGGGCCAGAGGGCGGGGTGCACGGGACTCTCGGTCATGGCCAACACTTTAGTGGTTCCGCGCACCACCCGGGCCAGCAGCAAAAGGCCGGAAAACGACGCGTAACGAAAGAACGGTGACGCCCGGCGAAGCGATGGTCCGGGCCGGAACGGATCCCTCAGGGGCGGAGCCGGACCCCTTCGGGAGTCACCAGCCCAACAGCCAGCGCCCGCCGCCGATCAGCGAGCAGAGCGACACCGCGTGGAAGAGGAAGAGCCACAGCGCCGCCGGGGCATGGGTCAGCCGGGCCAGCTGGTCGGCGTCGGAGTCCGGGGCACCGCCGTAGCGCCGCTTGGACTGCAGCTCGAAGGGCGGTCGCACCCCGCCCAGCAGCAGGAACCAGACCACCGCGTACGCGAACGCCGACTGCACGTGGGACGAGGTCAGCCAGGACACCAGCAGGAACGCGGTGCCCGTCAGGATGACGGTGAGCGCCCCGTACACGTTCCGGATCATCACCAGCATCGCGGCGAGCAGCGCCGTCGCGATCCACAGCAGCAGCGTGATCCGGCCGTCGGCCAGCAGCCAGGCGCCGCCCAGACCCAACAGCGAGGGGGCCGTGTAGCCGGCGGCCGCCGTGAGGATCATGCCGATCCCGGTCGGCTTCCCCCGGCTCACCGTCAGCCCGCTGGTGTCCGAGTGCAGCCGGATGCCGGACAGCTGGCGCCCGGTGAGCAGGGCCACCAGGCCGTGGCCGCCCTCGTGGGCGATGGTGATGGTGTTGCGCGCCAGCCGCCACAGGGGGTTCGGCACGACGGCGACGAGCGCCAGCGCGGCCGTCACCACCACCAGCCACTGCTCGGGGGCGGGCTGGGTGCCGGTGAGGCGATCCCACAGGTCGCCCAGATCGGTGCTGTTCATCGGCCGGGCGACTCCTTGCGGTGGGGGCGGGCGGTCGTGGCAGTCTGGCACTCATGTGCGGACGGTTTGCATCCAGTCGGAAGCCCGAGGACCTGAACCGGCTCTTCGGGGTCGAGAAGTGGGAGGCCACCGAGACCCTGGAGCAGGACTGGAACGTGGCGCCGACCAAAGAGGTCTACGCGGTACTGGAGCGTCCTGTTAAAGACGCGGACGACCGGCGTCCGGTTCGCCAGCTGCGGACCCTGAAATGGGGGCTCGTCCCCTCCTGGTCGAAGACCCCGGAGGGAGCCGCCCGGATGATCAACGCCCGCTCGGAGACCGTCCACGAGAAGCCCTCCTTCCGCAACGCCTTCGCCCAGCGCCGCTGCATCCTGCCCGCCGACGGCTACTACGAGTGGGTCACCGGGGCCGAGGAGCGGCAGCTGGAGGAGAAGAAGGGCAAGAAGCGGGCGCGCAAGCAGCCCTACTTCGTCACCCCGGCCGACGGCTCGGTCTTCGCCATGGCCGGACTGTACGAGTTCTGGCGCGACCCGACCCTCCCCGGCGACCATGAGAACGCCTGGTGGGCGACGTGCTCGGTGATCACCACCGAGGCCGAGACCACCCCCCTGGCCGTCGCCCCCGCCGAGGGCCCGGCCGCGCTCGCGGACATCCACCCCCGGATGCCGCTGATGCTCACCCCGGACCGCTGGGACACCTGGCTGGACCCCACGCACACCGGCCTGGACGAGCTGCGCGCGCTCCTGGAGCCGCCGCCGGGCGGGCTGATGCGCGCCTACCCGGTCGCCACCGCCGTGAGCAACGTCCGCAACAACGGGCCCGAACTGCTGGAGGAGCTGGCCGCGCCGGAGGAGGCCACGCTGTTCTGAGGGGCGCGCGAGAGGATGGCCCCGTGAGTCGTCAGCAGAACGTCCAGACCGTCCCCACCGACGCCGGAGAGGCCCGGATCACCTGGTTCCGCGCCACGGCAGCCCCTCCCCGCCTCGTGCTGGCCGTGAGCCACGGGGCGGGCGGCGGCATCGAGGCGCGTGACCTCCAGGCCTTGGCCGCCGCCCTGCCCGGACACGGGGTCACCGTCGCCCTGGTGGAGCAGCCCTGGCGGGTGGCCGGAAAGAAGGTGGCGCCCGCTCCGAAGACCCTGGACACCGGCTGGCGAGGCCTGTGGCCCGTCCTGTCCGGACCCGGCCTCCCGGTCGTCGCCGGAGGACGCAGCGCCGGGGCCCGGGTCGCCTGCCGGACCGCCACCGAACTGGGCGCGGCGGCGGTCCTCGCCCTCGGCTTCCCGCTCCACCCGCCGGGCAAGCCGGAGAAGTCCCGCGCCGGGGAACTGCTCGGTACGGGGGTGCCCACCCTGGTGGTCCAGGGCGGCAACGACCCGTTCGGGCGACCCGCGGAGTTCCCGCCCGGCCCGTACGAGCTGACGGAAGTCCCCTACGGGGACCATGGCTTCGCCGTACCGAAGAAGTCCGGGCTGAGTGAGGCTCAGACGATGGCCGTCATCACCGGGGCGGTCACCCGGTGGCTCACGTCACTGGGATGACCCGGGCCACGGCCAACGCCACCGCCCCCGGCGAGAAGCCCGCCCCGTACCCCGGCGCGACAGGAGCCGCGGGAATGCCCCGCACACAGGCGCTGTTGTTCGGGACGTCGGTACAACAACGTCGTACGTGGAGAGGGAGTCCGTCGCATGGGTTCGACCATCTGCCCGAGCCGCTCGAACACCGCTGACCTGGAGTGGACGGTGCTGCCCGCGGCGAGGACCACCTCCGGGCGGACGCCGGGCGATGGAGATCGACAGCCCGTCCCGAAGCAAGGTCGACTATTCTCCGAGACGAGCGGGTCCGGTTTCGGCTCCGCCACATCGTTGGAGGAGGTGGGTCCGGTCACTGGGACCGACACAGGGACCGACGACGGCCGTGCACCGGAGACGCCCGCCGAGCGCAACGCGCGCTTCGAGCGGGACGCCCTCGGCTTCCTCGACCAGATGTACTCGGCCGCGCTGCGCATGACGCGCAACCCCGCGGACGCCGAGGACCTGGTCCAGGAGACCTACGCCAAGGCGTACGGCTCCTTCCACCAGTTCCGTGAGGGCACCAACCTCAAGGCGTGGATGTACCGCATCCTCACCAACACCTTCATCAACTCGTACCGCAAGAAGCAGCGCGAGCCCCAGCGCAGCGCCGCCGAGGAGATCGAGGACTGGCAGCTGGCACGCGCCGAGTCGCACATGTCGACCGGTCTGCGCTCCGCGGAGTCCCAGGCGCTCGACCACCTCCCGGACTCCGATGTGAAGGCCGCGCTCCAGGCGATCCCCGAAGAGTTCCGCATCGCCGTCTATCTCGCCGACGTAGAGGGCTTTGCCTACAAGGAGATCGCGGACATCATGGGGACACCCATCGGTACGGTGATGTCCCGGCTGCACCGTGGCCGCCGCCAGCTGCGCGGCATGCTGGAGGACTACGCCCGTGAGCGCGGGCTCGTCGCGGCCGGCACCGGTGGTTCGGACGATCGGAAGGGCTCTGCCTCATGAACTGCGGAGAGCCGCACGAGACCGACTGCTCGGAGGTCCTCGACCATCTCTACGAGTTTCTCGACCGGGAGATGCCCGAGGGCGACTGCACCAAATTCGAGGTGCACTTCGAGGAGTGCTCCCCGTGCCTGGAGAAGTACGGCCTGGAGCAGGCCGTGAAGAAGCTGGTCAAGCGCTGCTGCGGTCAGGACGAGGTCCCGAGCGACCTGCGCTCCAAGGTGATGGGCCGGATCGACCTGATCCGGGCCGGCGAGGCCGTGCCCGAGCTGGACATCACGCTCGGCGGCCAGGACGCCGCCACAGCGCGCGAGCAGTAGGCCGCAGCGGCCCCGCCCGGGTGGGCCTCACGCACCCGGCCACGGCCCCCGCGCACGCCCGCGCATCCCCGTCATGTCGAGGATTCACGGCCCGGCCGACGCATACGACGGCGGGTGCGGGGAAGCGTCGACGGGCCCCCGGGGCCGCTGGAGCGGCTCGGCACCGCCGCCGGGCCCGGCCACCGGCCACCGGCCGCGACCGCCCTCGCAAGAGCTTCGGCCGGTGCGGTCTGACCCGGGCCGCGGGCGGGTAACCCATGGGTAATGAGCGGGCGTCCGGCCGGGCATGGTTGGATGCGAAAGCAGAGCGAAAACGAGGGTGCCCAGTCGGGACAGGCGGGAATCGTGAGGATCTTCGGGAAGGTACGGCATCGCCCGTCCGCCTCTTGGCGGCAGGCCACGGACCGCGCGTTCACGCTGATCGGCGACGGCCGGTACGAGGACGCGGGGGCGCTGCTGACGCGCGCGGCGGATCTGGAGCCCTGGCTCTCGGAGTCCTGGTTCAACCTGGCGCTGCTCCACAAGTTCCGGCACGACTGGGAGCAGGCCCGTGCGGCGGGCCTGCGGGCGGTCGCGCTGCTGGACCGCGAGTCCGGCGCCCCGGACTGGTGGAACGTCGGCATCGCCGCCACCGCGCTCCAGGACTGGCCGCTGGCGCGCCGGGCCTGGCAGGCGTACGGACTCAAGGTGCCCGGCGCGGGTCTGAACAGCGCGGCCACCACCGAGCCCACCGGTATGGAGCTGGGCAGCGCCGCGGTGCGGCTCTCGCCGGAGGGCGAGGCCGAGGTGGTCTGGGGCCGCCGGCTCGACCCGGCCCGGATCGAGGTGCTCTCCATCCCGCTGCCGTCCTCCGGGCGGCGCTGGGGCGAGGTCGTGCTGCACGACGGGGTGCCCAACGGCGAGCGGGTCACCGCCGCCGGGCCCACGTATCCGGTCTTCGACGAGATCGAGCTGTGGGCACCGTCCCCGGTGCCGACCTGGGTGGTGCTGCTGGAGGCGGCCACCGAGGAGGACCGGGACGCGCTGGAGAAGCTGGCGTCGGACGCCGGGTTCGCCGCCGAGGACTGGTCCTCCTCCGTACGGCTGCTCTGCCGGGCCTGTTCGGAGAGCCGGATGGAGAGCGACGAGGGCGACGGGGAGCACCTGGACCCGCACGACCACAGCGAGCCGGGCCATCCCGGGCCGCTCGGCCACCGCACGGCGGGCGGCGGTGACCTCTGGGTCCCCGAGCGCGAGTGCGGTCTCGCGGCCCCGGCCGGGCTGGTGCGCGGGCTGCTGGACGGCTGGGTCGCGGACAGTCCGGACAGCCGCGAGTGGCGGGATCTCGAAGAAGTCTGCTGACCGCTGCCCGTAGGCTGTACGCGCACCGATCGCGGTGCTGTTCCTCTCGCCGTCCCCGGGTTTCCAGGGCGTGCGGCGGGGTCACCGAGTTCAGGGTTTTGCAGGAAGGCGTACGGCGGACATGTCGCAGCAGGAGACGGACGGGCGGATCGGCGTGGACGACGAGGGGTTCGTCATCGACACCGAGGACTGCGAGGCGCGCGAGGCGGCCTACCGGGAGCGCGGTACGTCGCGTCCGATCACGGTCGTGGGCAACCCGGTGCTGCACAAGGAGTGCAAGGACGTCACGGAGTTCGACGACGAGCTGGCGCAGCTGATCGACGACATGTTCGCCAGCCAGAAGACGGCCGAGGGCGTGGGCCTGGCGGCCAACCAGATCGGCGTGGACCTCAAGGTCTTCGTCTACGACTGCCCGGACGACGACGGCAAGCGGCACACCGGAGTGGTCTGCAACCCGGTCCTGGAGGAGCTGGAGCCCGAGCGCCGGGTGCTCGACGACTCCAACGAGGGCTGCCTCTCGGTCCCGACCGCGTACGCCTCGCTCGCCCGCCCCGACTACGCGGTGGTGCGCGGCCAGGACGCGAAGGGCAACCCGATCCGGGTCCGGGGCACCGGCTACTTCGCGCGCTGCCTCCAGCACGAGACGGACCACCTCTACGGCTACCTGTACATCGACCGGCTCTCCAAGCGCGACCGCAAGGACGCGCTGCGGCAGATGGAAGAGGGCACGCCGCGCTACGAGACGGTCCCCAACGCCTGAGGGCGCGCGTCTGCGGAGGGAGGCGGTCCGGCGCCAGCCGGACCGCCTTTCCTGTGGCCGTACGCCACGCGTGGCAGCTAACTGCCGTTTACCTGTGTGTAGTTGACGCGCGTCGACCCCTGCGCCAAGCTCGCACCACAGCGTCCGTGACCGAGAGGGAGCCCCATGCTGAAACGCGCCGCACGCGTCCTGCTCGGACTTGTCATGACCATTACTTTCGCGCTGGGCGGGGCGGTGCTGACCGCCGGTCCCGCGCAGGCCGACGGCTGCTACACCTGGACCCGCACGCTCTCGCCCGGGGCCACCGGCAGCGACGTCACGCAGCTCCAGATCCGGGTCGCCGGCTGGCCCGGCTATGACTCCGTGCTGGCCATCGACGGCTCCTACGGCCCGGCCACCACCGCCGCGGTCAAGCGGTTCCAGGCGGCCTACGGACTGGCTGCCGACGGGATCGCGGGCCCGGCCACCCAGAACAAGATCTACGCGCTCCAGGACAACGACTGCACCCCGATCCACTTCACCTACCCCGAGCTGAACAAGTGCAACAGCACCTGGGCGGGCGGCGCGGTGGCGGCGGGCACGGCCAAGGCCAACGCGCTCAGCAGCATGTGGAAGCTGGAGGCGCTGCGCCACGCGCTGGGAGACCAGTCGATCCGGGTCACCAGCGGATTCCGCTCCTACTCCTGCAACTCGGCAGTCGGCGGAGCGAGCAACAGCCGCCACCTGTACGGTGACGCGGTCGACCTCGGGGCCTCCCCGCACTCACTGTGCACGCTGGCCAAGCAGGCCCGCTACCACGGCTTCCGGGGCATCCTCGGCCCCGGCTACAGCGGACACAACGACCACGTGCACGTCAACCAGGGCCCCAACCGTTTCTGGTCGGCCCCCAGCTGCGGCATCTGACCTCCAGCTCTCCGGCACTCCGCCGCGCCCGGCGTCCGCCTCCTCAGGCGACGCCGGGCATCGCACGTCCCGGCCCAGCTCCTGTGCCCCGCTCCCGGCCCCCGGAAGGTCCGGCGGTACGCGTTCGGGGCCGTTCCGGCGTCCGTACGAACTGGTGGCGCAGGGTGGCTTTCCCGGCGGTCGTCCCGCAGGTAGTCCCAGGTGTAGACGGCCTTCGCGGAAGTAGCTGTCAGCCATACGGCCTTGCAGGTCCTTCAGGCGCGTACCGGCAGACCTGTACGGGGTCGGCCCCGTACAGCAAGGCCCGCCGCTCGGCGTCGACGGCCTGCACGCCCCACCTGCAAACCGCCCAGGTGGGGGCAGCCGACCGGCTCACGTGGCCTGCCCGGATGTCGTGTGAGTGATGGGCGGGCCTCAGATGTCCGGAAAGGAGGGGAACCCGTTGATGGCCACCGACGCCAGCCGCCGTGAGCCCAAGTACCAGCGGATCGCGAACGCCTTGAAGGCGGAGATCCGGTCGGGAGTATGGGGAGCGGGGAGCCGTCTTCCCGGCGAGAACGACCTCATGGCGCAGTACGGTGTAGCGCGCATGACGGTTCGGCAGGCGCTGGGCGTGCTCCAGAGCGAAGGGCTGACTGAAGCGCGGAAGGGCGCGGGCGTCTTCGTTCGGGCCTTCCAGCCGCTCAGGCGTCGTGGGATTCAGCGGCTGGCGAGCGAGCAGTGGGGGTCCGGCCGTTCTGTCTGCGAAGCGGACCTCGGCGGTCGGGACCTGGTGGTGGACCAGGTGGAGGTGCGCGAGGGAGTCGCCCCGGAGAGTGTGGCGAAGGTGCTCGGCCTCGGAGCGGGGGAGAGCGTCTGGGCCAGGAGTCGGCGGTTTGTCCTCGAAGGCAAGCCGGTGCTGCTGTCGACCTCGTACCTCCCCGCGTCCCTGGTCGATGGCTCGGCAATTACCCAGCAGGACACGGGACCGGGAGGGACCTACGCGCGGCTGGCCGAACTGGGCCACCGGCCGGTCCACTTCCGGGAGGAGATCCGCTCCCGTATGCCTCTGCCAGAGGAGGCGTCGAGGCTGAGCCTTCCGGCCGGGACGCCCGTCATGCTCGTCTGCCGTACGGCGTTCGCTGAGCAGGACCGACGCCCTGTGGAGGTCAACGAAATGGTCCTGGACGCGGCGGCCTACGTCCTGGAGTACGACTTCGACGCGTGAGGACCCCAACGGCTGGAAGCTCCCCGGTGCCGTCGTGCCGTGCGTGGTGGGGCCTTCTGCTGCGGAAGGGCCTTGCACGGTGACCCAGCTCCCGCGGTGGTCACCTCTTCGTCCAGCGACAACGGCGGTGACTGCGTTGAGGTCGCCGCCAACCTCGTCGCCCCACGCGGCATCGTCCCGGTCCGCGACTCGCAGGTGTGGACGGCCCGGTGGTCGACGTCCGTACCGCCGCGTTCTCCGCGTTCGTCTCCGGCGTACGGGCCGGGGCGTTCGACCCCGCCTGACGGGCGCGGTTCTCAGCGGCGTACTACCCCGGCCGTGCGCCGGGCAGGACGTTCCGCGGCCCCGGAGGTTCCGCTCAGTGCCCGCTGCTCTCGTAGTGGCGGGACTGCCGTTCCCAGAAGCGGTACGCGGCGTACATGAGCACGACGCCGATGGCGGGAGCGCCCCAGGCCAGCCATTCGGGCACGGCGAGTTCCTCGCCCCGGTCCATCAGCACGGTCGCCGGCAGATAGGCGACGAAGGCCAGGGGGAAGACGAAGGTCAGTCCGAAGCCCGCCACCGGGCCGAAGATCTTCAGCGGGTAGTTGCCGAAGTCGCTGAAGATCATGTCGATGGCGAACTTGATGGGGGAGACCCTCTTCATCCGGAAGACCAGTGCGGAGGCGGCCAGTTGCAGGGAACCCTCCACCAGCGCGCCGCCCACCACCGCGAGCACGAGGAAGCCGACGGCCACCGGCGACCAGTCGACCGGCGCGGAGGCCGAGGCGATGGACAGGAGGACCACTCCGCCCGCCAGGTCGCCGAGCGAGCTGAGCCGCACCCTGCGGGTGAGGAGCTGGACCAGCGGCGGCACCGGCCGGACGAGATAGCGGTCGTACTCGCCCTCGATGACGACCTCGTCGACGTGGATCAGCTGGTGACCGGGGAGCAGCCACAGGCCGTGGGCGGTCAGCCTGATCCCGTAGAGGAAGGCGATCTCGCCCAGCCCCCAGCCGCCGACCTGCCCGAAGCGGTCCAGCACCGCCCAGATGAAGGCCAGCCCGACGCCCTGGTAGAACAGGCCGCCGACGATGTTGACGAGCAGGTTCCCCCGGTACTGGAACTCGGCCCGGAACGCCGCGCCGGCCAGCAGCAGATAGACCCGTGGACCTCGCATCGTCCCTCAGCCCCCCTGCGACATGACGCGGCGCCGGGCGCGCGACCAGACGAACGCGGCCAGTGCGCCGAGCGCGCCGATCCACGCCAGCTGGACCCCGAGGGCGGCCACGATGCCCAGGCCCTCGACCTGGCCCAGGTAGACGGCCGCCGGGGTGTACGCGGTGGCCTGGAAGGGCAGCCACTCCGCCGCTGCTCTGACCGGGCCGGGCATGAACCACAGGGGCACCAGGGCCCCGGAGAAGAACTGTGCGACGAAGCGGTAGGCCATGAGGGCGCCGCTCACCTCCAGGGTCCAGAAGGAGACCAGGCCGAGCAGCAGCCCGAGCAGCTGGTTCACGAGCAGCGCACCGATCAGCGCCACGGGGTAGGCGAACCCCGCCGCCGTGGAGGCGGGTGCCCGGCCCGCGCCGATCAGCAGCGCGAACGGCAGCGCCACCAGCAGGACCGGGACCGCGGCCGATGCCCACCCGAGCTGGCCGGAGAGCATCTGCCCGGGGAAGCCGACGGGCCGCAGCAGGTCCACGGCGACCTTGCCCTCCCGGACCCGCTGGTCGATGGGGGAGGACCGCCACGGGCTGACCAACTGGTACTGGAGCGTCGTCAGCGTCGCGTACGCGGTCATGGTGGTGAGACTGAGCCCGTCCACCTCCGCGCGGCCGTCGTAGAGGGCCTTCCAGACCACCGTCAGCAGCCAGATCTGGAGGAGCATCATCGCGAAGGACGACAGATAGGCCGTCCGGTAGGTGAGGGCGGCGCGGAACTCCATCCGGGCGCAGGCGAGATGGGCGCGGAGCAACGTTCCGAGTGGCCGTTTCGCGGAGGCGGGGGCCGTCTTCGCCGAGGCGGGGGCGGGTGCGGCGGTCATCCGCGGTCCGCGTAGATCCGGTGGATGACGCTCTCCAGCTCGGGTTCCACGATCGAGAGGTCGGTCACCCGGTGCTGCGCCAGCACCGCCGCCACCAGTTCGGCGGGCGGGGTGCGTACGGGGTCGAAGCGCAGCCACACCCTGCCGTCCTCCCGGCGGACGACCTCCGCGCCCTCGACGCTCTCCAGCCGGTCGGTCTGCACCACGAGTTCGCGGTGCGGGGCATAGCGGGCCTTCAGCTCGTCCACCGCGCCGTCGTAGGCGACCCTGCCGTGGTCGATGAGGACGATCCGGTCGCAGAGTTCCTCGACGTCGTCCAGGTCGTGGGTGGTGAGGACGACCGTCGTACCCGATTCCCGGTTCAGTTCCCCGACGAAGGTGCGTATCCGCTCCTTGGCGATGACGTCGAGTCCGACGGTCGGCTCGTCCAGGTAGAGGATGTCCGGGTCGTAGAGCATCGCGGCGGCGAGGTCGCCGCGCATCCGCTGGCCCAGGGAGAGCTGACGGACGGGGGTGTCGAGGAACGGGCCGAGGTCGAGCACCTCGCTGAACTGCCGCTGCCTCTCGCGGAACCGGGCCTGTGGCACGTCGTAGAGACGGCCGATCAGCCAGAGCGAGTCGCGCAGGGGCAGGTCCCACCAGAGCTGGCTGCGCTGGCCGAAGACCACGCCTATCCGGCGGGCGTTGCGGGACCGGTCCCGCCAGGGCGTGGCACCGGCGACCGTGACCGTGCCGGACGTGGGGACGAGGATGCCGGTGAGCATCTTGATGGTGGTGGACTTCCCCGCGCCGTTGGGGCCGAGATAGCCGACCATCTCGCCCTGCTGGACCGTGAAGTCGACGCCGTCGACGGCACGTTTGACGGTCCGCTCACGGGTCAGGAGCGTGCGGATGCCCGCGAAGGCGCCCTCCTGCCGTTTGGGTCGGCTGAACTCCTTGACGAGGTCTGCCACTTCGATGACGGCCATGTGCGCCTCTCCTGGAGCGAGCCGGCCCTGTGGGGGCGAAGTCGAGCTGAGAGTGTGCACGCGGAGGTTTGGTCTAGTCCAATCATTTTCCGTCCGGCCGGTCTCCGTCCTGCCGTGGGGGAACGCGGAAGCCCCACCGTGCACGGCAGCACGGTGGGGCCCCTTTGTTCTCCGCAGTCCGGAAGCGGGTCCGGCGGTCCGGAACGAGGTCCGGAGCGGGCCTAGAAGTCGTCGTCGAACCCGACCGAGCCCTCCACCGCCACCTGGTAGGCGGACGGGCGGCGCTCGAAGAAGTTCGTCAGCTCCTGGACGCCCTGGAGCTCCATGAAGGAGAACGGGTTCTCCGAGCCGTAGACCGTCGGGAAGCCCAGGCGGGCCAGGCGCTGGTCGGCGACGCACTCCAGGTACTGGCGCATCGACTCGGTGTTCATGCCGGGCAGGCCTTCGCCGCACAGGTCGCGGCCGAACTGGAGCTCCGCCTCGACGGCCTCCTTCAGCATGTCGGTGACCTGCTGCTGGAGCGCGTCGTCGAAGAGCTCGGGCTCCTCCTTGCGGACGGTGTCCACGACCTCGAAGGCGAAGTTCATGTGCATGGTCTCGTCACGGAAGACCCAGTTGGTGCCCGTGGCGAGGCCGTGCAGCAGGCCGCGCGAGCGGAACCAGTACACATACGCGAAGGCGCCGTAGAAGAACAGCCCCTCGATGCAGGCCGCGAAGCAGATCAGGTTCAGCAGGAAGCGGCGGCGGTCGGCCTTCGTCTCCAGCTGGTCGATCTTCTCGACCGAGTCCATCCACTTGAAGCAGAACTGCGCCTTCTCGCGGATCGAGGGGATGTTCTCCACCGCCGCGAACGCCGCCGCACGGTCGTCCGGGTCGGGCAGGTAGGTGTCCAGCAGCGTCAGATAGAACTGGACGTGCACGGCCTCCTCGAAGAGCTGCCGCGACAGGTACAGCCGCGCCTCGGGGGAGTTGATGTGCTTGTAGAGCGTCAGCACCAGGTTGTTCGCCACGATCGAGTCGCCGGTCGCGAAGAAGGCGACCAGGCGGCCGATCATGTGCTGCTCACCCGGCGACAGCTTGGCGAGGTCGGCCACGTCCGAGTGGAGGTCGACCTCCTCCACGGTCCAGGTGTTCTTGATCGCGTCCCGGTAGCGCTCGTAGAAGTCCGGGTAGCGCATGGGGCGCAGGGTCAGCTCGAAGCCCGGGTCGAGCAGGTTCTTCTCGCTGTTCGTGGTGCTCATTACTGGCAGGCCTCGCAGGACTCGGGGTTTTCGAGGGAGCAGGCGATGGCGTCCGCGTCGGGAGCCGTCGCCTGCTGTACGGGGATGGGGGCGGCGGCCGCCGCCTGGCCGGACGCGGCACGGGCGATCCGGGTCGCCGGGCGCGAGCGGAGGTAGTACGTCGTCTTCAGCCCCTGCTTCCAGGCGTACGCGTACATCGAGGAGAGCTTGCCGATCGTCGGCGTCTCCAGGAACAGGTTGAGCGACTGGCTCTGGTCGAGGAACGGCGTACGGGCCGCCGCCATGTCGATCAGACCGCGCTGCGGGATCTCCCACGCCGTGCGGTACAGCGCCCGCACGTCCTCGGGGATCCACGCGAAGCCCTGGACCGATCCGCTGGCCTCGCGCAGCGCCTCACGGGTGCGGGCGTCCCAGACGCCGAGCTTCTTCAGCTCGTCCACGAGGTAGGCGTTGACCTGGAGGAACTCACCGCTGAGCGTCTCGCGCTTGAACAGGTTGGAGACCTGCGGCTCGATGCACTCGTACACACCGGCGATCGAGGCGATCGTGGCGGTCGGCGCGATGGCGAGCAGCAGCGAGTTGCGCATACCGGTCTTCGCGACCCGGGCGCGCAGGGCGTCCCAGCGCTCCGGCCAGTTCAGCTCGGTGTCGTAGTGGTCGGGGTGCAGCACACCGCGCGCGGCACGCGTCTTCGACCACGCGGGCAGCGGGCCCGAGCGTTCGGCCAGGTCGCAGGAGGCCTCGTACGCGGCGAGCATGATGCGCTCGGAGATCTTCGTGGAGAGCGCGCGGGCCTGCGGGGAGTCGAACGGCAGGCGCAGCTGGAAGAACACGTCCTGGAGGCCCATCGCGCCCAGGCCGACCGGCCGCCAGCGGGAGTTGGAGTTCCCGGCCTGCTCGGTCGGGTAGAAGTTGATGTCCACCACCCGGTCGAGGAAGGTCACTGCCGTACGGACGGTGGCGTCCAGGCGCTCCCAGTCGATCGAGCCGTCGGCGACGAACGCGCCCAGGTTGACCGAGCCCAGATTGCAGACGGCCGTCTCGCCGTCGTCGGTGACCTCCAGGATCTCCGTGCACAGGTTCGAGGAGTGCACGACCCGGCCCGGCTCGGCGGTCTGGTTCGCGGTCCGGTTGGAGGCGTCCTTGAACGTCATCCACCCCTGGCCGGTCTGCGCGAGGGTCCGCATCATCCGGCCGTACAGCTCGCGCGCCGGCATCGTCTTGCGGGCCAGCCCCCTGGCCTCGGCCGCGCGGTAGGCCGCGTCGAACTCGTCGCCCCACAGGTCGACCAGCTCGGGCACGTCGGCGGGCGAGAACAGCGACCACTCGGTGTCCGCGTCGACGCGGCGCATGAACTCGTCCGGGATCCAGTGCGCCAGGTTGAGGTTGTGCGTACGCCGCTGGTCCTCACCCGTGTTGTCGCGCAGCTCCAGGAACTCCTCGATGTCCGCGTGCCAGGTCTCCAGGTAGACCGCCGCCGCGCCCTTGCGCCGACCGCCCTGGTTCACCGCGGCCACGGAGGCGTCCAGCGTCTTGAGGAACGGCACGATGCCGTTGGAGTGCCCGTTGGTGCCCCGGATCAGCGAACCACGGGCGCGGATACGGGAGTAGGAGAGGCCGATACCGCCGGCGTGCTTCGAGAGGCGTGCCACCTGGTGGTAGCGGTCGTAGATCGAGTCCAGCTCGTCCTTGGGGGAGTCCAGCAGATAGCAGGAGGACATCTGCGGGTGCCGGGTGCCGGAGTTGAAGAGCGTGGGGGAGGAGGGGAGGTAGTCCAGCTTGCTCATCAGCCCGTAGAGCGCGGCGACCTCGTCCAGCGCCCGGACCGACTCGTCCTCGGCCAGCCCCGAGGCCACGCGCAGCATGAAGTGCTGGGGCGTCTCGATGACCTGACGGGTGATCGGGTGCCGCAGCAGGTAGCGGCTGTGCAGCGTACGGAGACCGAAGTAGCCGAAGCGGTCGTCCGCGCCCTCGGCCAGCGTCCGCTCCACCAGCGCGTCCAGCGCCTCGGCGTGCAGCTCCACGAAGGCGGCGGTGCGGTCCGCGATCAGGCCCTCGCGGTGGCCGACGGCGACCGAGGCGGAGAAGGACGTGGCGCCCTGGCCCGCGGCCTCGTCGGCGATCGTCCGGGTCAGCAGCCGGGCGGCGAGCTTGGAGTACGCCGGGTCCTCGGAGATCAGGCCTGCCGCCGCCTCGGTGGCCAGCATGCGCAGCTCGGCCTCGTCGGAGCGGGCGTTGCGCCCGCGGAGCGCGGAGGCGGCGACCCGTCCGGGGTCGGTGTCGGGCAGATCGACGGTGAGGTCGGTCAGGGTCCGCAGCAGGGCGGTCCCGGGTCCGTCGGTCGTGCCTGCTCCGGACGCGGTGGAGGCAGCGGATTCGGTGGCTGAAACCGGATCGGCGGGCGCGATGGTCACTGGGCTTTCCCTCGCTCGGCTGGGGGCCGGCGGCGAGCGGGGAAACCGGGCAGCGCGATGCCTGACGAGGCAGCACTGCTACGGCGTCCACCGGCCCATCCGCGAGGCCCGGACGTCTGGCGTCCGGTTCGGTCGAGCCGGACGCACTGTCGACAGGTCTTCGGACTTGGGGTGTGCAAAGCACACTGATCACACCGTTGCGGGACAGTTCCGGATTCACACCGGATTCCCCTGCGGCGACAGCGAGGTCGAGCATACATGTGGGGGCCGCCAGATGATGCGGCCCCCACATGTTGTGTCGCGTCGATTCGGTGTGCCCTTCAGGAGGCCGCCTCCAGCTCCAGCCTGAAGGTCATGAGGCGCATGCCCGGCACCGGCTGCCAGTCCCGCTCAGGGGTCCGCAGAAAGCCGAGCCGACGGTAGATCCTATGGGCCGGGAGCATGGCCGGCTGCGTCGACAGCACCAGCCCCCGGACGCCTTCGGCGGACCGGGCCCGCTCGACGCACGCCCGTACGAGAGCCTCTCCCACGCCCCGTCCCCGCCCCGCGCGGGCCACGGCCAGCATCCGGAACTCGGCCTCGTCCGGACCGGCGATATCGCGCCAAGGAGTGCCGGGAGCGGCATACGTGACACCCCCGAGCACCACCCCGTCCGCGTCGAGCGCCACGAGCACCTCGGCCTCGGCCGCCCGCTGCTCCACCGCCCGCAGTCTGAGGAGGTAGGGGTCCTGAGGGCCGTCCAGCAGATCATCGCCGAGATAGGCCTCGGCGATGATCTCGCCGAGCACGGTGTACTCGGCGGGCTCCGCCACCCTGACTGTCAGATCCATCAGCCGCTCGCCCCCACCCCGTTGTTCGGGGCGCCGTCGCCCACCGGCGGCAGGTCGCCCCGCTCGACGGGCTGTGGTCCGGAGCCGCCCCCGGGCGGCAGCAGCCGGTCCAGCTCGTGGTCGTCGGCGCGGTGGGCGGCACGCGCCGCCGACCGCAGCGTCGCCCGGTCCACCTGCTCGCGAGCCCCGCTCACCGTGATCACCAGGTCGCCCTGTTCCCGGGCGTACGCGTGGCCCGACTCCGTGGCGCGGTAACGGTGTTCGCCGTCCCGCTCGCACGTCACCAGGGGCTCCTGACCCCCGTCGGGCGCGGAGGCCTCCGTGCAGTCGGCCACGGCGTGCGGGCGGCGTTCCACCGACAGCTGGAGCACCCCGCCGTCCGGCGAGGTGTAGGAGCTGCCGAACCCGTCGTCACCGAGCACCCCGACCGACTGACGCGCCACGGTGTAGCCCGCGGCCTCGGTCACCCAGACATGCTCCGTGACGAGCTGCGCGGCGCCGGCCCGCGCCTCCAGCTCCGCCCGGTCGGGCGCCGGTCCGGCCGATGGACTCCGGTCCGCCGACGACTCCGAGCCGGGGGCCGACGCGGTGCCGCACCCCGTCACCGCCGCCAGGGCCAGTGTCACGGCCAGGAGGAGGGGCCGGAGCCGGGGGGACCGGGAGCGCGATGTCATGGGCACATCCTTTCGTACGGCCGGGGCCCCGCGCACCGGGAAACCGAGGGCGGCCGGGCTCGTCCCAAGGCGCGAAAGGGGGCCGCCGCGCCCCTGGAAGGGGTGCGACGGCCCCGATCGGCCGAGCAGCACCGGCCGGTGGTGGCCGGCAGCCTGATCGACCGGTGGCGGTCAGCAGCAGCGGAAGCCCTCGCGGGGGTCCGCCTCGCGGGCGTCCGTACGGCTGCGCTCGAAGGCCCGGCGGCTCATCACGGGTGTGTCGGGATCGTGGGCCCTGGCGTGCGCCACATAGCGGTCGTACGCGGCTTCGCCGGTCAGCTCCCGGACGTAGAAGCGGATCCGTCCCGCCATCCGCCGTACGTCCGCGACCGTCATGTCCGGCTCCCCGTCCCGGCCGGCTCCTTGCGGAGGCCGCCCTCGGGGCCGACTCCGGCCTCCGCCAGTTCGGCCTTCTCCTCCTTGGTGGCGAAGAGCGAGGCCGGGGCGACGAACTTCGACCGCACGTACGGCGTCTCGTGGAGCCTGACGCTCTCCGGATCGCGGATGGCCCGGTAGCAGACCCGGCCGGCGTCCACGAGGACGATGAGGATGAGGAGGGCGAAGAGCGCGCAGAGCACCCCGTCGACGGTGGAGTTGGTGACGATGGTCCGCATGTCGTCCATGGACTTGGCGGGCGCCAGCACCTCGCCCGCGTCGATCCCCGCCTGGTACTTGTCGCGCTGGGCGAAGAAGCCGATCTTCACGTCGGAGGAGAAGATCTTCTGCCAGCTCGCGGTGAGGGTGACGGCCACGTCCCAGGCGAGCGGGACGGCGGTGACCCAGGCCCACTTCAGGCGGCCCGACTTGACCAGCAGGGTGGTGCAGACCGCCAGTGCCACGGCGGCCAGCAGCTGGTTGGCGATGCCGAAGAGCGGGAACAGCTGGTTGATGCCGCCCAGCGGGTCGTGCACGCCGACCCAGAGGAAGTAGCCCCAGCCGCCGACCACGACGGCGCTGGCGAACCAGACGCCCGGCTTCCAGCTGACCTCGCGGAACGGCTTGTAGGCGTTGCCCAGCATGTCCTGGAGCATGAAGCGCCCGACCCGGGTGCCGGCGTCCACGGTGGTGAGGATGAAGAGCGCCTCGAACATGATCGCGAAGTGGTACCAGAACGCCTTCATCGCCGTTCCGCCGATCACCGCGGAGAAGATCTCCGCCATGCCGAGCGCGAACGTGGGCGCGCCACCGGTCCGGGAGAGCAGGCTGGCTTCCTCGACGTCCTTGGCGGCCTGCGCCAGGGCGTCCGGGGTGATGGTGAAGCCGAAGTTGGCCACGGCCTCGGAGGCGGACTGGACGCTGTCACCGATCACACCGACGGGCGCGTTGATGGCGAAGTACAGCCCCGGGTCGATGATGCAGGCCGCGATCATGGCCATGATCGCCACGAACGACTCGGTCAGCATGGCGCCGTAGCCGATCATCCGGATCTGCGTCTCCTTCTGGACCATCTTCGGCGTGGTGCCGGAGGAGACCAGGGAGTGGAAGCCGGAGAGCGCCCCGCAGGCGATGGTGATGAAGACGAACGGGAACATCGAGCCGGCGAAGACCGGCCCCTGTCCGTTGGTGGCGAAGTCGGTGACCGCGGGCATCTTCAGCGTCGGCAGCGCGATCACCACGCCGAGGGCGAGCAGCGCGATCGTGCCGACCTTCATGAAGGTGGAGAGGTAGTCGCGCGGGGCCAGCAGCAGCCAGACCGGGAGCACGGAGGCGAGGAACCCGTACGCGACCATCCAGACGACCAGCGTGCCCGGCTCCAGGGTGAAGAACTCCGCCCACGAGGACTCGGCCACCCAGCCGCCCGCGACGATCGCGAGGAGCAGCAGTGCGACGCCGATGAGGGAGACCTCACTGACCTTGCCGGGCCGCAGGATGCGCAGGTACACGCCCATGAAGAGGGCGATCGGGATCGTCATGCCGATGGAGAAGACGCCCCACGGGGAGTGGGCGAGCGCGTTCACGATGACCAGCGCGAGGACCGCGAGCAGGATGATCATGATGATGAAGACGGCGACCAGGGCGGCGATCCCGCCGACCGGCCCTATCTCGTCGCGCGCCATCTGGCCCAGCGAACGGCCGTTGCGGCGGGTGGAGAAGAACAGCGTCACCATGTCCTGGACGGCACCGGCGAAGATGACGCCGACGACGAGCCAGATCGTGCCCGGCAGATACCCCATCTGGGCCGCGAGCACCGGGCCGACCAGCGGACCGGCCCCGGCGATGGCGGCGAAGTGGTGGCCGAAGAGGACACGTCGGTCGGTGGGGTGGAAGTCGACACCGTTGTCCTGCAGTTCGGCCGGGGTCGCCCGGTTCTTGTCCGCCTTCAGGACCCGGTTGGCGATGAACCGGGAGTAGAAGCGGTACGCGATGGCGTACGAGCCGAGCGCCGCCGCCAGCATCCAGGCGGCGGAGACCTCCTCACCCCGCGAGAGCGCGAGGGTGGCCCAGCCGATGGCGCCGACGACGGCGACCAGGCTCCAGACGACGATGGACTTCGGGGTCGGCGACCGCCGTCCCGGCGCCTGTGGAACCGGTGGTGCTGGTGTGGGCGATTCCGGCATATCGATCCGTCCCCTCGCGTGATCACTGGCGTAACGTGCGCGAAATCTAGGTGCTGCGACCGCTCGCGGGAACCCTTGTCCGCATACCGGTCGCACCTCACCGATGTCTTCACCGATGTTCCGCGGTAAGGACACGGACGGGAGGGAGGATCGGTTCACCCGGTGCCGCGGGAGCCGGGTCCGACCGAAAACGGGCGGTGGCCCCGGGGGAGGGGATCCCCGGGGCCACCGCCCGGTCTCGCGCTGCGCCCGCGGCGCGTGCGCCGGGTGCGCTCAGTCCGTCGGCCGCTTCAGACGGGCCACGAACTTGTACCGGTCGCCCCGGTAGACCGAGCGCACCCATTCCACCGGTTCGCCCTGGCCATCGATGGAATGGCGGGAGAGCATCAGCATCGGCAGCCCCACGTCCGTCCCCAGCAGACCGGCCTCGCGCGGGGTGGCGAGTGAGGTCTCGATGGTCTCCTCGGCCTCGGCGAGGCGGACGTCGTACACCTCGGCGAGCGCGGTGTAGAGCGAGGTGTACTTCACCAGCGAACGGCGCAGCGCCGGGAAGCGTTTGGCCGAAAGGTGAGTGGTCTCGATCGCCATCGGCTCCCCGCTGGCGAGCCGGAGCCGCTCGATGCGCAGCACCCGGCCGCCCGTCGAGATGTCCAGCAGCCCGGCGAGCGTGTCGTCCGCCGTGACATAGCCGATGTCGAGCAGCTGGGACGTCGGCTCCAGGCCCTGGGCGCGCATGTCCTCGGTGTACGAGGTCAGCTGGAGCGCCTGGGAGACCTTCGGCTTTGCGACGAAGGTCCCCTTGCCCTGGATGCGCTCCAGGCGGCCCTCGACGACCAGCTCCTGGAGGGCCTGGCGCACGGTGGTGCGCGAGGTGTCGAACTCGGCCGCCAGGGTGCGCTCGGGCGGCACCGGGGTACCGGGCGGCAAGGTATCGGTCATGTCGAGGAGATGCCGCTTGAGCCGGTAGTACTTCGGTACGCGTGCGGTGCGCGCACCGTTGCCGGTCTCGCTCCCCGAACTGCCCCCGTCGGCACCCATGGCCCGCCTTTCCGACGCTTGCGTTGCTGCCGTCACCGGCTCCTCCGTCTGTCGCGGCTCACATGGTGGCACGGTCCGGTCACGGGTCGTCGCCCTCCCTTAGGTGTCGGTCCTATAACGGACGCGAGTGCACTTCTTATACACCCTTGACACCCCTAAAGGTCTAGGCCAAGCTCCCGGTACTGGTCTAAACCATTAAAGACCAGGTCCAGCCCCAGCAGAACTCGTCGAATGTCTTCGCGGTGGGTGGGGTTGCAGCATCCCTGAGGAGGGTTTGACGTGAAGCGCAAGCTCATCGCGGCGATCGGTGTCGCGGGCATGTTGGTTTCGGTCGCGGCGTGTGGTTCCGACGACAAGGGGTCGTCGCAGGACCCGAAGGACCGCAAGGAGACCCTGACCGTCTGGCTCATGGGCGAGGCCCAGTCCACCTGGCCCGAGCTGGTCAAGGACACCAACGCCGAGTTCAACAAGAAGTACCCGGGCGTCAAGGTCAACATTCAGTACCAGGGATGGGCCGACAAGGTCAAGAAGCTGGACACCTCTCTCGGTGGCGACAAATTCCCGGACGTTGTCGAACTCGGCAACACCGAGACCATGCAGTACATCCTGAATGGTGCGCTCGGGGAAATCGACCCCGGCAAGTACGAGAACTCGGACACCTGGATCAAGGGTCTGAAGGACACCTGCACCTTCGAAGGCAAGACGTACTGCGTTCCTTACTACGCCAGTGCTCGTCTGGCCGTCTACAACCAGGACATGCTGAAGGCCGGCACCGGCAGTGACGTCCTCCCGCAGACCGAGGACGAGTTCCTCGCCGCGATGGACAAGGTCGCCGCCGAGCTGGAGAAGACGGACAAGCGCGCCTCCTCGCTCTACTTCCCGGGCCGCTACTGGTACGCCGCGATGTCCTACGTCGCCGCCTACGGTGGCCAGATAGCCAACTACGACGAGGGCTCCAAGGAGTGGAAGTCCGCTCTGTCGA
The DNA here is from genome assembly GCF_056436485.1 of Streptomyces sp. NPDC043746. Classification (NCBI taxonomy): domain Bacteria; kingdom Bacillati; phylum Actinomycetota; class Actinomycetes; order Kitasatosporales; family Streptomycetaceae; genus Streptomyces; species Streptomyces sp. NPDC043746. Next base: position 360,421 of record NZ_JBWKCM010000003.1, on the reverse strand, counting down.
CGCCCGAGGCGCAGAAGGGCATCGAGCACTACGTCAACCTGGTCAAGAAGTACAACAAGGCCGACGTGACGAAGGACGAGCAGGACCACGCCAACGTCATGGCCAACGAGAAGGCCGCGGTCATCTACGGCCAGGCCTGGGAGGCCGGCAGCGTCACGGGCGGCGACAACGGCAACCCGAAGCTCGAGGGCAAGATCGCCACGGCCGGTATCCCCGGCCCCGAGGGCAAGGCCCTCCCGTCCTTCATCGGCGGCTCGGACCTCGCGACGATCTCCAAGTCCAAGATCCAGGACCTCGGCCAGGAGTGGATCGCCCTCTTCACCAACACGAAGGGCGGCGAGGTCCTCGCCTCGAAGAACGTCCTCCCGAACAACGAGAAGCAGCTTGAGCCGCTGAAGTCGAAGCCGGAGACGGCCGCCATCGCCAACGCGGTGCCGGACGCCTGGTTCACGCCGATCGCGCCGGGCTGGGCCTCCGTGGAGAAGGAGGAGGTCCTCCAGAACATGCTCCTGGAGATCGTCAAGGGCTCCTCCGTCGCCGACGCCACCAAGAAGGCCGACGACAAGATCAACTCCCTGATCAACAAGAAGGCCTGACCTTCCGGTCGCCAGGCGGGGGGGGGGGGGGGGGGGGGGGGGGGCGGGCTCTTTTCCTGGGTGTCCGGCGCGAGTGCTGGGGGTAGCCCTCAGGCAGCGGCATAAGGGCAACCACACTTCTGTCTCCTATGCC